>JAAWAC010000043.1 GCA_022791975.1 Lachnospiraceae bacterium | reverse complement strand
TTACTTTCCATGAAAGTTAAAAGCCAGTAGTGTTTTTAGTTTGAAGTAGTTTTTCGGTATGCGAGCGCACCCGTTGGTAGAGCACGCGGCTGTTAACCGCGGGGTTGTAGGTTCGAGCCCTACTCGGGGAGCTAAGAGAATAGCTTAAGGCAAAACCTGTAGACATGATTGTTTACAGGTTTTTGTTTGCTTGAGAATTAGGGGGTATACTGCTTATAATCATTAAAAAATAAGTAGGTGATTATGTACATGGACCGGGATCGCGCTGCATTTCGTATTCCGAGTGTAACTGCCTGATAGTAAACAATACCTTTACTGTCAGGCTTTTTTGATGGAATAAATCAGGAGAAAAAAGATTTTTGGTATGGCTGTATTCCAGGTGGAAAAAACAAAAGATTTTACTGTTATATGCAACTATCATTTGCGTAACGTGAAATTGTCCCTAAAAGCAAAAGGGCTTTTATCTCTTATAAGGTAAATTGGGATGCCATTAATCTGCCTCCAGTTTATCGAACAGGGCGTCCACGCTGTCAAAAACAGGCTGCTCTCCGGAGGCTTGTTCGGAGGTGATTGTGGTGCAGGAAAAATACCATCCAAGCGTTTATTCCTGGCGGCTCCGGTACATGGCAGAACGCTCCGGGCGGGTGATTGCGGTATATGACGGGCGGGGGAAAGGCGGCACAGTGTGGGCAATCTGCTTTGCACGTATGGCAAAAAGAGAACCTCGTGAGATCCCGGTGGGGGAAAGTAATCTGCCATCCAAAAGCTGGAAAAAGAGTATAGGACTCCACACCATGAAAAGTCTGGGCTTCCATGAGATTTTCAACACCCGAGGAGTGCGCAGCCGTTACCGCAGGAAACGATGTTAGGGGGTTGGGGACATGTCAGCAACAGGCGTTTGCGCAGATTTTCCGGTTACGGAAAATCTGCATAAATGAGCCTTCTATACAAGAAGGCATTGCTTGCCAATAGTTTTGAACTATGATAAAAGATGTGCTATTCCATGCAATTCAGAGTTTTTTGTAACTGTTCCAGAAACATATTAGAGGCTCGTGAAAGAACCTGATACTTTTTCCAGATAATACATAGCTCCGCTTCCAGAGCAGGAAAAAGCGGCCTGAAACAGAGGTTGCTGTCACCGGTTGTATTGATGAGCCTGTCCAGTGCAATGACATAACCGAACCCCTTTTTTACAAACTGTGCCGCATTGTAGACCAGATCATAGGTGGCAACAATATTCAGTCTGGAAGTATCTGATTTCAGCCAGAAGAACATTTCGCTGTTAATGGAAGTCTGGTGGGAAATAATCAGGGGCTTATCCCACAAATCCTCTGGGGAAACCGTTTCTTTTTCTGCCAGCGGGCTGTCTTTACGCATTAGCACGCCCCAGATATCCTTCATAGGGAGCCGGATATAATCATATTTGCTGATATCCATTGGACCTACTAGAAGGCCGAAATCAATCAATCCTTTATCCAGCCGCTCCATGACACGCTCTGCATCCCCGCTGTAAATATGGTAATGAATCAGCGGATGTTTTTTCTGTAAGTTTTGGGCTGCCTGTGCCAAAAAGGAAATGCTTTCCGTTTCGCCGCAGCCGATATAGATTTCTCCACTGATATTTTCATGAGAAGATGTCAGTTCCGCCTTTGTCTTTTCCATCAGTTCCACCAGTTCTTCTGCACGTTTGCGCAGCAGCATACCGTCCTCCGTCAAAGTAACCCTTTTACTGCCGCGGATAAGCAACTGTTTCCCTAATTCTTCTTCCAAGTCTTTTAGCTGTCTGGAAAGAGGGGGCTGGGTCATGCGGAGAGATTCAGCCGCCTTTGTTATGCTTTCCTCTCTTGCCACTGCCAGAAAATATTGCAATACTCGAATGTCCAAATGCAAATCCTCCTTTGTCATGTGTATATCGATCTTTGATGGAACGATACGTGGAATGATGCCTTTTGTTTGAAAATATATACCTTTTTAGTATGGAAAATAATATTTTATATGTATTTGATATTATATCACATGAGAATTAAAATGAGTATAGAAGGAGGGAGATGGATATGGAAGAAACAAACGATCTGTATGGAAGCACATAACAGAACTTACTGGATACGGGTTGTGACCAGCAGTTGACGGAGCAGTGCATGACTTATGTAAAAGATGGCAAATGCGTAAATATGCTACCCATACTTACAAGGCACAGTAAATCTTTGCCTGGGATAATTCATAAAGGTTAGGAGTAGATTGACTGTCTTGCTTCCCTGCTTAATAAATTTTGAAAAATGTAAATAGATAAAGGAGACTGAAAAATGGAAAACATAGATACCAGAACATTTGAAATCAATCCGAAAATTAAAATGAAAAAAATACAGTTTAAGAATCGTTATGGAATTATGCTGGCAGGCGATTTATATCTGCCAGAAGGATATGAGGGAAAGAAGAACCCGACAGTGATTGTTTCTGGTCCCTTTGGTGCTGTGAAAGAACAGGCTTCCGGACTTTATGCGCAGGAGTTGGCGGCCCGTGGTTTTGTCAGTTTGGCTTTCGACCCTTCCTTTGGAGGCGAGAGCGGAGGGGAGGTGCGGAACATGGCATCTCCGGAGATATTCACGGAAGATTACAGTGCGGCAGTGGACTATGTGGGGCTTTTGCCTTATGTGGACAGGGAACGAATTGGCGTGATTGGTATCTGCGGTCTGTCCGGCATGGCAATCACGGCAGCAGGCACAGATACCAGGATTAAGGCGGTAGCTACCCTTTCCATGTATGATATGTCCCGTGATATGAGCAGGGGGCATCTGGATTACTACACGGATGAACAGAGAAGTAAAATTAAACGGTATTTGAGCGAGCAGCGTTGGAAAGATGCAGAGACAGGGGCCTTTGCCCTTGGCAACCATGAGATTACTTTTGATGAAAAAAATGAACCGATAACAGGCATGATGGAAGTACCGGAGAAGCTGCCAGAGGACGCGGATCCTGCCTTTGCCGCATTTTATCATTATTATGCGGAGCGTGCCCGCCATCCCCATGCAGTCAATTTTGTATCTTCATGGACAGCGACCATGCCAGTATCTTTCTGGAGTTTTCCTCTGATGGCGAACATACAGGAAATATCTCCCCGTCCCATTCTTATGGTTGCCGGTGAGAAGGCCCACTCCCGCTACTATTCGGAGGATGCGTATGCAGCGGCCGCAGAGCCAAAAGAACTGGTGATTATCCCCGGTGCGGATCATGTGGATTTGTATGATAACCGGAATAAGATACCCTTTGATAAACTGGAACAGTTTTTCAGGGAGAATTTGAAAAAAAGATAAATGCAGATATGCCAAAGATTAGAACGGGATTTTTAACAGAGAGAAGGTGGTTTGAGTGGGAATCGGGGATATTTTGGCAGAATTTGATAAGGAAAAGAGGACGGGGAAAGAAAGCTCTGAATGGAAAAAGCTGTTTGATGAACTTTGTCAGGAGGCAATCCGCCTGGGGATGGAGATGAATAACCAATACCATACCCCGGAAGAACTGCGGGAGATTATGGGCAGGCTGACAGGAAAAAGAATAGACCATACATTCCGTTTGTTTCCTCCGTTCTATACGGACTTCGGGAAGAATATTACCATTGGGAAAGAGGTATTTATCAATTCCGGATGCCATTTTCAGGATCAGGGAGGAATTGAGATTGGGGATGGCACCCTGATTGGCCATAATGTAGTCCTGGCAACCATCAACCATGACCTTGATCCAAGAAAAAACCGGAAGAATCACTATGCGCCTGTAAAAATCGGGAGCCATGTATGGATTGGCTCCAATGCCACCGTATTGCCTGGCGTGACAATCGGTGACTGGGCGGTGGTGGCGGCCGGAGCTGTGGTTACGCAGGATGTTCCGTCTATGACCGTGGTGGGAGGTGTCCCGGCAAGAGTGTTGAAACAAATAGATCCGAAAGAGAGGGCGGGAAAGGATGAAACGATTGGCTGATGTGTTGGCGGTACTGCTTCTTGTGATTGTATTGTCGGCCTGCGGGAGACAAGCTGAAGAAGCACATGGGGGGCAGACGGAAAGCCTGAAACCGACAGAACAGGCAGAAGTTTCTCAACCAGAGGCAGAAGAATCAGCAGTAGAAGAATCAGCAGAGAAAGCAGTGCAAAGCAATTTTGCAGATGGGGAAGATACAGAGATACAGGAAGGAGGCAGTTCTGCGGTGAAGGAGAATCCATTTCATTTTGAAACGAGAACGGTCATGCTGAACAGCGGATATGAAATGCCTATCTATGGGCTGGGTACCTACAGCTTAACCGGGAAAACCTGCGTGGATTCGGTTACGGCAGCATTAAACAGCGGCGTCCGACTGATTGATACAGCTTATATGTACCATAACGAGGAAAGCGTGGGAGAAGCGGTCAGAAATTCTGGTATCCCCAGGGAGGAAATCTTTGTGATCACAAAGTTGTACCCCAATCAGTTTTCTAATCCGGAAGCAGCCATTGAAGAAGCGCTGGAGAGGCTAGATATTGAGTATATTGATATGATGCTGCTCCACCATCCGGGTACAGGTGACGTGGACGCTTATCTTGCCATGGAAAAGGCTGTGGAAGAGGGAAAAATTCGTTCGATTGGGCTGTCAAACTGGTATGTGGAGGAACTGGAAACATTTTTGCCCCAGGTAACTATCACTCCGGCACTGGTGCAGAACGAGATACACCCCTATTACCAGGAGAATGATGTGATTCCTTACATCCAGAGTCTGGGCATTGTAGTTCAGGGCTGGTATCCTCTGGGTGGCAGAGGGTATACGGCAGAGCTTTTGGGCAATGAGGTGATCTCCCAAAT
>JAAWAC010000042.1 GCA_022791975.1 Lachnospiraceae bacterium | reverse complement strand
GGATCGCCTCCGCCCTGGCCTACCCAAACCTGGAAAACCGCATCCGGCAGTTCATCAAACCAACAGTCCCAGGTCTGAAGCCCATTTTGCCGGATATGGGTTATTTCATCCGGGTATCTTCCTGTCAGGTATTCCTCTACATCCGCCTTGGTATAGGGCCCCCGGTATTCATAGCAGCCTACAAGCCACAAAGCCAGCAGGCAGGCCATCCCAACAACAAATATTTTTTACCCATTTGCCAATATTTTCGTTACCTCCCACCTGATTAAACTATAAGCGTTTGCTTTCCCAGTAGGTGAATGGAGCACCGCTGATATTCAAAAAAGGCGCTCTCCGCCATACAGTTTCCTGCAGGCATAAGAGCGCCATTTTTGACCATATAAAATTGAGCATGAAAAATTTTCCAGACTACATAGTCAGAATTCCGCCTTGCTTGCCTGAGAATGGCACAGATCATCATATTTGTCAAGCTCTCTTTCAAAAAATTGCACAAAAATACTAACGCAATTATAGCAGAAATTTATCTGTCACGCAAGAGGAGCAATCAACACTTCCATTCTTTGGTCTACGGTTTTCTGTGTGATTTTCGATATAGGATTGGCTCTGTTCCCAATGGCTATTTTCTGCCAATGCTATGGAGGCTACATGGGATTATGTATGTCCAGCCGATTGCTGCTGTACTTTCCCCAGTCATAACCATATTCATGGCAATCCCACTTCACAAAAACCTGACTGAAATGCAGAAACAACCTGTCACAATAAGCACAAACCATAACAACTAAATATTCCCCATATCTTTATCTCCCAAATTTCTCCCAAAGCTCCAACACCTCCGCCAATGGCCTCATTCCCTCTGAAGCGCCGGCTTCCGACAGGGAGGCTCCGGCGGCACAGACGGCCAGACGCAAACTCTCCGCCAATGACCACCCCTGATAGGCCCCATAAAGCACGCCAGAGCAAAAGGCATCCCCAGCTCCCACTGTGCCCCGGATATATCCTTCGGGAAGCTGCAAGCTGTCCTGGCAGATATAGTTTCCCCTGGAATCCATACCAAATCCTCCCTCCGGACAGTGAATCACCGCCCAGGTAGAGACCCCCAGCTTCCCCATCTGCTCCAGAGCTGCCTGCATATGTTCCGGATACAGCTGGCCCTTGGAATCCCGAAGAAGAATACCCGTCACCTGTTGGGCCTCCAACTCGTTGATCACACAGTAATCGGTATATTTCAGCGCTGGAGGTACCAGCCTCTGAAACCGATCTCCCGTCTCGCTGGCCACATCAATGGAGGTCCGAATGCCCCGGCTCTGGGCGTGATGCAACAGCCGGGCCATCTTCGTTCCATATTCCTCATCCTCCTGATCCAGGGCATCCAGCACAAGAATATACCCTACATGGAGAATGTCCGCCTCCACTCTCTCCCAGTCCATGCAACTCTCGTCAAAAGACGCATTTGCTCCCTGGAAATGAAAAAAGGTCCGGGTTTTGGTGGCGTCGCTGCTCATCACAGAGGTAAAGGCTGTAACGCCCTGGCGCTTCACCAATGACAGATCCACCCGCCTATATGGTCGCAGCTGCTCCAGAATAAAATCTCCCTCCTGGTCCTCCCCAATAACGCCCAGGGCATATAGAGGCAGGGTCTCATCCAGCCGGGCCAAATCTGTCACCACATTGCAGACTGCTCCTCCCACGGATCTGGTGGCGCTTCCTGTGATCCGGGCCAGCTCACTCTCTCTGGGCCATCCCTCAATGGGATAGGTCACATCCACAATCATATTTCCGGCTATGCAAATTCCCTTCTTCATCCTATCATCCTCTGTTTTCACTTCCAAAAAGTCGCAGCTTCAGAGCCGTAGCCTCCTTCATGGCATTCTCTGCTTTCAAAATCGTATCCGTATATCCCAATTCTGGGTGGTCCTCCATGGCCTTTTTCCCAGCCAGAATAATGTCCGTGTAGACATTCACCTTGCAAATTCCCCCTGCAATGGTATTCCGGAAATCCTCATCTGACAATCCAGAGCCTCCGTGAAGAACCAGGGGAACATCCACAAGCCCATGAATTTTCTCAAGCCTGGGAATGTCAAGTCTGGGCTCCGCCTTATAGACTCCGTGAACCGTACCAATGGAAACCGCGAGAAAATCAGCCCCCGTTTGCTCCACAAAATCCCTTGCATCCTCCGGCTCTGTGTAAATCATGGCATCCTCCTGGCCAGAGCCATCCGCAAGACCTCCCACGCTGCCCAGCTCACATTCTACGCCCACCCCCATTCCATGGGCAATCCGGGCAATCTCCGCGGATTTCCTCACATTTTCCTCATGACTTTTTTCTCTGGAACCGTCATACATCACAGAGCCAAAGCCTATCCGCAAAGCCTGCATTAAAATATCAAAGCTATAGGTATGATCCAGGTGGACCGCCACTGGCACTCTGGCCCGTTTCGCCTGATCCAACATCAAAGGCACGATCCAGGAAAAAGAAGAGACTGGCAGCAGCGCCTCCGCTGTCCCGATAATAATGGGGGAATTACATTCCTCCGCCGCAGAAATATATGCCCGCACCATTTCCAGGTTTACTGCATTAAAATAGCCGATTCCATATCCTTCTCTCTTTGCCTCCCTCAGAAGCTCCTTCATTGTATAAAGTGCCATATACTGTATCCCTTCCTTTCTGATTTTCTAATTTCCAAAAAATCCCCTGGCAACTTTTCGATTTTTTGTTTCCTTGTCTTGTGGTTTCTCTGTCCCGCTCTGGCTGGCCTCTTAATTTCTTGCAAAAAATTGTAATATATACTTATTTTTCTTTAAATTCATTATATTAACAACTTTTCACAATGTAAATAGCAATTTTTCACAAGATTATGCAATGACTTTTGTGAAGTATTCTCCATCAAATTTTCTTGTACCAGCTTCCGGCCAGTGCTATAATGAACTATATGATTTTGGAAAGGCGGAACCCCCATGCCCGAAAGACAAACCTCCAAACGCCGCCGGGAGCTGGCAGAGCTTCTTATCGCTCAGGGCAGCGTGCAGACCGGTCAGCTGGCCAGCCAATTTGGCGTTTCCCGGGAAACTATCCGCAAAGATCTGGTCTATCTGGAAAAACAGGGAATCGGAAAAAAGGAAAGAGGCGGCTCCATGATCCCGCTCTCTCCCAAAGAGATCTCCTTGGAGATCCGTTCCAGCGAAAATATTCGAGCCAAGCAGGATATTGCCCTGGCCGCAGACAAACTGATAAAAGAACATATGGTGGTTCTTCTGGATTCTGGCAGCACCACCTACGAGATAGCCCGGCTTCTCTCCCAGAGAAGAGGGCTGACCATAATTACAAACTCTGCCACCATTCCTCCAGTTCTGTCCCGCTCTCCAAACACGGTCCTATCCCTGGGAGGAGAAATGCGAGGCTCCAGCATGGCCTACGTGGGTATGCTCACTCTGAATGCCCTCCAGGCCCTTGGCAGCGACATTGCATTTGTTGCTACTGACGGTTTTTATCACCGCAATGGTCCCTGTACCTCCGTTTACTTGGAAGCAGAGATAAAAAAAGCCATGGTGCAAAACGCCAGGGAAACTGTCCTGGTCTGCGACAGCAGCAAATTTCAGAGGGATTCTGTGGTGCAATTCTGTGATTGGAGCCAGATTGACTACCTTATCACAGATTCCCAGGCTCCTAAGGAAGAGCTCCTGGAATTGGAACAGAAAACCAAAATTATACTTGCCTCTACACAAACAAAAGAAAGGGCCAGGCGTTAAAACGCCGGCCCTTGAACTTTATAGAATCATTTCTGTTTTTTCATTTATAGAAAAATCTACAACCTGCCTACTGGGGCGGTGGCTCTCCCGTATCCACCACAGCTCCCTCCTCCGGCTCACCACCGGGAAGCGCTCCCGGCTCCACGCCTCCAATCAGATTTCCCGGATGGAGGCTACAGATAGGCGCCGTCAGATTTCGAGTGCTGGCCGAAGAGCTGGACGCCTGGTTGTCTGCTGGATACAGGGTAATGATCCGGGCTTCCACACCAGGACAGAGATCCGTGGCCAACTGATTGCTCTCAATACAAGCCGTTCCCACCACATGCACATCGCAAAATTCCGTGGGCACAGTCCCCTTGGCAAAATATTCTGTCCGCCTACAGCCATCACAAATACCCGGAATAGGCAGTTTACCAGATTGATTACACACCGTAGCGCTGGTAATGTCCTCCGGCATGTCAAAATCCTTGTTGGGCAGCTCCTCATGAATGCGGGACATGACCTTTTTCCAGATAACCTTGTGGTAATTGGTCTCTCCCTTGCTAAGCTTGTGATTATTGTCAAAGCCGGCCCACACCCCAGCAGTATAATAAGGGGTATAGCCCACAAACCACACATCATTATTCTGGGAGGTAGTACCCGTCTTTCCCGCAATGGTCATACCAGTAAACCTGGCAGCCGTTCCGGTACCCTGGGTCACCACATCCTTCATAGCGCTGGTCAAAAGCCAAGCTGTGGTATCCTTCAGTACGGTTTTCGTCACAGGGTCCTTCTCAATCAACACATTTCCGTCATGATCCAGAATCCGCGTATAGAATACCGGCTCCGTGTAAACGCCCTTGTTGGCAATAGTGGCATAGGACGTGGTAAGCTCCAGGTTGGTCACACCATGCGTCAGACCGCCCAGAGACGTAGACTGGTTAATATCTGACATTCCATTTTCATCCGCCTCTCCCACAATGCTGGTAAACCCAAAATCCAGCAGATAGGTATAGGCCAGATCCGGTGTGATATCCGTAATGGTCTTCACCGCTACAATATTCATGGACTGCTCGATACCTCTGCGCAGGGTGGTCCAGCCCTGGTAGGCCTCTCCATTCCAGTTCCGCACATTCCGTCCGTTCCTGTAGGCATAAGGAGCATCAAACTGGGTGGTAGCCAGGGTCATCCCGGACATATCCAGGGCAGGCGCATAGGTGGAAACAATCTTAAAAGTAGAGCCTGGCTGACGCACCGTATCCGTGGCACGGTTCAAAGTCAGGCTGGCTTCCTTGGTCCCTCGGCCACCCACGATTCCCTTTACAATACCGGTCTCCTGCTCCATCACCACCATGGACGCCTGGGGCTGCACTGTAAAGTCAATCCTCTCGTAGACCGTGTCCCCTTCCTCCACCACCGTGTCCTTGTAAGCGTCAATGTGGGCCTGGGCTGATTCCTTATCGTCAAAGACCAGGTCAAAATCCTTATTTTCCGTTTCCCGGAAATATTTAATCATGTTCTCCTTGCTGTAATTTATCTGATCCCCATTGGGCTTCTGCACGGTCAGGGCATACTCCAGCCCTACGCGCACCCGATCCGGATAATTCTCCTCATTTTGCAATTCCTCATCCATAATAGCCTGGATCTCCGGGTCCTGGGCGCTCTCTATGGTAAGACCACCGTAGTACAGCGCATTATAAGCCTGCTGATAGGTATATCCTTTGTATTCCTGCAGATCCTCCAGCACTTCCTTAATGGTGGCGTCTACATAATAGGAATAGATATTCTCTGCCTCCGCCGTCTCATTTACATTCTTTATGCGGGAATATACATCGTCGGCTAGGGCGGCATCATACTCCTCCTTACTGATATATTCCTGTTCCAGCATATCATTTAGCACGATCTCCTGGCGCTCCCGGTTTTTATCCGGATAACTGATGGGATTATTATAGACGGGATTTTTTGTGATCCCTGCAATCACCGCTGCCTCGGAGATGGTCAGCTCCGACACATCCTTGCCAAAATACCGGTTCGCTGCCGCCTGAATCCCCAGAGTATTCTGCCCCAGATTGATGGTATTCAGATAAGCCTCCAGGATCTCCTCCTTGGTCATGATCTCCTGCTCAAGTTTAATGGCCAGATATTGCTCCTGAAGCTTACGCTCCATCTTCTCCGCAAAGCCATCCTCACTCATAAAATCAAACACGCTGTTCTTTAAGAGCTGCTGGGTAATGGTACTGGCACCCTCATTGAACTTAAAGCCCTTGGCCACGCCCCTTATACCGGCCCGAATGATTCCCTTAATGTCAATGCCGTTGTGTTCGTAAAAACGCTCATCCTCCACAGCCACAAACGCATGCTGCACATGCTCGGGAATCTGGTCAATATTTACCCAAATTCGGTTAGATCCTTCCGCAATCAAATCCGCTGTCTTATTTCCCGCGCTGTCCAACACCACGGACTTGTATCCCCTGGGAATTACACTGTCACTGGTAATGTCTGGCGCATTGTCCACCACACCTTTTATAATTCCAACTCCGGCACTTACTCCTACAACCACCACAGCCAGCATACAGACCATAAACGCCTTGAGAAAAATCACACTGGCCTTTTTTCCGATCTGTTTTGATTTGGAATTTACGGATTTCTTTTTTTTCGAAACCCCTTTTTTTCCATAATTCATACGTATGCCTCCTCTGTATCCACCCATTATAACAAAAAATATGCCCTAAATAAAGTAAAAAATTATTTCCTAAGGAAAATTTCACAAATTTATCAGGAATCCAATTGTCTTTCCCTCCCGTATCCGCTATAATATTTACCAGAAAAACCAGGGAAAACAGTCTTTCCCATTATTTTTTTCAGTGCTATGACAGGTTTTGACAAAATATGCGCGGCTCTTTCTGTATACTCTATATAGTTTACCAAGAATTACTAAAAATTATAAAGGAGTATCACACTATGAATACCTGTCAATACATTCCCATTCATGAATTCACCTGTCAGCCCTGCGATCATCCATCCCTGCGGCTCAAATATTTTCTCACCTGCCGGGAATCGGAAGAGCCTGGTGGCATTCTGTACGGCATCTGTATCCGCAAATATACGGCCGAGAATCAGCAGCCAGAGGAAGCCGCCACCCCGCCTATTTCCTACTCCGAATCCTTTGTGCGCCAGCTGTTACAGCATTTGATTGAAAATGCTGTAACACCCATGTGCCTTTTGGAGGTTCTGGACGAGCTGTTAAGCGCCGCCTGACAAGAAAGGAATACATATGATAACAGCTTACAAAACCGTCTATCTTGGCGGAGAGGGAGAAATCACAGAAAAAAAATCCCGCTTTATCGCTACGGTGGAGCCTGTACACAGCGAGGAGGAGGCCCTGGCCTTCATTGAACGCATGCGGAAAAAATACTGGAATGCCTCCCACAACTGTTCGGCCTATGTCATCGGACAAAATCCGCCGCTACAGCGGTGCAGCGACGACGGAGAGCCAGGAGGAACCGCCGGACGCCCTATGCTGGATGTATTGCTGGGGGAAGCCCTTCACGATACGGCCGTGGTGGTTACCCGCTACTTTGGCGGTACCCTTCTTGGCACCGGTGGCCTGGTGCGGGCATATTCCAAGGCTGTCCAAACCGGGCTTTCCCAGGCAGCCATCATTGAAAAGCAATACGCCCAAAAGCTGGAGATCCACACAGACTATAACGGAATCGGCAAGATCCAATATATTTTAGGACAGTCTGGTATCACCACCCTCAACAGCGACTACACGGACCAGGTCCGCCTGGAAATCCTGGTTCCTGTGGAGCAAACACAAAAAATCCGTGAAAAGCTTACGGAAGGAACCAATGGGAGAGCCCAAATCCGCCTGTTAGACACCTGCTGGTACGCCCTGTATCAGGGAGAGATCCTGCTGTTTCCCCAGGAGATATCCTGATAATTCCTTTTCGTTCTTTCAAAGTATGATTTCAGCTGGAAATATTCCCCAGTTTTATACCTTGAAAATTTTTGGTAAATTAAAATTTTACTTGACAAATACCCGGAACCTGTTTATAATTCATTTTAATTTCAAATACAAAACCGTTGAAGAAGAAAAGTAATCGCAGTAGCGTTTTTCAGAGAGTTGCCGGAAGGTGCGAGGCAATAAAACAACCTGTGACGAATGGCCTTCGGAGGGCAGGACGAACGGCGAAAGCTTAGTAGTGCCTGACGGGAACTCCACCCGTTATCCTGGGAGCATATATGACTGTATATGGAGCGAGTGGATAGTAATATCAATTTGGGTGGTACCGCAGAAGCAACCGACAAGCTTTTGTCCCAGCGTCAAGCTGAGACAGAAGCTTTTTTTACGTGTAAGCCATACCCAGCTCACGACCAAAAGGCTCCTGGCTTTTTAGGACGCGCACAGCTGGGCGTTTCCATCCTATCCCAATTCAGTCAATCAACTTTATTTTATAGAAGGAGGATACATGATGAATGCAAACAAAATTCCCCACAGAATCTATTTAACCGAGGACCAGATGCCCAAACAATGGTATAATCTGCGGGCCGATATGAAGGAGCAGCCGGACCCCATGCTGAATCCCACCACTTTACAGCCAGCCACAGAAGAGGACCTATATCCGGTTTTTTGTAGGGAGCTGGCTCACCAGGAAATGGACGCAACCACCCGCTATGTGGATATTCCTGAGGAGGTACAGGACTTTTATAAAATGTACCGTCCCTCTCCCCTGTGCCGGGCCTACAACCTGGAAAAAGCTTTAGGCACCCCGGCCAAAATCTACTATAAATTTGAGGGTAACAATACCTCTGGCAGCCACAAGCTTAACTCCGCGGTGGCCCAGGCCTACTATGCCAAAAAGGAAGGCCTCTCCAGCCTGACCACCGAAACCGGAGCTGGCCAGTGGGGAACCGCCCTGTCCGAGGCCTGCGCTTTCTTCGGATTGCCTCTCACCGTATTTATGGTAAAGGTTTCCTGTGAACAAAAGCCCTTCCGCAAGGCTGTGATTCAAACCTTCGGCGGTAACGTTATCGCCAGCCCCAGCAACACCACCCAGGCGGGCAGGAAAATTCTGGAAGATAATCCCCATACAGGGGGAAGCCTAGGCTGCGCCATCTCCGAGGCCGTGGAAAAGGCTGTCTCCACGCCAGGCTGCCGGTATGTGCTGGGGTCTGTGCTGAATCAGGTGTTGCTCCACCAGTCCATTATCGGTCTGGAATCCAAACAGGCCATGGAGCTGATTGAGGAATATCCGGATATTATCATTGGCTGTGCCGGAGGCGGCTCTAACCTGGGAGGCCTTATCTCTCCTTTTATGCAGGATAAACTCACCGGCAAGGCCAATCCCCGGATTGTAGCCGTGGAGCCGGCTTCCTGTCCCTCCCTGACCAGAGGCAGATATGCCTATGACTTTTGTGACACGGCCAAGATTACACCCATGGCCCGGATGTATACCCTGGGGTCCGGCTTTATGCCCTCCCCCAATCATGCGGGAGGCCTGCGCTACCACGGGATGTCCCCTATTCTCTCCAAGCTGTATCATGACGGTTATATGGAGGCTGTATCTGTGGAGCAGACACGGGTATTCGAGGCAGCCACCCTCTTTGCAAAGCAGGAGACCATTCTCCCCGCTCCGGAATCCGCCCATGCCATCCGCACAGCCATTGACGAGGCCTTAAAATGCAAGGAGACCGGGGAGGCCAAGACCATTCTCTTTGGCCTTACAGGCACCGGCTACTTTGATATGACCGCCTACTCCGCCTTCCTGGAGGGACGCATGAATGACTACATTCCCACGGAAGAAGATTTAAAACCTGGCTTTGAAAGCCTGCCGGACATTCCCCAGAATCATTTCTAAGACAAAAAAGAGACTGCCGCATACCCTGCCCCAGTCTCTTTTTTCTACCAAATTATCTCGTTAATGCCATAGAGGAAGCTCTATCCAAATCTATTTTTCCCTGGCCCAACCGTAGGAATATTTTACCGCCCGATTCCAGCCAGAAAGCTTCTTTTCCTGAAGCTCTCTGCTGATGGAGGGTTGAAAAACCTGGTCTATCGCCCAATTTTTCAGGACCTCCTCCTTGCTGCTCCAATAGCCCACAGCTAACCCAGCCAGGTAGGCCGCTCCCATGGCCGTAGTCTCCACACATTTAGGCCGCTCCACTGGTGCCTGGATCATATCCGCCTGGGTCTGCATAAGGAAATTGTTGGCGCTGGCTCCGCCATCCACCTTCAGAGATGCCAGCGCAATACCGGAATCCGCCCGCATGGCCTCCAGCACATCGTGGGTCTGGTAAGCCAAAGATTCCAGGGTGGCCCGGATAATATGGTACTTATTTACCCCCCGTGTGATCCCCACAATAGTTCCCCTGGCATACTGATCCCAATGGGGAGCCCCCAATCCTGTAAAAGCCGGCACCACATAGCAGCCGTTAGTGTCCGCTACCTTCCCTGCCATATACTCGGAATCCTCCGCGGAATCAATTAGCCGCAGCTCATCCCGCAGCCACTGAATCGCTGCCCCAGCCACAAAGATGGAGCCCTCCAAGGCATAATTCACCCTGCCATCCAGCCCCCAGGCAATAGTAGTCACCAATCCATGTTGGGAAAACACTGGCTTCTCCCCTGTATTCATCAACAGAAAGCACCCGGTTCCATATGTATTCTTAGCCTCTCCCGGAGAAAAGCAGGTCTGTCCGAACAGGGCCGCCTGCTGATCCCCCGCCGCACCGGCAATGGGAATGGCACCCCCAAAGTAGGAGGGATCCGTCTCCCCATAAATACAGCTGGAGGGCTTTACCTCCGGAAGCATACACCTGGGAATATTCAGCTCTGCCAAAATCTCCTCGTCCCATCGAAGCTCCCGGATATTAAACAAAAGGGTGCGGGAGGCATTGGAATAGTCCGTTACGTGCACCCGCCCCTTTGTCATTTTCCAGATTAGCCAGGTTTCCACTGTACCAAACAACAGTTCTCCTCTTTCTGCACGCTCCCGAGCTCCCTCCACATGGTCCAGGATCCATCTAAGCTTGGTTCCAGAAAAATAGGCGTCAATCACCAAACCAGTTTTTTGGCGAAAGGTCTCCACCAACCCTTTTTCCTTTAAAGCATCACAATACTCCGAGGTCCTACGGCACTGCCACACAATCCCTGGATACACAGGTTCCCCGGTGCTCCTGTCCCATACAATGGTGGTTTCCCGTTGATTGGTAATGCCGATAGCCGCAATATCTGCCGCAGAGGCACCAATTTTAGACATAGCCTCCACAGCCACCCCCAGCTGAGTTGACCATATTTCCTTGGCATCATGCTCCACCCAGCCAGGCCTGGGAAAATATTGGGTAAATTCCTTCTGCGCCACACTGCAAATTTGTCCGGCATCATTAAAAAGGATACAGCGGTTACTGGTAGTCCCTGCATCCAGAGCCATTACATATTTTGCCATACACACCCCTCCTTTACCATGACCATATCACACTACATAAGGATTTGCAAGCCAATGGCTGGAGAAATGTCTGCCCTACTGTCCCCCGGTCAGATCACCCAATGGCCGGAACTTATAACCCATCTCCTCCCATTTACTCAAAAGCTCATCCAGGATCTGTCCGTTGGTGCTGGAGGTATTGTGAAGCAGCACCACAGCCCCGGGATGAATCCGACCCAGAAGCTTATCAAAGGCTTCCTCCTTGGTAGGCTGGCTGTCCTGGTTCCAGTCCACATAGGCCAGGCTCCAGAAAATCGTCTGATAGCCCAGCTCCTTGGCCATTTTTAGATTGCTCTCGCTGTAAATGCCCTGGGGCGGCCGGTAATAGGTAGACATGGGCTGGCCCACGGTTTTTTCATAAAGCTCCTCCAGACTTTTCAGCTCCTTGGAAAATTCCTCCATGGAGCCCATCTTGGACATATTGGGGTGGTGATACGTGTGATTGCCCACCGTATGCCCCTCCTCAATCATGCGCTTCACCAAGTCCGGGCTGGTCTCCATAAAATTTCCCACAATAAAAAAGGTGGCCGGCGCCTGATGCTTTTTCAGGGCATCCAGAATCGCCGGTGTATTCCCATTTTCAAAGCCGCAGTCAAAGGTAAGATATATCACCTTTTCCTCCGTCTCTTTTACATAGTATGCGTCAAAATCTTTTAAATAGGAAACGCTGGCATTTCCCACCGGCGCCTTGCCCTCCTCCTGAAAGCTAAGGCCCCAGCTGCCTGTGGCCTCTGTGCTGGCCGGAAGAAGAGAGCCCGTATCCATAAGCTGAGCCGCCAGTCTGCCCCCAAAAAAGGAGCACACAAACAAAAGGGATATTCCCAGCCATTTTTTCCATTCTTTTCCAGTTCCCAACCCTGTTCTCTCCTTGATACTCTGTAAATTCTTCATGGTCCATCATTCCGTTTTTTTACAATATATGTATGGGGGTAGAATTTCAGACTACCTGCCATTACCACAACAGAAAACTCCATCAAAGCAGATCCAGATCTCAAAAAAGAGCTCTGTAAAAAACCAAAAGGAAAAAGGCCCCCGCAGAATTCTCTTCCGCAGGAGCCTCTCTGAAATGACTCACGATTCCAATTACATATAACTGATATTCATATCCACATTTCCACTGACACCTGATACCTTACCTTTGGAGGTATATTGCCAGATATCATAACGGCCGGTATAGCCACAGGAAGCCGCGTAGTGGGCCACCCAGATCCGATAGCTTCCCAGGGCAGACACATTCAGGTGCTCCCCAAACCAGCTCTTGCTGGCATACACCATAGGCGTGTATCCGGAATTGGCAATGGTATTGCAGAAAGCTTTTGTAATAGCTGTGCGCTCACTCTTGCTCAGTCCGTCGGCTCTTCCTGCTCCCCCTGCCGCATACTCACTGTCAATGGCAATGGGCAGATTCACGCCGCCAACCTTTTTCACCAGGCTGATGGCCATACTGGCTTCCTCCACGGCCTCCGCCTCAGTAACCGCCTGACTGAAGAAATAGACGCCTACTCGCAGTCCTGCCGCTTTTGCCCCGGAGACATGAGAACGGAACATGGGGTCTTCCACCAGCACTCCGGTGCCATACCCCCGGTAGCCACAGCGGATAATAACAAAATCAATGCCCGCGTTCTTTACCTGCTGCCAGTTAATACTGCTCTGATACTTGGAAACATCAATACCGATAACGCCGGACCGATTACCGCCTGTGTCAAAGGTGTACTGCACACCCTGGATCACCTGGGTACCCGTTACACAGTTTCCGTTCTTGTCATAGAAATAGGTCTTTCCGTCAATGGTCTGCCATCCCGTATACTTGTAGCCTACAATATTCTGCTCCTCATACACTGGCTCGCTGGCCGTGTCATAAATGGGCGCTGAGCTTGTGTCGTATACCACCTTGTCCGTCACAGGCAGAGAGGTAGGCGCTGTGGTTCCCACAAGGCGGACCTGGTCTACAAATACCCCTGGTGCCTCAGGCAGCTCTGCCAATATCCTATCCAGGCCTATGGAGCGAAGGGCCGCCGCCTGATCTGCTTCTGTTGTAATCTGTATGGTGGTGTCGGTGTCCGTTGGCTGATCGGATGGCACCGTAGTGTCTGGTGTCGGTGTGCCAGTGCCAGCTCCCGGATTTTCCGGGGTAGAAGGATTCTGAGACGGTGGCGCCGGAAGCACAGGAATCTTCTCTGTCACGGAATTATTGCAGTTTGTACAGGTCTTTACAATAGCCCCCTCCGTGGACGTTGTGGGCTCTGTCCGGCTGGACTCCACATAATTATGGCCAAGGGCTGGAATTTCCTCTGTCTTTTTGTCTCCACAGGAGCATTTCAATTCCTTTGTCCCTGCCGCCTCACAGGTAGCTGCTGTAATTACGGTCTCCGTATAGCTATGTACGTGGGAATCCATCTTCCCATTACACCAGTCACATATATTATCGTTATTTTCGTCCAAATGATAGGGCTCAGATAAAACTTTGGCGAACATAGGAGTTCCAAATTTATCCACCTTCTGCTTTGCATACATGGGTTGTCCAAAGCCATCCGTCTTTTGCTTTTTCTCTCCCTCCGCATAAATAGGAGTCTTGGTGGACTCCACATATTCCACCGTATCCGTCAGAGGAACATCAATGGTGGAGGAATCCGTACTGCCTCCCCCATAAGCGCCATCCTCCTTGGAGACATTGATTTCACTTTCCTTTTTAATCTCGTCGGTTACATCCACCACGGCATATTCGATTTTGTCCTTCACGGTAGCCGTAATATCGCTGCTGCTCTGATAGCCATCGGCGCTCTTCATGCTCACCTTATAGCTGCCGCCCTCCATCTCCTTGATATGGATAATACCGTCCTTGTCCTCATCTGTATAGCTTTTTGCCTTCTTATCGCCGCCTGTTACCTCCACGGCAAAAGCGATCCCGGTGATTACCCGGCCATTCTTTTCATTAACAAACTTAATCTTCAGATCCTTTTCCACAGAGGTGGCCTTCATAACCACATGGACATCCTTGGCCTCCACCCCCACGGCCTCCGTATTATCTCCATCCAGCCGGGTCAGCTCAGACAGATACGAGGTATTCATAGCCAGACCCAGCACCTCCGCAGGCTCTGCCTCAGGTTCCTCCGTCACTGATGCGCCGGAGTGCAGATCTGTCACGGTAGGAATCATATCCTCCGTCACCTTAGATCTGGAACCACAGCCACTGATACTGCCGGCCACAAGGCAAACTGCCAGGGCAAGTGCCAATCGTCTTTTGTCTCTCATCTCGTCTCCTTTCTGCTGTCCCTTCTGTTTATTGTCCTACTTTTAGACCACATTTCTTTCCCGCCAAAAATTTCATAAAACCTTGACATTTCTTAGCTGAACAATCCGAAAAAAGCGGTTTTGGGTGTATTATAGCATCCCCCCAGGGAGAATGCAACCATCTTACAAAAATATTAAGAATTTGTTACAAAAGAAAAACAGCCCCTGTCCTCTTTCCGGACCGAGCCGCTCTTCTCTATTCCTTCCCCTGCCCATATGTTTTGCCTGGGGATTATTCTTCCATTTTCAATGTAATCTGCTGCTCAAAGGTCATCTGGGCCATCACATCCTCCTTTATAGTAAAGGTGTGTGCCTCCTTTAGGGCCTCATACTTCTCTGCAAATAAATCATTCTTCCGGTCCTGCACGATCCGATCCTTTTTGGCATCTGTGGCCTCCCTGTCTAAAAGGCTGTCCATCTGCACAATGTAATAGGCTGCCTCCGTATCAATGACCTCCGTATATTCTCCCTCAGCCAGCTTGTCCGCCGCCGCCTTTACCTCCTCTGGAAGGGAGGAGCTGTCCTCTCCATAGGTAATGCTGTTGGCCGTCAGCTCCTGCGCCTGGGCTGCCCCAGACAGATCCTTGCTGGATTTCGCTTCCTCCAGAATTCCCTGCGCCTTTTCCTTCAGGGCCTTGAGCTCCTCCTCCGTGAGATCAATCGGTTTTCCCTCCTCATCCAGCTCGCTTCCCTGCTTGGAAACAAAAAGATAGGTCACCCGCTTTTGCGCTGCCTCCTGGTCAGATACGTTGGTGTCCACATCTGCAGTGAGGGCATCCTTCATCTTCTCATCCAGCGTAAACAAGGTCAACAGGTGTTCCACGGTTTCCTGGCTTAGGGTCAGGGCCGCCCTTACCCGGGTGTCCTCGTTGTCCGCCATAAGCTGACGGGCCGCCTCTGAGATGGCGCTCTTTTCCTCCTCTGTAAGAGCCACTCCGTAATTGGTCGCCTCTGCCTCCAGAACATACATTTCCTGGAAAGTGTCCATAAGGGTCGTCTTCGCCGTCTCCCCGTAGATAGTGCCATCCCCGGAAATATCCTGCTGGTAAATGTTGTTGCCCATAAAGCCGCTGTAGTAGGTCTCCATCTGTGCCTGCTGATAACGCAGCATCAAATTCACCTCAGCCAAGGGAATATTCGTCTCATCTATCACTGCCACAGTCTGCGTGCCATCAAGCTTTTTCCCGCAGCCGGTAAGCCCCAGAGTCAGAGCCAAAGCCGCCACAATGCATATATGCCATCTCTTTTTCATCATATCCAACATCCTTCCTTCTATCTTCCGTCCATTATAATCCGTTTTTCTCTTCCCGGCAACGGTTTTCTATGCTTAACACAATTTTTTCACAGATCCCACCCTGGTTCTGGCAATTTGGATGCACTTTCTCTAAGGTCAGCCCTCCGAATCCCCCAGAAACTGAATCTCTGTCACCTGGATGGTATCCCAAACTTCCTGAACAATGGTAAAATCCGCTTCCTCCAGCCAGGCCTCATACATCTCCTGACATCTCAGTGCCTTTTTCTGCTGGATCAGAGCCTCCTGGTTCCGGGCCGTAGCCTCCTCATCCAGAGCGCTGATATACTGCACCACATAATAGCCCTCCTCCGTGCTCACTGGTCCCGCGCACTGCCCCTGTTCCAGGGTCCGCACCAGAGCCGCCACCTTCTCGTGAACCCCTCCGTCGGTATTGTCATTAAAGAATACATCAATGCATGTCCGGCCGGCCTCCTGGGCTGCCGCGTTAATGTCCCCCAACTCTCCACATCTCTGGGCGAAGCTGTTGGCTTCTTCTTCAATGACTTTTCTCTCCTCCGTCGTAACGCCCTGATGATTTCCTTCCGTATCATAGGTTCCCAGGGTAGAAAACAGACAATAGGTCATTTTGCCCAGTGCCGCCTCCTCATGGCTCACCTGGGGCTCGTAATCTGCCACCATTGCCTCCGCCACCTTGTCCGCCAGCATCCTCTGACGCAGCAGCTCCTTTACCAGCTTTTTATCTGCTCCAGCAGCCTCCCGAACCTCCTTGCTGTGGGTGTCCATAAAATCCTGGACTCTCCCTGCAATCTCCTTTTCTTCCTCTTTGCTTAGGCTCACCCCATACTCCTCTGCGTGAGCATTCATCAAATGAATCTGGCAGATGGTATCCATCACCTGTCGCTTTAACTCCTGGGCAAAGGTCCCGGTCTCCGCATGGAGGGTCTGGGTCCAGAAATCCATCCCAAAGGTCTCCGCATAGGCCTGCTCCCACTGCTGCTGATTCAGGCGGGTATAGAAAACCGCCTCTGAAAGGGAGATATTTTCTCCGTTTAGAACAGCCACCGCCTCCTCCTGGCCACCACAGCCAGTAAGCAAAGCTATCAGCAAAAGTCCCAAAAGCCAGGCAGCTATCCCATGGCTTCTCCCTCTTCCTCTTCTCTTTTTCCTTTCCTTTTCATTCATGAAGCTTTTCCTCTTTTCCTAATTATCCTGCTATCCGAAAACTTCCCCGCCCTTGTTTTTCTCTATTTTTCTTTCATCCTCCTATCTTTCGTCCCCTAAAAGGCCGCGGCTATCCCCTTGCCGGGCCTAATCCCCTGCTTCTTTATTTATAGAAGCATCTGCATATGCTCCAGAATCTCTGTCACCAGGCGAACCACATCCCTTCTCTCCTCCCGATTGTTCCGCCGAAGAGCATAAATCAGCTTTGGGCTCTCTCCCATAACCAGCTTCATACTTCCATTGTAGGTCATGGCAAACTCCGGAATACGCTCAGGGTGAAGCTTGGCCCGCTCATAGAGAAGAAACCGAATTTCCTGCTCCTTCTGGGAGATCTCCTTTACATAGACTTGGTGAGCCAGCACCTTTATGCGGGCGACCAACAAAAGATTCTGTACAGAGGGAGGGGGATCGCCGAACCGGTCAATAAGCTCATCCTGCATATCCTCCCACTCCTCCTGACTCTCGATCCCTGCAATCCGCTTATAGATGTCCAGGCGTTGTCCCTCGCTGGAAATATATTTCTCTGGTATAAAGGCATCCATGTCCAGCTCCACCACGGTTCCAAAGCTCTCCTCCACTGGAATTCCCTTTAGCTCCTTCACCGCCTCGTTGAGCATTTTGCAGTACAGATCATAGCCCACATCCTCCATATGCCCGTGCTGCCGGGCTCCCAAAAGATTGCCGGCTCCCCGGATTTCCAGATCCCGCATGGCAATTTTAAAGCCGCTGCCCAGCTCCGTAAACTCCCGGATGGCGCTGAGCCTTTTTTCAGCCACCTCTTTTAGCATTTTATTTCGCCGGTACATGAGAAAAGCATAGGCTGTCCGGTTAGAGCGGCCTACCAGCCCCCGCAGCTGATACAGCTGGGAAAGGCCCATATGATCTGCATCGTGGATAATCATGGTATTTACATTGGAAATATCCAGGCCGGTTTCAATGATGGTCGTGGACACCAGCACATCGATCTCCCCGGAAATAAAGTCATACATAATCCGCTCCAGCTGATGCTCCTTCATCTGTCCATGGGCAAAGGCCACATTGGCCTCCGGCACCAGCTTTGCCACCTGATTGGTAATCTCCACAATGGTATTCACCCGATTGTATACATAATACACCTGGCCACCCCGGGACAGCTCCCGGCTGATGGCAGCTCGGACCATCTCGTCGTTATATTCCATCACATAGGTCTGGATAGGCACCCGATCCTGGGGCGCCTCCTCCAACACACTCATATCCCGAATCCCGATTAGACTCATATGGAGGGTTCTGGGAATGGGGGTGGCTGTCAGCGTAAGCACATCCACATTCTCTTTAAGCTTCTTGATTTTCTCCTTGTGAGCCACTCCAAAACGCTGCTCCTCGTCAATAATCAGCAGCCCTAGATCCCGATATTCCACATCCGCCGACAATACCCGGTGGGTACCGATGACAATATCTACAAACCCCTTTTTTAAATCCGCCAGGGTCTTTTTTTGCTCCGTAGGCGTGCGGAACCGGGAGAGCAGATCCACCCGCACGGGAAATTCCTTCATGCGCTGGACAAAGGTGCTGTAATGCTGCTGGGCCAGAATGGTAGTGGGCACCAGGTACACCACCTGTTTATTCTCCTGCACCGCCTTAAAGGCTGCCCGAATGGCGATCTCTGTCTTCCCGTAGCCCACGTCCCCGCAGATAAGCCGGTCCATGATTTTTGGGCTCTCCATATCCTGTTTGGTAGCCTCTATAGCCAGCAGCTGATCCTCCGTCTCCTCAAAGGGAAACAGCTCCTCAAACTCCCGCTGCCACACCGTGTCCGGTCCATAGACAAAGCCGTTCTTCTGTTGCCGTGCTGCATAGAGGGCCACTAAGTCCCTGGCAATATCTTTCACAGCCCCTCGAACCTTGGCCTTGGTCCGGTTCCACTCCGCACCCCCCAGCTTGCTTAGCTTAGGGGTTCGCCCCTGGGAGGCCCCTGCATATTTTTGAATCATCTCCAGCTGGGTGGCCAGAATATACAGATTTCCTCCCGCTGCGTATTCGATTTTTATATAATCCTTTAGTACCTTATCTACCTCCACCTTTTCCAGGCCCCGGTAGATCCCCAGCCCATGATTCTCATGAACCACATAGTCTCCCACATTCAGCTGGGAAAAGCTGTTGATTTTCTGCCCCTCATAGGTCTTGTGTTTTTTCCGCTTCTTTTTTTCTTTGCCGAAAATATCCGTTTCCGAGAGCACCACAAAACGGATCATGGGATATTCGTAGCCCTGGCGCAAGGTTCCATGGGCCACCATAATCTCTCCCCCCGCCACTATTCGGTCCATATCCTCCGAGTAAAAACTATTCAGCTCCTGCTCCTGGAGATCAAGGGCCAGGCGCCGGGCTCGGGTTCGGGAGGAACACAACAGGATCACGCTGCATTTTTCTCGCTTCCAGCGCTTTAAATCCTTTACCAAAAGCTCAAAGCTATTGTGGTAGGGATTGATGGACTTGACAGCCACCTGGGCCTTTCGCTGGACATTCCATCCCGCCTGCCTGGGCTCCATGGTACATAGAGACACACAGGTGCGGCTATTGAGCCGGGCAAGCACCTCCTCGCAGCCGCAGAAAAGCTGGGCCTCCGGGGGCAGATCTTCCCCCTTCTCCGCCCGGTTGGCCATGCTCTCCCGAAATTCCGTCTCCACTCCCTGCCCCTGCTCCACCAACCGGTTAGGCTCATCTAATATAATAAGGGAATCCTCCCTCTGAAAATAATCCAGAAAATTTACCAGCTTCTCCGTCTTTCGCCCCACAGCCAGTTCCGCCGCCGGATAAATGCAGATCTCCTGGAGATTTTCCACAGAGCGCTGGCTCTCCACCTCAAAGCTTCGAATGGAGTCCACCTCATCATCCCAAAGCTCAATTCGAACTGGATTCTCCTCAGTCAGGGGAAAAATATCCAAGATCCCGCCCCGAACCGCAAACTGTCCTGGCCCCTCCACCTGACCTACTCGCTCATAGCCTAAAAAGACCAGCTTCGCCGCCCAGGCGTCCGTCTGCAAGCTTCCCCCCACTTCTACCTGCAAAAGCAGCTTCCGAATCTCTTCCGCTGGCAAAAGCCGGTCCATACATCCGTCCATGGTGGTGATAACTGTCACCCTATCCCGGGATAGCAGGGCTTTTACAGTGTTGATGCGCTGTTGCAAAAGAAGCTTGCCCTGGAGATCCGCATGAAAAAAGAGGAAATCCTTGGCCGGATACAGCACGGCCTCCGTATCAAAAAAGTGATACTCTTCGTAGATTTCCTTTGCTTTTTTTTCGCTGTAGGTGAGAATCAGATTTCGCTTAAAGTCTGATCCAAACCCAAACGCCATATGCACCCTTTGCGATTCCACACAGCCACTCAGCTGTGTGATACCCGTAGTTTTTTTCAGCTCCCTTTTCAACTCCGAAAAGGCCTCCAACTGCTGTAGAGGTTCCAGAAAGGCTTCCATGCTATCGCTCAACCTTCTTATTATATATGTTCATGGCTCCGTCCGTATCGCCTTGAACCATCATGGCCGCTGCCTCAGCAGCCCGTCCGATGGCATCCTCTATAAGAGCCCTGTCTTCTTTGTCAAAATGTCCCAACACGTAGTCCGCCAAATCGTATTGGACTGGCTTTTCTCCCACCCCTACCCGGATGCGGGAGAACTCCTGAGTTCCCAGCTTCTCTATCAAATCCTTGATGCCGTTGTGTCCTCCTGCGCTTCCCTTTTTTCGGATGCGCAAGTTTCCCGGGTCCAGATTGATATCATCGTATATGACAATTAGCTCCCGGGTGGGATCAATTTTATAAAAATCCACCGCCTCCCGGACACTGGCACCACTTAGGTTCATAAAAGTCTGGGGCTTTAAAAGCAATACCTTTTGTCCTTCTATATAGCCAGAGCCACAGATGGCCTTGTGTTTCTTCTGGTTCATTTCTATATTATACTTTCCGGCCATGTAATCCATCACATCAAATCCAATGTTGTGCCGGGTATGCTGGTATTTTTTTGTAGGATTTCCCAATCCCGCAATGATATACATGTGGACGCTCCTTTTTCGGGATAATGTTTCTGTATAGAGAGCAATCCCCCCATACCGGATAGCTCCATTTTTTATCTTACAGGAGAATGGGAATTTTTGCAAGAGCTGTTTCTGCTGGTGAAAAAAGAGACACTGCCAAGGAATAAGACTGCTAACTACAGGAAAAAAGGCCCTACAAAACAAAGCTCCCATTTTGTGAGAACAGAGACTTTATTTTTCAGTCCTTCTTTATCCTTGCTTTTGGCCTTGCACCCTAATCAAAGGGTGCGCCGCCAAAGTTTACAGGATTGATCCGCCCTGTTGGACGCGACTACAGTGCGGTGAAAATGGCACCAGATAGAGCTGCGCCAACGGTTTCTGTTACGTTCGCTACAATACCTGCAGTCTTTACAATCCCTACGCATATACAGCACCCCCTTTGCATGTATGCGCATGTAAAATGGGTTACCTTTATATAAATATCTTAACGAATTCTTAACAGGAATGCAAGTATTTTTAGAAAGTTTTACAAAAAACCACCGCCCCACAAATGATCCCTCATTTATGGAGCGGCGACCCCTTATTATATAATGCTATCGACACTTATTTTAAGTAAGCTTCGATACAAATCCCGGACTGCAAAGCCAGGGTTCTATGCCTCTTCCCCCGATTCCAGCAAGGCTGCCTGATATTTATCCAGAATAATGCGCTGGATGATTTCCCGGGTGCCCGAATTGATGGGATGGGCGATATCCCGATACTCTCCGTCTGAAGCCTTTCTGCTTGGCATAGCGATGAACAGACCTTTTTCTCCTTCAATCACCTTAATGTCATGAACCACAAATTCATCATCAATGGTGATGGATACCACAGCCTTCATCTTCCCTTCCTTTGCCACTTTTCTCACACGTACATCCGTAATCTGCATGTAAACACTTCTCCCTTCTCTTAGTGCTGCCGGACAAGCTATCTTCTGTCCCTAAATTACATAACGCTCATTTTTTTCTAATACGATCTTGATCCCGTCTTCGCCCACATAGCGTGAGTTAGCACGAATCGTATCCCGGCTTTCTACGATGCAGTTTTCAATGTATGTGTTATCTCCCAGATAAACATCATTCATAATAATTGAATTTTTAATCACACAATTATTGCCCACAAATACTTTTTTAAAGATTACAGAATTTTCTACTGTACCATTGATAATGCATCCACTTGAAACCAGGGAATTTTTCACATTTGCACCCAGGTTATATTTCGCCGGCGGTAGATCCAGTACCTTGGAGTAAATATCCGGATACTGCCTGGTGAAATAATCCCGCACCTCCCGTTTCAGGAAATCCATATTGGTTTGATAGTAGGACTCCACCGAGGCAATGCTGCTCCAGTAATCCTTCATCATATAACCATAAATACGCTTGAGATTTTTATAGCGGATCAGGATATCCTGTACAAAATCATAGCGCTCTTCCTGGGCACATTTTTCAATCAGCTCAATGAGCTGTCTTCTGCGGACCACATAGATTCCACAGGAAATGGTGGTCTTGTCTGTAGCCATGGGCTTTTCCTCAAAGTCCTCCAGACGTCCATCGCTGGCCAGACGAACCACTCCAAACCGGCTTACGTCGGTGCCCGCCTCCATTTCCTTGCACACCACCGTAATGTCTGCCTTCTTCTCTATGTGATATTCCAGGATCTTGTTGTAATCCATCTTGTAAACCCCATCCCCGGAGGCTAATACCACATAGGGCTCATGGCTTTGCTTCAGCCAATCCAGATTCTGATAAATGGAATCTGCAGTTCCCCGATACCACACGCTATTGTCAGCAGTGATGGTAGGGGTTAAAATATACAGGCCCCCCTGCTTTCTTCCGAAATCCCACCATTTGGCGGAGTTCAGATGCTCATTCAGGGAACGGGCATTGTATTGGGTTAATACCGCCACCTTTTGAATATGGGAGTTTGACATGTTACTCAGAGCAAAATCTATGCTCCGGTAGCTGCCAGCCACAGGCATGGCCGCCACGGCTCTTTTCTGTGACAGCTCTCTCATTCTGTGATTGCTTCCACCTGCCAGTATAATTCCAATCGCTCTCATTCTCTGTCACCTGCCTTTATCAATGATTCGCCGCTTTCAAGAGCGCCATTTGGATAATCTTCCGGGGTGGTATTTCCCGTGATAGCCGTATTCTTTCCGATTCGCACATTGGGTGGGATATAGGAGTCCTCTCCCACCGTCACCAGACCAAAGGAATAAATCTTGGGCTGGATCTTGTTGGGCACTTCCTCCCCCTCTCCCATAACCACGCCGTCGGAAACTTCCACCTCCTCCGCTACAATGGCTTTATTAATCACACAGTGGTTGCCAATCTCCGTGTTTTTCATAATAATGGAGTCCCGGACCACCGTGCCGGTCCCAATCGTTACACCGGAGCCGATAACAGAGTTATAAACCTCGCCGTAAATATTCGAGCCACCGCTGATAATGCTCCTTTCGATCTTGGACTCTGAGGAGATATACTGGGGTGGAACTGCGTCGCTCTTGGTATAAATCTTCCAGAATTCCTCATAGAGATTAAACTCCGGAATGATATCAATCAGCTCCATATTGGCTTCCCAGTAGGAGCCCAGGGTTCCCACATCCTTCCAGTAGCCGTTGTACTCATAGGCAAACAGTCGGTTTCCGTTTTCGTGACAGTAGGGAATGATATGCTTTCCAAAATCACAGCTCTGCTGGTCTGACATCTCAATGAGCGCATTGCGCAGGATAGGCCAGCTAAATATGTAAATGCCCATGGAAGCCAGATTACTCCGGGGTTGCTCCGGTTTCTCCTCAAATTCCATAATCTGTCCATCATCATTGGTAATCACAATGCCAAAGCGGCTGGCTTCCTCCAGGGGTACCGGCATGGCGGCAATGGTCACATCCGCATTGTTCTCCTTGTGATAATCCAACATCACCTCATAATCCATCTTGTAAATATGGTCTCCGGAAAGAATCAATACATAATCTGGATTGTATGTCTCAATATAATCCAGATTCTGATAAATGGCATTGGCCGTACCAGTATACCATTCGCTGTTTGTACTTTTTTCATAGGGCGGCAGAACTGTCACTCCTCCATTGTTTCTGTCCAGATCCCAGGGCATGCCAATTCCAATATGGGTATTCAGACGCAGGGGCTGGTACTGGGTCAGCACGCCTACTGTATCAATTCCAGAATTAATACAGTTGCTCAAGGGAAAATCAATAATCCGATATTTCCCTCCAAACGCTACGGCCGGTTTCGCTACCTTTGCAGTCAGTACACCCAGCCGGCTGCCTTGTCCGCCAGCTAAAAGCATGGCTATCATTTCCTTCTTAATCACGCGATCACCTCTTGTTGTAATATTCTATAGGTCCTTGCTATAGAGGCATTATACCACATATTTTGTAAATAGTGAACATTTTTTAGAAAATATGTGAATTTATTTTAAACAATATGTGAGCAGCTTCGACGGTATTCTTATTGATTTTATCTAAAATCGCGATGTTTTCAAGTATTTTCTTGTCTAGTTTTGATAGAATGATTCGAAATTTTAATACTTTTTGTTTTTGCAGCCACTTTTTTGGGACATGCTTTGCATTTTGCACAAATACGGGGTATACTTACATAAAGTAAAAATAAAAGGAAGCGCTACTATGTATCAGATTAATTTTCAGAATCCCATTCATATTCATTTTATCGGTATCGGCGGCATCAGTATGAGCGGCCTGGCTGAAATCCTTTTGGAGGAGCATTTCACCATTTCCGGCTCCGACAGAAAGGCCTCCCCCCTGACGGAGCTTTTGGAAGCCAAGGGCGCACATATTTTTATTGGCCAGCGGGGAGAGAATATCCGGCCTGGCTGTGATCTGGTAGTCTATACAGCTGCCATTCATGAGGATAATCCAGAATATGCAAGGGCTCTGGAGCTTGGTATCCCCATGCTCTCCCGAGCTCAGCTTCTGGGGCAGCTTATGACCAACTATCAGACGGCTATCGCTGTCTCCGGAACCCACGGCAAAACCACTACCACCTCTATGATCTCCTCTATTTTAATGAAAGCAGATACAGACCCTACCATTTCTGTAGGCGGTATACTGCCTCTCATTGGAGGCAATATCCGGGTGGGAAAGTCCCAGACCTTCCTCACAGAGGCCTGCGAGTATACCAACAGTTTTCTTCATTTTCACCCTACCATCGGCATTATCCTCAATATTGAAGAGGACCATATGGATTTCTTTAAGGACCTGGCTGATATCCGCAGTTCTTTTCACCGCTTCGCCGGTCTGCTTCCCAAGGATGGCCTGCTGATTATCAACAGCGCCATTGAAAGCTGGGAGGAAATCACCCAACACATTGCCTGCCCCACTGTCACCTGCGGGTTTCTCCCCACAGATACCTACCAGGCCAAGGACATTACCTATGACGCCCAGGCTCTTCCCTCCTTTACTCTGGTAAAATCTGGCGTTCCCCAGGGAACCGTAGCCTTGGGAGTCCCGGGCCTTCACAATGTCCAGAATGCTCTGGCAGCCCTGGCCCTGGCGGATGCCCTTTCCATTTCCTGGGAAACTGCCTGCAAGGGCCTTTTGGAATTTACAGGAACCGAGCGCCGCTTCCAGTATAAGGGAGAGGTTCAGGGCTTTACGATTCTGGATGATTATGCCCACCACCCCACGGAAATCCGGGCCACCCTGGAGGCCGCTGCCCGGTATCCTCACCGGGAGATCTGGTGTGTCTTTCAACCTCACACCTACACCCGGACCAAAGCCTTTCTACAGGATTTCGCACAGGCCCTTTCCCTGGCTGACCACGTAATTCTCACCGACATTTACGCCGCCCGGGAGACAGATACCCTGGGAATCAGCTCCCAAACCTTGGCGGAACAGCTGAAAGCTCTGAGCACCGATACCTACTATTTTTCCACCTTTTCAGAAATCGAAAAATTTTTATTAAAAAAATGTTTACACGGCGACCTGTGTATAACTATGGGCGCCGGAGACGTGGTAAACATTGCAGAAAGTCTTATATCCCGTTAGTTATCCACATTATCCACATGTTTATGCACATTTTTCCCGGCAAAAACATGTGGATTCTTTTGTGGACGACCCGTTTACATAAGTTATCCCCCAAAATTTCCCTCCGCCCTGGCAAACCCCAGTATTTCTCCCTGTTCTCCCCTGTCCATCCGGTTGCAAATAATGTTCTTCCACAAAGTTATCCACATTATCCACATCCTTTTGCATTATGTAAATCTGCAAAACTGCTCTCTCTCCCCTAAAAAAAGCTTATTCTCTTTTTGGAGGGGTTGTGGTATACTGTCCGTAAAGGAGCGGGAAAAGCCTTTGCCTCTCTCAGGATAGAGGGATTCCCATGCCCAAGCACCACATAGGAAGAGGTTTTCAAACGTGAGCGATTTTCTTTTACATACCAATCAACAGCAAACCGAAACTTCGGTATCCAATATATTTCTGGACGAGTACATGCCCGCTGCCAACGGCGCCTACGTAAAGATCTATCTCTATCTTCTCCGCTGTATCAAATCTGGTCAGGACATGCTGTCCATTTCGGCCATTGCTGACCGTTTTGAACACACGGAAAATGACGTACACCGTGCCCTGGTCTATTGGGAAAAAATGCAGTTGCTCCGGCTGGAGTACGATCCCCATCGAAATCTTACCGGCATCTGCCTTTTGGAACCCAAGCATCCGGCGGATAGCCCAGCTGCTGCCCCCTGTCCCTTAGATCCAGAGCCTGCTGATACCGTAAGCCTAGCAGCTCCCGCAAAGGCGGAATACACGGCGGACCAGCTGGCCCACTTCCAGGAGCAAAAGGAAATCCACCAACTCCTTTTTATCTGTGAGCAGTATTTAGGCAAAACTCTAAGTCCCACAGAGATCTCCACCATCCTGTATTTTTATGAGAGCCTGAGCTTTTCCACGGATTTGATTGAATATCTCATTGAATATTGTGTGTCCAAAAACCACAAAAGCCTGCGGTATATTGAATCTGTGGCTCTTGCCTGGCATCAGGAGGGCTATCAAACCGTAACCCAGGCCAAAAAAGGAAGCTCCGTCTACAACAAATCCTATTTTGCGGTTCTCAAGGCCTTTGGTATCAAGGGTCGAAATCCGGTGGAGGCGGAAATCACTTATATGAATAAGTGGCTGAAGGAATGGGGCTTTTCCCTGGAGCTAATTACCGAAGCCTGTAGCCGTACTATGGGTGCCATACACCAGCCCAGCTTTGCTTACACGGATTCCATTCTGAAGAATTGGCATACTAGTAAGGTACAATCCCTACAGGATGTAAAAGCTTTGGACAATCAGCGTCCAAAAAAAGCTTCGACACCAGCGCCACCATCCACCACAGCGCCCCGGAAAAGTGGCCCTCCCAATCGCTTCCACAATTTTAAGCAGCGGGACTACGATTTTTCCAAGCTGGAAGAAAAGCTGATTAACCATTAAACATACAGGGAGGAGTATCCACTTGGCTTTAAAGAATTCACAATATGAGGCGATTATGCGCACCTATGCGGCCCGGCGTACCCAACACCGCAATGCCCTGGAAAAGCGGCAAAAGCAAATCTACCAGGCTATTCCCCAGCTCTCCTCTCTGGAGGATGAGATGATTACCCTGGCAGCCGCACAGGCCCGTTCCGCCATCGCAGGAGATCGGGAAGCTCAGGCCTCTCAAAAGCAGGCCTGGCAGGCTCTGGCCCAGGAAAAGAAGAAGCTTCTTTTGGCCCATGGTGTTTCCCCGTCAGATCTTAAACTTACCTTTGACTGTGCAGACTGTAAGGATACAGGCTACATTGGCAATGAGAAATGCCATTGCCTCAAGCAAGCCACCATTCAGTATCTATATAACCAGTTCCATCTGCCACAGGTCTTAGAGCAGGAAAACTTCCAGACTTTTTCCTATGCCTATTACGAGGAACAGGATCTGCCTGCCATCCAGCGGGCAGTTACAGATGTCCAGCTCTTTGTGGAGGACTTTCACAAAGAATTCCGCAACCTGCTTTTTCTGGGAGAAACCGGTACGGGAAAGACCTTCCTGTGCAACTGCATTGCCAAAGAATTGATGGATCGCTGCTTTTCTGTGGTCTATCTAACCGCCTTTGAGCTCTTCGATCTTTTGGCCAACGCCCTTTTTGACAGGGGGGAGAATGCCGCTGCCTACCAGCAGAGCTATCCCTATATTTTTTCCTGTGATCTGCTTATCATTGATGATCTGGGTACGGAGCTAAACAATTCTTTTGTCTCCTCCCAGCTGTTTCTCTGCATTAATGAGCGGATACTGAAACGACGGGCCACAATTATCTCTTCCAACCTGGGGTTGGAAGCTCTGCGGGACGCCTATTCCGAGCGCACTCTGTCCCGCATTACCAGCTGCTATACCATCTGGCAGCTGCCTGGTATGGATATTCGAATCAAAAAAAAGCTATTAGAACACACCCTATAATTATATGGAGGATACAATTATGCTACAACGCAGTCAGCGCGTACTGGAAACCATTCCCACCGGCTCCCTGGGCCTTATCCCTCTGGACAGCTGTAAGGAGCTGGGACAAAAGGTCAACGATTACCTGGTTGCATGGCGGCATGACAGCCAACTAGAGCACAAATCTACCATTATGTTTAACGGCTATGAACGGGATTCCTACCTGATTCAGGTTAAAACTCCCCGTTTCGGCTCCGGGGAGGCCAAAGGCATTATCCAGGAATCCGTCCGGGGAAATGATCTGTACCTTTTGGTGGATGTGTGCAATTACAGTCTCACCTACCCTCTGTACAATTACACCAACCACATGTCTCCTGACGACCATTTCCAGGATTTAAAGCGGGTGATCGCTGCTGTGGGAGGGAAGGCCCGTCGCATTACCGTGATTATGCCCTTCCTTTACGAGAGCCGCCAGCACAAACGGACTTCCCGGGAATCTCTGGACTGTGCTCTGGCCCTTCAGGAGCTGACGAAGATGGGCGTGGAAAATATCATCACCTTTGATGCTCACGATCCCCGGGTGCAGAATGCCATTCCTCTCCACGGCTTTGAGACCATACAGCCTACCTACCAGTTTGTAAAGGGCCTTCTGGGCAGTGTGGACGACCTGCAGATTGACAGCCAGCATATGATGGTCATCAGCCCTGACGAGGGCGGCATGAGCCGCGCCATTTATATGGCCAATGTATTGGGACTGGATATGGGCATGTTCTATAAGCGTCGGGATTACACCCGTATTGTCAATGGCCGAAATCCCATTGTGGCCCATGAATTCTTGGGAAGCGATGTAGCAGGCAAGGATATGCTCATTGTGGACGATATGATCTCCTCCGGGGACAGTATGCTGGAGGTGGCCTGCGAGCTGAAAAACAGACACGCCAAAAGGATTTTTATTTTCTCCACCTTTGGTCTCTTCACCAACGGACTGGAAAAATTTGATGCCGCCTACGAGGATGGCACCATTACCAAAGTGCTCACCACCAACCTGGTTTATCAGGCTCCAGAGCTGCTAAACCGGCCGTATTATGTAAACTGCGATATGAGTAAATATATTGCTCTGATTATCGATACCCTGAATCACGATGTTTCCATCAGTGAGCTTTTGGACCCCTATGAGAGAATTCGGGCTTTGGTGGAAAAATACCAGGCAGGGGAATAACCCTTCAGAGAATTTAATACCATTTTCACCGACAGTTAACCCCGGGCCGTTGTAAAAACAGCCCGGGGTCCTATCATCCGTCTTCTCCTCATATTCTCTTACATCTTAAACCGGTATCCCACTCCCCAGATAGTCTCAATATACTGGGGCTTGGCAGAGTTAAACTCGATTTTCTCTCGAATCTTCTTGATATGCACCGTCACCGTGGCAATGTCCCCGATGGAATCCATATCCCAGATCTCCCGAAACAGCTCCTCCTTGGTATACACATGGTTGGGGTTCTCCGCCAAAAAGGTGAGTAAGTCAAACTCCCGGGAGGTAAAATTCTTCTCCTCCCCGTTGACCCACACCCGGCGGGCAGTCTTGTCAATCTTAATTCCCCGAATCTCAATAACGGAATTCTCCCGGACATTGCTGCTGACCAGACGTTCATAGCGGGTCAGATGAGCCTTGACCCGTGCCACCAGCTCACTGGGGCTAAAGGGCTTTGTCATATAGTCATCAGCTCCCAGGCCCAGACCCCGTATTTTGTCAATATCATCCTTTTTGGCTGACACCATAATAATGGGCATATTTTTTACAGCTCGCACCTGCTTGCAGATCTCAAAGCCATCCACTCCAGGCAACATCAGATCCAGAATCAACAGATTAAAATCCTCCTCCAGGGCCCGCTGAAGTCCTGTGTTTCCATCAGATGCCAGCTCTACCTGAAAGCCGCTTAACTCCAGGTAATCTTTCTCCAGATCCGCGATCACATCCTCATCCTCCACAATCAAAATCCTACTCATACGTGGATACCTCCTGATATTTTCTTAACACAAAATTCATCACAGTCCCTGTGCCTGGCTTGCTGGTGGCCCAGATCTTTCCCCCGTGATCCTCTATGATTTTTTTCACAATGGAAAGCCCAATGCCGCTACCGCCCTTGGAGGAATTCCGGGAAGCATCCGTCCGAAAAAACCGGTCAAACACATAGGGCAGATCCCGGGACTCTATGCCCCGGCCATTATCCTCTATTTCCACCTGGATAAAGTCTCCCACATCCCGGACACGAATATTAATCGATCCGTTTAGCTTATCCATATATTTGATAGAGTTGCTGACAATATTGTTGATAACCCGCTTGAGCTGTTCCGCATCCGCAATCACCAGAATATCCTCGTCCGCATAATTGAAATAGCCCAGCCGAATGTCTTTCTGCTCCAGCTCCAATCCCATCTCCTCCACGCAATCCTCAAAATAATCATGAACATTAATCTTGTCAAACACGTAGGGAATCCGGTTGGTGTCAATCTTGGAATAAAAGGTCAGCTCGTTGATCAGCCGATCCATATCATTGGCCTTATTATAGATGGTACGAATATATTTTTCCTGTTTCTCTGGAGTATCCGCCACACCGTCCATCAGTCCCTCCACATAACCCTTAACAGCTGTGATGGGCGTTTTCAGGTCATGGGAAATATTGCTGATAAGCTCCTTATTCTGCTGGTCTGCCCGGACCTTTTCCTCTGTGGACTCCTTTAGCCGCTTGCGCATTTCCTCAAAATCCCGGCAGAGCTGACCGATCTCGTCATCGCTCTCCACCGCCATCTCAAAGTCCAGGTTCCCCTCCTTAATATTCTGGGTGGCCTCTTTCAGATGTCGGATGGGTGTGACAATGCTTCTGTAAATCCAACCGGTGAGCAGAGCGCTGGTAAAAATCAAAATGGAGATTACCGCCAGTCCCATATCAATCAGCAGGGATTTCATCTGAGGAATCATCCCTTCCACAGAAGTAATGATAAAGGCACTGCCTGTGGCCTTGTCCCCGAAAACAAAATCCAGCTTTTTTACCAGAGTTTGCAGCTCTCCTCCGATAAAAATTCCCACATCCTGTGAGGAGGCGTATTCCCCATAAGCGGGCAATTTTTCCACCAGCTCTGAGATATCCTCCTGGGTTCCCTGATAAATATACTCCTCCCCTTTTCGCACCAGCAAATAGGAGTGGCGCATTTCCAGCTCCAGATTTATCCCTTCCAGATATTTCTGATTTTCAAAGGCACTTACATCCTCCGACGCCTGGTTCTGGAGAGAAAGATAGATGGACTTGGTCATTTTGCTGAGTATAGCTGTGGAATTGGAAAAGCTCTCATAATCTGCATCCTCCACTCCAAAGCTTTTTTCCAGGCTGCTCAGCTGGTACTGCCCAAAGGCCAAAAAGGCCAGACAGATCATGGACAGAGGCACTAAAATAATGACCAGGAATGATATTAACAGCTTTGTTTTTAGCTTCAAGGCAATTTCCTCTTATCTTTTTCCATACAGAAAACTCCCGGGACAGGCCAGACCCGACAGCTCTGATTTTCTCACTGAGGGTATTATAGCATACTTTATCCGGGAGTTTTGAAAAAAGAATTCTAAAAAATATAAAAAATTTATAAACAGATGCTAAGGCATCCATGTCTGAAAGATAGCTCTTTCATGGTATTGTATGGGTATCGCTCCTCTGCTGGGCTGCATCAGTCCCAGGCTCACCAGTAAGGCCTCCGGCATAGGGGAATAAATCTCCCCGGTTGCCTGCATACAGACAGAAACCATCTCCCCGGTTTCCTGCTCCTGGTATACCAGCCCTACACTTAGATCCCGCTCAATTACCAGGGCTGTCAATGTATAAAGCTTTCCCTCCCGGCTTTTCCGGGTTATATATTCAGTCCCTGTATAGATCTCCCGCTGCCTTTGCAGCCAGCTCAGATCAAGCTTGGATACAGCTGCCTCATTCATGCGAAACAGCCCTTCCACCTCCTGATCCCCCACAGTGAAATGAAAACGACAATAGGGACAGTCTGCCTCCCAGTCCTTTATTTGAAACAGCTCCTGTATCTTCTCCAGCTGCTCTTGGTCACAGAGAATCCCGGCAATGGTCTCCTGTTTTTCCAAACTGTCCTCCAACATTCCTTCCTGAAGCTTTCGGTCACTGTCCGGATCAATGTAATGGTATTCCATCTGCTCCAGATTGCGTCCCTCCAGGATCTCCTGGTGCAGGGTAAGGAATTCAAAATCCTCCGGCTCCAGCAAAAGTCCTCTTCGCACAGCCTCCAGAGCGCCTTCCTTGTCTCCAAAATGACTGCGAAGCTTTCCCACCTGTAGCCAACCCCAGGGGTAATCCGGGTCCTCCTTTACGCCCTTTTCCGCGTAATCCCAGGCCTCTTTCAGCCGTCCACAATACATCAAAGCGCAGGAATACCGGTAATACCAGGGGCCACAGCCGCTGGCATATTTCTCCGAGGCAGGCATCCACTGAGCCGCCATATAGTAATGCTCATAGTCATCTACATTGTTACATGCATAGGCATACCACAAAGCAATCTCCAAATCCTCCCTGGCCTGCTCCTGGGTAAACCGTCCTTGTTTTACGCCGGTTTCTATAAAGTGTTCCAGATAATCCACCATTCTGCCAAAATATCCGGTGGCCCCCTCATCAAACGCCTCTAATGCTGAGATCTCCTTCACCCCAAGTAAGGATCTGTATGTATCTGCCATTTTATGTCTCCCCCTTGCTGTAAACATGTTGCCGTCTCTTGCTGCTGTCATTTTTTTCGCTTGTCTGCTTTATTTGTCATACTCACATATGTACCCAATATTCCCCTTATAGGAAGGAGCCGCGTCCAAAATATCGTCGGGCACATCATACATATAATAGCGTTTATCGACCCGACTGTACATCAGGACCACATAATCCTCCTCTACCTCGCGCCCGTCCTCTGTCACGCCATGGTAACTGGGCTCTAAATAATTTCCATTGTCCTCCGCCCAGAAGCCGTTGTAAACCAAATAGGGCATTGCTCTTCGTCCCTTCCCCGGTTCTATCCAGCTGTAACCAAAAGGCTCTTGGTCTATCTGCCCGTTATTTGCTCCCACAAAGAAGCTTATGCCGGTTTTTCCCTCCTCCTCAATCTGGGCCTCTATGGCTTCCCGCTCCTCCGCAGAAGTAATGGTGGCTAGATATCCGCCCCGGGCTTCACACGCGGTTTGCGCCTCCCGCCAGGTGAGATCCTCTACCACAAGTTCATAGAAATGAAGGGCTGAGCTGTGATGGCCAGTCTGAAGCACTGACAGAATCTCTCCCATATCATAGTAAACAGCCGGCGTTTGGGCCTTCTCTTTATCGTAGACCGTTGCCAAACCTCTCTGATATTCTTCTTCTGACACCTCCTTCCCTTCCCAGGTATATTGATAAATAAAATTTCCCTCTTCATCCTGTACAGGGCCTCCATCCGGATCGTGATAATCTCCCTCTGCCACAAACTGCCATTTTCCGTCCTGTATCCGATACACCACATCATAATAGTAGCCCATTTTTCCATCCGAGTTACAGAGGAGATTGCCCTTCTCCAGATAGTCAAAATACAGGCGGCTGGTTTGAAGCGTATCTATTTTTCCATTCTGATAGGTGAGAATCTGACAACCTCCCGCCTCCACTCCGCTGTTGCAGACAAGCTCCGGAACATCGTCATTATTCACATAAATCAGACTAAAGGTGACATCCTCAAAATATCCACTACTATCTCCTCCCCCCATCATCTCCAGGTAGGCTGCATACACACTCCGCCATGTATCCTCTTCCCGCGCGGTATCCTTTTCTACAGTTTCTGAAGAATCTTTGACATTCGGTTTTTGGTGTTTTTCCTCCTCCTGCTCCACCTCTTCTATTCTCTGAGCTCTTTTAGGCCTCTCCTCCTCCTGACCACATCCCCCCAAAAGCAGGGTACATGCCGTAAGTGCAAGGATTATCCCAGCGTATTTCATTGCGGCAAACCTCTTTTCTTTTTTAAGACTATACGAGTTTTCCTCTTACTTTTGATTCTATCTCAATAGGATATTTCTGTCAATCATCTCTATGGGGATCTGGAAACCCTTCTGTCTTCCAGCGAAAATAAATCCTTGGCGTCTCTTGCTCTACCATGGTATAATCTGTAACAGTAAATGAAATTTGTTTCGGGAGGAAGCTATGAGAAGAAAAGACAGAGAGGTTACAGATTTCCAGGAAATCCTCGAAATAATAAAAAAGTGTGATGTGTGCAGGCTTGCATTGCATGATGAAGATTTTCCCTATATTGTTCCTCTTAATTTTGGATTGGATGTTCAAGAAGAACAGGTGTTCTTGTATTTTCACGCTGCTAACAAGGGTACAAAATTAGATTTGATTGCAAAAGATAACCGGGCCACCTTTGAGATGGATTGCGATCACAATTTAATTCTCTATGAAGAGCACATGAACTGCACCATGGACTATGCAAGTGTTATCGGACATGGAACCATAAAAATCCTTCCGGAGGAGGAGAAGTTCCGAGCGCTTAAGATTCTAATGAGACAATATCATGCGGAAGATTTTCCCTTTTCTACGGATATGATGAAGGTTACCACCGTTTTGAAGATGACGGTGATCGATATGGTGGGAAAGAGGCGAAATAACGTTCATGAAAAGCTCAGAGCTCTACCGCTGGCTGTTCTACCGGTTATTGCGCTGCTAAGCTTATTTCCCTGTTAAGTTTATGCCCTGCATGATGTTCTGTGCAGGGCATATGCCAAGATAGAAACTTATTGACCAAGTGATCTTATTGACTGCATCAGTATTATACTAGGGGGAATCGTCATGAAAACGGTAATTGTCTATCATTCCAGCCATCACAATAATACAAAAAAGCTGTTGGAAGCCATCACAGAACAAGGAGATGTTACCCTCCTTCAGGCTTCCCATGCGAAGGACGCAGACCTGTCCGCCTATGATTTGATTGGCTTTGCCTCGGGCATCTATTATCAGCAGTTCCACAAGTCTGTATTGCGATGTGCACAGAAGAATCTGCCCAGCAAAAAACCAGTATTCTTTCTCTATACCTGCGGCCTGGACCGAAGCTCCTACACAAACGCCCTGCGAAAGATTGCAGACTCTCGAAACGCCCCAGTGATTGGAACCTTTGGCTGCCTAGGCTTTGATACCTTTGGTCCTTTTAAGCTTGTGGGTGGAATTGCAAAGGGACGGCCGAATGAAGAGGATGTGGCCAAGGCTGTGAGGTTTTTTAGCTCATTGAATAGTTTATGAGAAAAATGGGGCGTTTTTGCGTTGTGGGGAGGTTTGAGAGAATTTGGGCTCTTTTTTGCCTAAACACTTTGCTTTCACTTTTTGCAGAGAGCGTGTTCAGTTATTTAATGTCATTCCGGTAGTATCGAATGGATCTTCATATATGACCTCTGTATGAAGAGTCACTTCCCTTCCGATGCCTTTCGAGGTAAAATCAAACGAATCCAATCCATACTTTCTATTCGAAGAGTAACCCTCTCCCGGAATATCTCCATGTGTTGCGTATTTCAATTCTAATCTGTACCCTACTCACAGAGGGTGGTGACCATATCTGCTGCCTATATACAGACAATAAAATTTCGATTCATACCCTCTGTGCTGAGGGCGACAACTACACATTTAACCTGTATAGTATCTCTCCAATTTCAATCCACGCCTTTTGTGCTGAGGGCGACTTCAACCGCAAATTCCAAAGTATCGCCGCAGTGATATTTCAATCCACGCCCTCTGCACAGAGGGCGACATTTATCAATCCACAATCTGAAATCTTAGCGATAATTTCAATCCACGCCCTCTGCACAGAGGGCGACACTGCGCCGGATTGTATTTATCCATGAAAGTTATGGATTTCAATCCACGCCCTCTGCACAGAGGGCGACAAGAGCCGCCAGAAATGGCGGTTTTCTTTTTTGATTTCAATCCACGCCCTCTGTGCAGAGGGCGACGTTCCGATGACGTACTTCATTTCCATATCCTCAAAATTTCAATCCACGCCCTCTGTGCAGAGGGCGACGTCATACCAGACGGCTGCTGCGTGGGTGCGGAAATTTCAATCCACGCCCTCTGTGCAGAGGGCGACTATCATTGGCATAGACATACCAGTAACCATTGACAATTTCAATCCACGCCCTCTGTGCAGAGGGCGACGGGAAGTGCGCAGGGTGCATTAAATCAGATTCAAATTTCAATCCACGCCCTCTGTGCAGAGGGCGACTGTTTTCGCAAAATTTCGCTAGGGACATATTGGATAATTTCAATCCACGCCCTCTGTGCAGAGGG
>JAAWAC010000006.1 GCA_022791975.1 Lachnospiraceae bacterium | reverse complement strand
CTTTTAGGTCGCTTATTCTCATAAGCTACGCTTGAATAAAATTCTTTTGAATTTTCAAGGTTTTTCACTGTTTAGTTATCAAGGTTCGTTGTGTTGCTGTCTCGTGCGACAGCTTTTGTATAATACCACACTGTTTTGCACCTGTCAACACCTTTTTAGAAAATTTTGTATTTTTTTGTCGAAATTTTTTCCAGCCTCTATGAAAGGAAATTTTTCCCAGAAATTTAGAAAAAAATTGAGGAAAAAAACCTTCCTATTATTGACCTGACATTTAGATTTGCTATAATAGAATTTAGGAAATACCTGGAATTTTGAAAAGGAGCTAAGCTTATGGAATTTTCTCTTAACAGCCTTTCATTCTATTCTTCTTTTCAGTCTCCCTATTCCCTCCAAACTGCGGCTGCTATGTCCCAAAATCCTGGAGCACCCCAAGTCCGCCAGGAAGAGGCACGAGCTGGTCAGCCAGTCTCCGGCCAGGGAGATTATGATACCTATGAATGTCAAACCTGTAAAAACCGCAAATATCAGGATGGCTCCAGTGACCCCAATGTCTCCTTTAAGTCTCCCACCAGACTGAGTCCGGAGTCTGCCGCTTATGCCATCCGCGCCCACGAGTTGGAGCATGTGGCACATGCAAGGGCCGAGGCCCAGACAGAGGATAAGGAAATCCTCTCCCAGTCTGTTTCCTATCACACGGATATCTGTCCGGAATGTGGCAGGACTTATATGTCGGGAGGAACCACCCGCACCGTATTTCGCAGCGCTCCTGAAACCTATGCAAAGGAGCCCATAAAAAAGGGTGCCTATGTGGACCTGCTTGTTTAATCATGGAAGCCAAAAACCAGTGCCAGGGAGTACACCCAGGACACTGGTTTTTCCTTATTATGAAGACTGTCTTTCATAGACCACCACACCGTCAATGATGGTATACAAAGTCTGGGTAAATACCTCCAGAGGATTTCCAGAAAACACGGCTATATCCCCATCCTTTCCCGGCTCTAGACTTCCCACCCGATCCGCTACCCGACAGATCCTAGCCGGATTTATGGTTACTGCCCGCAGCCCCTCCTCCATGGGAAGGCCATGTCTTACCGCCAATCCCGCACATAGAGGAAGGTATTCAATCAGTGCAATGGGATGGTCCGTAGTGACGGCAAACAAAACCCCTGCTTCCTGTAAAATGCGATTGGTTTTAAAATTCATATTTTCAACCTCAAGCTTTGAACGGGATGTCAAATCTGTACCCACTATCACCGGAAAGCCAGAAGCTGCTATCTCATCCACAATCAAATGTGCTTCTGTGCCATGATCAATGGTCAAATCCACATCGAACTCCTTTGCAATGCGAATAGCCGTCAATATATCATCCGCCCGATGGGCATGGGCCTTTAGAGGAATCTCTTTTCGCAGCACGGGAAGCCAAGGCTCCATGGAAAAATCTTCCTTCTCAAGACGTCCCTCCCATTTATCCCTCTCATACTGCCGGGCCTTAAAAAGTGCCTCTCGAAGCAGCTTAGCCGTCCCCATACGGGTCAGAGGAGATTTTCCCTGGGCCTGATAGCAGGTTTTGGGGTTTTCCCCAAAAGCCACCTTCATGGCCGCCGGCGCTTTGACCACCATGCGATCCACACAGCGGCCCTGGGTTTTCATAAACACAAACTGACCGCCCACCACATTGGCGCTTCCAGGTCCTGTCATCACGGAGGTAATGCCAGCCATAATGGCATCGTGAAAGGCCGGGTCCATAGGATTGATAGCATCAATGGCCCGAAGTTCCGGCTGCACTGCCCCACTTTCCTCATTGCAGTCATCTCCTATGGCCCCCCTGGTCTCCTCCGTAATGCCAATATGAGCATGGGCATCAATCATTCCCGGCAACACCCAGGCTCCCTGCACATCCAATACCTGTTCCCCTTCTTTGGGCCTTGGCGCCTCCTCCATAAGGCCCACCCTTGCGATTCGTTTCCCCTCTGTCTGCACATAACCACAAGGATATACCATACCAGCCATGGTGTGTACCCTTCCATTCATAATCAGCATCCAATCCCTGCCTTTACCCAATAATAACATAAGGTTTCCAAAGGAAGGGATTTTATACGCGCCAGGGCATTCTTTCCCTATGCCTTGCTGTCCACCTCAAACCAGAATTCCACCCCATTGCTGTAATTTTTCACTCCGCACTCCCGGTTTATGGAATCCATAATAGCCTTTACTATGGAAAGGCCAATGCCGCTGCCCCCATACTCCCTGGTTCGAGCCTTATCAATCTTGTAAAATTTGATCCACACCTTGTCAAGCTCCTCCTCCGGAATGGGATTTCCCGTGTTAAATACAGATACCCGCACAGTCTCCTCCTGCTGCTCCAGACGAATATCAATGATTTTTTCTCCTGCACAGTGGTTTACCGCATTGCTCACATAATTGGTAACCACCTCCTCGATCTGAAACTCATCCGACCACACATAAACCGGCTCCTGCACGTGAAAATGCACCTGAATGCCCTTCTGCTCCATAAGAATTCCCGTGGAGGACAATACATTTCTGATAAGAGCTGCTATGTCAAACCGCTCCATGGTTACCATATGGTTCCCAAATTCAATCTGATTCAGAGCCAGCAATTTTTTCACCATGGTGTTCATCTTGGAGGCCTCATCCATAATAACCTCACAGTAAAAATCCCGGCTCTCCGCATCATCATTGATGCATTCCTTCAGCCCTTCTGCATATCCCTGAATCAGGGCAATGGGGGTTTTCAGCTCGTGGGACACATTGGACAAAAACTCCTTGCGCATCTCGTCAATCTGATTTTTCTGCTCAATATCCCGCTCCAACTCATTGTTTACTGTCTTTAACACGGAAATAGTCTGTTCCAGCTTTTCCGACATCTGATTCATATGAGCCCCCAGAAACCCAATTTCATTATTCTGGCTACCGGAAAATTTTGCATTAAAGTCCAGATCCGTCATGCGTTTGGAAATCTCTGCCAGTTCCAGAATCGGCTCTGTAAACCGCTTGGTAAAGAGCCAAATCAACAGACAGCTGACCAGTACTGCCCCTATACCAATATAGGTATAAAACTGGTTGGACACAGCCACGCTGTCCCGGATGCTTTCCACTGCCGTCTGCAATACAAAGGAAAATCCATTATCTAAGGTTCCCAGCATCTCTATATACTCCGCCTTACTGAACTGATCTATCCTCTGCCGAATTACATACCGATTGTTAACGGAAAGCTCCTGGATATCATCCGCCTCATTGTCTGTCTCAAAGATATAGCTGTATAAAATGTTTTTCAACGTTCGAAAATCCCGCACCGTATACAGCTGTACCTTTCCACTGGTATCGATGACCAGCATGGAAAGGTTGTCAGTAAAAGCAATATTGTTCAGCTGTGTGAGAAAATCTTCCTCCATAAACTGTTCCTCTCGGGCTCCCTGATTCAAAGTCTCATAAGCCTCTATTACCTGCTGCTGCTTTTCCGCTATATAATAAGACTCCAAAAAAAAGGCGTTAACCAGCCAGGTAAGCACCAACACACCAGTCATAACGCCTATAAATATCATTGCCATCTCTTTGCGAATAGAGCGCTTCATCCCTTCTCCTCCTATCCGTGCCCATATTACCTTTTTATTTTATCATGCTTCCTCCGGTTTTCAAGCCCTTTCACAGGATCTTCATACTTGAATCCTTCCCACAGTTTTCCCGGAATACTTGTGAAATTCTTACAGATGTGATAGAATTCTGTTCGGAGGCCCGAAAAACCCAGACGAGGATGTAGGGTTTGGAAGCCAATAGCCGAAAAAGAGGAGGAAACGAGAAAATGAAGACAAGAGGACACAGGAATCGCTTTCGCGGGCTTAGCCTGATGTTGGTCCTGGCGCTGGTCATCGCCATGCTACAGGGCTGCGGTTCTAAGAAGGAGGAGCCTAAGGACACACAGAAGCAGGAAGAGGGGCAAACCCCTGTGGAGAATGAGGAATCTACTCCAGAAAAGGAGACTCCCCAGGAGGAGGAGGCAAAAGCTCCAGAGCTTAGCGACACTGTGCGCTGGTTTAATGCTTCCTACGCAGTCCTGACAGAAATCAATCATTGGGACTATAATCTTTTTGGAGGTGTAACTGTCGATACCACCAACCAGCTACTGGTGCAGCAGCTGTTGGAGCAATGGTGGGACGTGACTGACAGGCAGAGCGCAGACGAGACCCTGGAATGGATTGTGACGGAAGGACACCGGACATCCTTTGCCGCGGATATGCAGATGTTGGATGAGGATGGCATGGGTGAGATTGCCCCTGAGGAGCGGGCAGCTTATCTCTTGGAATACTATGAGGTGGATGAAAATCAGGCCGAAATCTTTGCAGTGGGTTACAGCGCCTATGAAAAATATGGAGCCAATGCCATTGCCGGATGGGATTACTGCCGTGCTTTAAACCTGATGGGTTATTATTATGTGGCCGGATATTACACCCTGGAGGAGGCCTTGGATCTATCTTTGGACATTGCCCTGGCCGTGCAGCCTCAGTTTGAATCCTGGGACGAGCTGATTGACAGTTATATGTACGGCTATGAATACTGGCAGGAGGCCAGCAGCCAGGAGCGTCGGGATATCTATGAGGATCTGAAGACCCGGGAGGATAATCCCTATGCAGTGGACTTTAAGACAACCTTAGAAAAAACCTGGTAATAAATCAACGGAGGGCTTTAGCCCTCCGTTTCCAATTTATATCCCATCCCCCAGATGGTTTTTATCATATTTCCTTTTTCCCCAAGCTTGCTCCGCAGCTTTTTCACATGGGTGTCTATGGTTCGGGCGTCCCCGAAATAATCATAATTCCACACATTATTGAGAATCTTTTCCCGTGACAGAGCAATCCCCCGATTTTCTGCAAAATAGGTCAAAAGTTCAAATTCCTTGTAGCTTAACTCAATTTCCACCCCGTCTATGGATACCTGATGGGCTGCCTTATTGATTTCAATGCCATTGACTCGAAGAATATCTTCCGAAGCTATCCGGCTGGTGCGCCGCAGTATAGCCTCCACCCGGGCTACCAGAATCTTGGGACTAAAGGGCTTGGAGATATATTCATCCACTCCCAGCTCAAAGCCCTGGAGCTCATCCTTCTCATCCCCCCGGGCTGTCAGCATAATAATAGGGACCTTGGAATAACTGCGAATTTCCCGACAAGTCTGCCAGCCATCCATTTTAGGCATCATAACATCCAGGATTACCAGAGAAATGTCCTGTTGTTCAAAGAAAATATCCAAAGCCTCCATACCATCCCCGGCTTCCAGGACATCATAGCTCTGCTTTACCAAAAAATCCTTTACCAGCTTTCGCATACGGCTCTCATCGTCCACCACTAAGATTTTCAATTTATCCATCCGGTTGCCTCCTATACTGCTTTTTGCTGTTTTGGCTAGTATAACAGATAAATATGTTATTTTTGTGAAATATCTTCCCAGGAAACCTTTTCCATACGCAAAAAACCCCGCCATGCGAGGTTTTTATAGATGGACCTGAGGGGAATCGAACCCCTGTCCGAAAGCCTATTCCCTGTTCTTCTACTATCATAGTCAGTTCTTTTTCATTCCCTCCACCAGCCGGGAACTAACACCCTGCCGATTTTAGT
>JAAWAC010000041.1 GCA_022791975.1 Lachnospiraceae bacterium | reverse complement strand
GGCCACGGCGGTGGTGGCGGAGCCAGCGCAGATGTCGGCAACGATCTCCCCGGGCCGGGTATAGGTCTTGATGAGATACTCGCACAGCTCCACGGGTTTCTGGGTGGGATGGACGGTGCGCTGTACGGAAGAAAAGGTCAGCCTATCTACATGAAAATCTGTATGCTGTTTCACTGTTATGATGCTACAATTTGAACCGCATTCTCACGAATCTGATTGATGGTTGCCATCAATGCTATTCTAGTCTTTACATCAAACAGCTTGATAAAGCTGACCGGCTTATCAAATGGCGGCTTTGTGAGTTCCGAAACATTTTCCATATACCCATTCAGCTCAATATGATTGATAATCTTTTTTACAAAGGCAATTTGTTTCTGATTCAAAAACTGGTCGTTGATAAAAGCAGAAAACGCCTGCAAAGCAGCATCGTGATCCAGCTTGGCAAGCTTGCGAATCAACAGGCCAAATGGCGTGTCTCCAAATTCCCGCTTGTAATCTTCTTTGCTCCCAAGTTCGCTTGTCAAAACTCGTTCCAGCTCCTGATAATCGCCCATAGACAACGGAATATTATGGGTCAGCTTGTAAATAGCCAGCGTATTTCCATGCTCATTGATATAGCGGTTTACTTTGGCACGGTAATCTTCAAAGTCATACGCTGTATCCAGCTGAACCCCTTCCTGGCTATCTATAATTGGATCAGTAAGTTTGGTAATAATACGTTTTTGCCCTCCGTCATCTTCATCCAAAAAACGAATCAAACCACGAAGCTCTCTACGAATCTTTTCAAACAGCAGAATATCATTGGCGTTCCAAAAGGCATCGGTATGGATTTCCTGCAACAGCGGTAGCTTTTCCTTAATCTGCGGAATATTTGCCTTGCGCTCCAGCAGAAAAGCAGTGTCACACAACTGCTTCTTGGCATACTTGAAAGCAGGCATCTGTTCAATATGTGCCAATATCAGCCCGTACATAAAGTTATCAAACCGCTTGGCGAATTCATCAGTTTCTTCCGATTGGACAAGCGGTGCAATCTGTGTCAGCAACTCGCCTCTATCACCCTCGTTTATGGAAAGAAAGGCATCCCGTTTTTTATATTTTTCTACGTACTGTATCCGCAGTTTTACAGAAATCAAATCTTGGTTCAGTGCCGCAACTTGCTTATGGCAGGTACCAACAAGTTTGTTTCTCCATGCTTGATAGTCCTCTCCGGCAAAGGCGCTTTCTTGTAGCGCTATAGCAATTTTAATCTGTTTGCCGAAAATATTTTCCGATAATGTCTTTGTCTCTCTGGCCTCATACCTTTCCTTATATTCCCGGAAATATTCAAAATTTCCGCAGTAATCAAAAATCAGGAAGCGCCGTTTATCCGTATATGCTCCATCTATCTGATCCAGGCAGGACAATCCTTTGCACAAACGAGTACCCCGACCGATCATCTGCCAGAACTTTGCTTTGGAGCGTACCTTTTTAAAAAATACCAGATTGACGCATTCCGGCACATCAATACCCGTGTCCATCATATCCACCGACACGGCGATATGCGGCTCCTTTTCCGGCTGTTTGAAATCATCAATAATGGTTTGCGCATAACTGTCGTCACAAATCACGCGCTGGGAGAATGAACCGTGATACTGTGGATAGAGTTTGTTAAACCGCTCCAGAATGAATTCTGCGTGGCGTTTATTCTGCGCAAAGATAATGGTTTTACCTAACCGATCCCCGCCTGCTACCTTGATGCCCCGCTCCATTAAATCCTGCAATACAATATCCACCGTCGTTTCATTGAACACAAATTTATTAAGTGCCGCAGATGGAATAAAGTCCGGCATCATACCATCTTCAATGAAGTCATCTTCGTAACGCTCTTTATCTTCGTCAGAAAGGTCATCGTAGGTAATGCCTTCGTGCAAGAACTTGGTTTTGACCTCATAATTATAGTATGGTACAAGCACGTGATCTTGGTAGACTGCTGTTTCATAATCATAGGCATAAGTAGGTACACCGTGCTCCATCTCAAAGAAATCATAGGTATTGCGATCCACATCTGTTTTCGGCGTGGCAGTAAGACCAACCATCAAAGCATCGAAGTATTCAAAAATCGCCCGGTATTTTTTGAAAATACTCCGGTGACTTTCATCAATAATGATTAAATCGAAATGTGCCGGGGTAAACAACTGGCGGCCATCTTTGGATTTGGTGTCGTCGATGGCATTCAAAATCGTTGGGTAGGTGGAAAACATAATCCGAGCATTTCGGTCATCCTTGTTGGAGCACAGATTACACAGGGACATATCCGGCAGATACTGCTTAAAATCATCCTTTGCCTGTTTTACCAGGGCGGTGCGGTCAGCCAGAAAAAGAATATTGGTAATCCATTTGCCGCGGCTAAGCACATCGGTCAGGCTGGACGCAGTCCTTGTCTTCCCTGTGCCAGTCGCCATTACCAGAAGATGCTTACGAAATCCCTGTTCTATCTGTCCGCAAACAGCCCGTATGGCCTCTTTTTGGTAGTAGCGATCTGTGATTTTATCATCGATGGGAATGCTCATCAAGTCTTGCCGTTCAGCACGGCGGTTCATCAACTTTTGTAAATCATCTTTGCTAAATACGCCGCTGACCTTGCGCTGGGGACCGGACTGGTCATCCCAATAATAAGTCTCAAAGCCGTTAGTGGTGAACATCATCGGACGTCGACCAAATTTCCGTTCCAAACAATCCGCGTACAAAACTGCCTGCTTACGCCCAATGTTAGGGTCTTTGCTGGTTCGCTTCGCCTCAATCACGGCCAGCGGAAGGCCATCCTTGCCAAACAGCACATAGTCACAGTAACCCATCTGGCCCACCACGCCAGCCATACCCTGTACAGGATATTCCTCCTGTACATCTGCATCTGTACCAGCGAATTTCCAGCCCATGAACTTCAAATCTACGTCAATGTAAATTTTCCGCGTCTGGAACTCAGACAAATCTTCCGGCTGGAAAGAACGCTCCTGCTGATGTCGCTCTTTCTCAGTGGTGTATTTGGCTGACATCTGCTCAATTTGTTTGCGTAGTGCCTCAATCTCTGCTTCTTTTTCATCCAGCAGGCTTTCCTGTTTCTTGATTTTCCGAGTATCCACCATCACCTTTTCGGTGGGAACCAGGCTTTCGTCAAAGACACGCTCCTGATAATCAGTTCCATAACAGTAGTCAATCCACTGGATGAACTCAAACAAGCCCTTCAATGACGCAAAAGCATCATTGGACTGCACACTCCGTTCTGTATGTACTGCCAGATTACCCAACTTGATGATGAAAGGTAGTTTACCCCAGGTATTAGAATCCACTGCGAAGCGGAATGACGGTTCATGGATAAGAGATTGCAGATTGTCCTTATAGGGCATTTTCATAGTCTTATCCGCTGTATAGACCCACTTAACCGCCAGCTCCAGTGCTTTTCGGCAGCCAACTGCGCACATGGCAGGAGCAGAAGCATAAATTTTTTCGGCTTCCACGCAGGCTGGGGAAAACAGCGCGTATTCAGTTTTTTGTGAAAGAAAAGAAAAGTTCATCATAAGCATGCTTCCTTAATCATCACTTTCTAAGATATCCTTAACCGCTTGCACATTTGACGTTATGATTTTCATGCTTTTTAACAACTTTGTGTAAAAAGTTTCCACATCTAAATCGCGCAGAATATAGCGTACTTGACTATTATCGAGAGCAATTTTGAATAGGATTTCTTTTTCTTCATAAGACCAATCATCAATTTCCTGTAACTCGCTGATAAGAGAATGCGTAGTTGCAAAACTGCTACTGTTTTCTAAGGCGATGAGCAAATCAGTTCTTTTCCGCTCTTCCTCATTACTTTCTTTGTCTGCTTTGATTCGTTCTATTTTATACTTATAGTGCAGCGTTTCCAGAGCCTCATTCGCAGCAGTTCGATTGATGATAGCTTTTACCAACAGGTCTAATTCAGTTCCTTCTCTGTAATCGGCTGGTGCAAAATATTTAATTCTTCCATCTCGCATCATTTTATATACTTTTGTCTTGTCCTTGCTTTCTGCATTATAGACGCCAATAGAATGCCCGCCGTATGAGGTAACAAGTTTCATACATGGAATATCTGTATCACTATCGCCGATATAAACTATATTACGAAATGGTACCCTCATTTCTTCGGGAGAAAAGGATTCATTGACAGCGGAATCATTAATGTCCAGTACACCTTTTTCAATTCGAAACAAAAATTGTGTCTTATTGGTGTAATTTACCACTTGAGCAGGCCATACTGCTACGCCCTTTTCATTATAATAAAAAGAACTAGCGTAAATTTTTTCAAATGCTCTAGCTTTTGCAACGGAAGTCCCCTCGATCATTTCTTTTAAGCCAGAAGAAATGATGTAGTGTTCCACGATAGCCCCTTGGCTTTTTCCGTATTCCCGAATGCGCTCAAACCATTCCTCAACTCCAGGGAACAGTTGAACAGAGGCACCATATTCAGCTAATTTCTCTTTGGTAAATAAGACTTTTCCCTCGGATTCCTGTTTCATCATGTACATATAAGCAAGGTTTTGGTCCATTTCATTATCGGAAGCGAGAGAATTTGATTTTTTCCAAAAATCAGGAACGTTATAACCCACGGATTGGATATAACCCTGTGCCTGCATATCATCTGGAGATAAGGTTTTGTCGAAGTCATAACAAATTGCGACAACAGGATTAGCCTCTTTGTGTTTTCGCCCATATTCTTTATCCAGCATGAAAAATCCTCCTTTACCCAAAGTATTCCTGCATCAGTGCTTTTTTCAGTATTTTCAGCTTTTCAAGACTCTTTTGAATTGCCAATTTTGATTTGTCAGTCTGAGCAACGAAAGCGGCAAATTGGTCCTGCTGCTCTATCGGAGGCATATAGACTACAAAAGATTGTACATCTTTTTGGTTGATACTGGCTTGATTGACCGCCTTTTTTGCTCGTTTCAAAATTTGCTGATAAATAAATTCAGAGCAAAGCAGTTTCGTGATGTAGACCGGATGAAATTTGTGTTCGTCTACATGTAATCTCATCATATTTGACTCAAAAACCGTATTTTCTACTAACCCTTGAATCAAACCGCACTTGCCGAGATATTCAATGCTATTAACTCGGTTGATAACAATATCATTTTCGTATAGCGAGTATCGCTTAAGCTCTATTTCTGAACAAATTAGCCGCTTTAGTGATGAAAGATTCGATACTTTGCCATCATAAAAACTATCTATTCGGAGAATCGGTACGCCTGTCCCATCCGATACATAATCTGACTGAGGCTTATAAAGTCCATTCTGCGGCTCGATTGTTAAAACTGATCCTAACATCACTTTTGGTAAATTATGTGGATTCGTCATCGGATCCCCAAATATCTCGACAAATCGGGATTTCACCAATTCATCCAGCATGTCCAGCTGCTGGCGACGTTTGGAAATCAGGTCGCTGACCTTGTCCAACGCAGCTGCAATTTTGCGCTGTTTGTCAAGAGGTGGGAGAGGAATATGCGCTTCAGTTAAATTTCCAAGTTTTATATACTTGATAACTCCACCTATGGACTGTTCACGCAAAGTTTCAACATATTTATCGAGAAAATAATATAAATATCGTACAAATAATTTTTCTTTATTGTTACTTTCAATAATATATGTTCGCTGGTATGCATCGAATTTTCCCGAATAATATTTTATGTTTAAGTCACCATTTCCCGCAACCAAAACACATTCGCAATCATAGCTATATGTATCTATTAAAAGAGATTCTTTAGAGCAAGTAAAAAATGGATATATGCCATTATCAGACGATGCATTCGCATCCAGCTTTCCAGTTTTTATATAAGTATAATCCCCCAACCTAGCCATTACAACATCTCCTCCAACTCTGCCAGTCCTGCGGTAATCTCCATTTCCAATTCATGCAGGTCGGCCATAATTTCTGCTGTAGAAGGATACTCTACAGGCACATACTCTACCTTTTTGTATTTGTTGATGGAAAGGTCATAGTCGTTATCTGCGATTTCCTGCTTGGGCACAAAGAAGCTCTGTTCGGTGCGCTGGCGACTGGTTTCCTGCTCCAAATTGTGGAACCGGTTGATGATGCCGGAAATGTCGTTTTCTGGTACCTCGCTACGCTTGTCATCCAGCGAAAAGCCATCGGATTTCATATCGTAGAACCACACATTTTCCGTGCCACCCGCTCCAGTTTTAGTGAACACCAGCACCGCCGTGGAAACGCCTGCATAGGGTTTGAACACACCGGATGGCATGGAGATCACCGCCCGGAGCTGATGATTCTCCACCAACTCCTTTCGGACGGATTTGTGTGCTTTAGAAGAACCGAACAGCACACCATCCGGTACGATACAGGCGCACCGGCCGCCTTTTTTCAGCATCCGCAGAAATAGTGCCAGGAACAGTAGCTCAGTCTTTTTCGTGTTGGTAACAACCTTCAAATCATCGTTGATACTTTCAGCGTCAATGGTACCCTTGAAAGGTGGATTTGCTAGGCAGATAGTATATTTATCCCGGATTTGGTTCTGCTTGGAAACGCTGTCCTGGTAGTCAATTTCGGGGTGCGTAATCGAGTGGAGCATCAGGTTCATAGCCGAAAGTCGCAGCATGGTGCGGTCTGTGTCAAATCCGGTAAACATTGGTCCAAAGAAATGTTCCCATTGCTCGTTTGTCATTGTATCTTCATAATAGCTGCGGATGTACTCTGCCGAAGCTACCAGAAAGCCAGCTGTACCACAGGCTGGGTCACAGATTGTATCCTCTGGGGTGGGCTGCAAAAGCTCCACCATCATTTTGATGATATGCCGGGGTGTACGGAACTGGCCGTTTTGACCGGCAGTAGAAAGTTTCCCCAGCATATACTCGTACAGATCGCCCTGCATATCCAAATCGGAAATGTCGTGCTCATACAGGTCGTCCAAGCCTGTAATGATTTTTTGCAATACCTGCGGTGTAGGAATCAGGAACATTGCATCGCTCATGTACCGGGCGAAAGCAGTATCCTTTTCCACATCATTCTCAGTGTTATCCACGATTTCGGTCATCTCGCCCTGCTCCGTAAAATCGGGCAGATGGCCATGCTTCATGCTTTTAATAGCAGGGAACACCCGCTGGGAAATGACATTATAAATGTCACGCGGATCGTCATTTTTGAATTTGCTCCAGCGCATAGACTGCCCGATAGGGGATTGCGGAAAGATTTTATCCATCTTCTCGCCGCTCATGTTTTCAAATTCTTCTGTCTCCAGTTCTTTTTCATCAAGAGAACGAATGAACATCAAATAGGTTAGCTGCTCAATTACTGTCAAAGGATTAGTAATGCCACCGGCCCAGATGTCCGTCCAGATTTTATCCACTTTATTTTTGATTGCGCCTGTAATCATGCGTCTTTTCCTCCGTCTTCATTATCAGGAACAAATTCCATAACATCGCCAATATTGCAGTTTAACACTTTACAGATTTTTTCCATGCTTTCCATTGAAACAGGCGCACCTTTTCCTAGACGTGCCAGAACATTGGTGCTGATGTTTGCACGGTGCATCATATCGGTTTTACTCAAATCATGATCTATCAATCGTTTCCAAAGACGATTATAGCTAATTGCCATCCTGCACCTCCTGATATTTTTCATTTCTAGTTTACTTAATTCTGCACTAAAAGGCAAATAAAATTCACGAAATAGTGAGTTCTAAGGCCGTGAAAAAGGGCCTAAGCTAAAATGCCCAGGCCCTAGAATGATTATATCATCTGAAAATGCTTCAACGCCTCCACAATCGCCGCTTCCTTCTCCGGCGGACACTGCGGCACTCTGGCATCTTCTTTCTTTGACAGGTTATAATTTTGTCCCACGTCTAGCCCACACTTCCGTTTGACCTGAGAGATATACAGGGAAGATATCTTCAAGCCGGTATGCTCTAATACATATACCTTGATCTGCTCATAGGTTGCGCCCTTCTGGAACCCGGACATATCCTTATCCTCCAGCTAGAACTCCACCCGAACCTTCTTCGAGTCGATTTCTCCCTTGGAAAGCATTACAACCGTCTCCACATTCCCCGACCAAGGAAACATATCCACACATCCAGCCTTCGCCACCTCATATCCCCGCTCTAAAAACACTCCCAGATCCCGGGCCAAGCTGGTAGGCTTGCAGGAAATATAAACCAGCTGCTCCACCCCATAGGCAATGATCTTTTCCAGGGCCTTGGGATGAATCCCATCCCGGGGTGGATCGAGCACAATCAAGTCTGGCCGTTCCTCAAGGGTATCCAACACCTTCAGCACATCCCCGGCCAGGAAACGGCAATTTGAAAGCCCGTTCAGGGCTGCGTTGGCCCGGGCGGCCTCCACGGCCTCCTCCACAATCTCTACCCCGATAACCTCCCTGGCCACGGGAGCCAAAATCTGGGCAATGGTGCCTGTCCCGCTGTATAGATCAAAAATCACTTTGTCCTTTGTCTCTCCCACATAAGTCCGCGCCTTGTCGTAGAGCACCTCTGCCCCCAGAGAATTGGTCTGGAAAAAGGAAAAGGGAGAAATCCGAAAGCGAAGTCCCAAAAGCTCCTCGTAAAAATAATCCCTTCCATAGATTAGCTCCGTGGAGTCACTCTGCACCACATCCGCCAGGCTGTCATTTTTTGTGTGAAGAATTCCGGTCAGAGTTCCCTCAAGGGAGATCCCCAGCAGCCGATCCCGCCAGGCATTTAGGATCTGGCATTCCTGCTCCTCTGCCTTCATCCCCTCTGGCCGGATACCCGCAGCCAGTCCCTCCAGCTGGGTAGTGGTCACCAGATCCACCAAAATCTCCCCGGTCTTCGCCCCCTTCCGGATCAAAAGATGGCGCAGATATCCCTGGTGTCTCATTTTATGATAAAAAGGCAGGTTCTGCTTTTCAAAAAAATCCAAAGTTTCCCCCAGAATTCGTCCAAAATCCCCGTCTGCAATGCGGCAATCCTCTGTGGTCACAATATCATAAAAGCTTCCCCGTTTGTGAAGCCCCAGAGCCAACGGGCCATCCTTGCAGGCATCTCCAAAGGAATACTCCATCTTGTTGCGATAGCCATAGGCCCGGGGACTTGGCAGAGCCTCCTCATAGACATAGGAATGTCCTTTCCCGCAAATAGCCTGGTCCAGAAGTTCTTTCACCTGTTTCTCCTTAAGCCGCAACTGATCCCCGTAGGACAGGTTTTGATACGTGCATCCGCCACAATCAACAAAATGCCCGCAAGCCGCTGGTACCTCCTGCTTTGCATGCTCCAGCACCTCCAGGAGCCGTCCCTGGCATTTCCCTTTGCGCATCTTTTGTACCGCAAAGCGTACCCGCTGTCCGGGAAGGGTATTTTTCACCCAGATCGGCCGATCCTCCACCTGTATCAAACCTTTGTTGGGAAAATCTACTTTTTCCACAATCCCCTCAAAAACCTGTCCTTTTTTCATATAGCCCTCCCCTTTCCTGCCTGGCATTGCAGCTTTATTCATAATTTCTCCTGACAAGCATAATCCCTTTTCACCTGCCAGAAAGATGCAGATCAGAAAAAGAACTGCCGCAAAGCTTCCATGCACAGGCTCCTATTAGAGCCCGTTGCAATCTGCTGCGGCAGTCCTCACATTTCTATCCCGCTGCTCTTGAGACTTTATTTCTCCTCTTCGTCCTCATCATCGAAGAAATCATCATCAAAGTCATCGTCAAAATCGTCCTCGAAATCCTCCAAATAATCGGGAGTAAAATAGCGGTATACAGCATAGGCAATGGCTGCCACTGCAGCTACTGCACCAATGATAGCCAAAATCCAAAGTACGGTATTCTTATTTTTTTCATCAACCTCTTTTTTGTGCAGTAATTCGTTCAGCTTGGAAGCTGCCAGCAAATCGTCAAACTTATTCTTATTCATAGCATTCACCCAGTTCCTTTCTTGGAAACGAAAGCCTTTGGAAGCCTTCTCTCCATTTTTTCGTTACTGTCAGTATACCACAGGCAGAGACAAATTACTATCATTTTATTTGAAAAATATTCCTGTAGAAAATATACTGTAAAATTTTACCTTTCACCTCCATAATGGAGGTCTTGCCCTGCCAAAATCTCCTTGGTTTGCCAAAAAAGAGGTGCTTCCTGTTAAAATAAGAAAAGCCTACTTTATTTCCCTTTTGCTGTTCATATTTTATTCATACATCTTTCAAAAAACGTTAAACTCCTTAACACACTCCATTCATTTCTCCAACTTATAATACTACCATAGACAAAAAGCAATTCTAAAAACCTTTGGAACACCTCTATTACATGATAATTACTTATTTTTCGAATAAACTTTTTCATAATAAATGCCAGGCAGATCCGCTGCCTGGCATCCTCCCATTCTGGGAGATTTTTTCTTATTACGCTTCTTCGTATTCCTTGTAATCCAGATACAAAAAGTCTGCATACACCCCGTCCCCCTGGACATCACAACAGTTGACCCCCAGCATGGCGCCTGTAAAGCCATTGCCTTCAATGTGCTCGTCAGAGATATTTTTCATATCCAGCACCCCTCCTATGGGCAGATAGGTCTGGTTATCCAGGGAATAATAATATTGGAGCTCTTCCTGTCGAATCTGGGCCCGCAGATAAACAATCTCTGTCTCCTCCGGAAGCCAAATTGGCTGCGAATCTGTCAGATCCTTATTGACCACGGCGCTCACCGCCAAAAACAGGCCCTCTGGTGCTCGGCTCATTTTTAAATAATAATGATTATCATAATTATAATACACCAGCATTCCTGCTATGTGGTTCAAGTGCCGGGGTGCAAACCTCATGGCCGTCTCAAAGTCACAGTCCAGACACTGCTGCCTGCGCGCCAAAAGCCCCTGAAAATATTTGCTCATCACCGAGGCGCCCCCCTGCATGTGCAGCACCCCATTTTCCACGGAAATCCCGTTGGTGGCAAAGGAGCGGCGCAGGGTCATATATTCCAGCGGAATGCGCCCTTTTGAAAAATCGGTTCTGGATGAAAGATCCCGCTTCTGTGTCACCTGTGCCGGCGCCTCAAAGGTAATCTCCGGCTTTCCCCAGTCATTAGCTTCCAGCTTCAGCCAGCCATCCTCCGTCCACACCACATTTTGAATGGCTGTCTCACGACCCAAAATACTGTTTCGTTTGATGGGGCGAGAGCACAGGTGCGCCAGGTACCAGCGGCCATCCGCCCCCTCAATAATCTGGGAATGGCCGGCCCGCTCCAAAAGACAGTCCGTCTGCCCATCCGAGGTCAACACCGGATTGTTGGGGTCCTCCTCATAGGGACCAAACAGGTTTTTGGAGCGAAGAATGGTGGTACAATGTTGGTAACGGGTTCCTCCCTCCGCCAGCACCAAATAATAGTACTCCCCGTGCTTCATAATATTGGGCCCCTCCGTAACGCCTCTGCCTGTGCCGGAGGATATGCACACAGGCTCTCCCACCAGCTTTTTAGCCCTGGGATCATATTCCTGCACATCAATGCCACAGAAGCGAACCTGATCTACCCGGTGATCAATCACCATGTTTACCAGATATTTTTTGTCCCCGTCATGAAGCAGAGATGGATCAAAGCCGGAGCGACTTAAGGGAATAGGCTCAGACCAGGGCCCCTGCACATCCGGGGCAGTCACCAGGAAATTATAGGTGTCCTTGTAACGCTGTCTATCCGTATAGACAATGGTATAGGTCAGCCAGAACAGACCGTCACTGTAGGTCAGGTTGGGTGCCCAAATCCCACAGGACATATCAAGCCCGGTCATATCCACACGCTGGTCATCCGTCAGTGCATAGCCTGCCATCTCCCAGTTGACCAGATCCCGGGAATGGTGAATACAGACTCCTGGAAACCACTCAAAAGTAGACGTAGCTATGTAATAATCCTCTCCCACCCGCAAAAAAGACGGGTCCGGAAAAAAGCCCTTTAAAACCGGATTTTTCACTTTCATCCTGTATTTCCTCCTTTCAGCCTTTCAAACCCGTAGTGGCAATTCCCTCCACAAAGTACTTTTGACAGAAGAAGAACAGGACCACCACCGGCAACACGGCAACGCAAGACATGGCCATAACATTTTTCCAGATCACCACGGATTCTGCGTCCAGGGACAGGCGCAGGGCCAGAGAAACCGTGTACTTGGACACACTGTTAATATAAATCAGAGAATTAAAATAGTCATTGTAGGTCCACAAAAATTGCAGCAGCCCCGCAGAAAATAAGGCAGGTTTTAACAGTGGCAGCAAAATGTGGGTAAAGGTTTTAAGGGTGCCACACCCGTCAATATATGCCGATTCATCCAAATCCCGAGGCAATCCCCGCAAAAACTGAATAAGCATATAGCTAAAGAAGGGATAGCAGGCAAACGCTCCCATCAGGTAGAAGGGCCAGTAGCTGTCCAGCACCTTCAAGGTCCGGAAAATAGAATACCTGGGAATAATTAAAATAGCGTTAGGCAGCATCAGGGTGGAGAGGAGAAGCATAAACATCAGCTTTTTCCCCTTAAATTCAAACCGTGCAAACCCATAGGCTGTCAAGGCACTGGAAGCCACCGTCAAAAGGGTGGTGGGCATGACCAGAAGAAATGAATTTTTAAAGAAATGGGCGTAGGTGTTGCCGCCAAATCCCTTCCAACCATCCACATATGCTTCCCAGCTAAAGGATTCCGGCAAAATGGAAAGAGAGCCGTAAATCTCCTGGTTGGATTTAAAGCTGGCAAAAAACATCCAGATCAGGGGATAAATCATAATCAATCCCACAACAATCAACACCCCATACATGATAACTTCTTTGATTCTATTTTTTTGCTTTTTACTCATTGTTTTTTCACCCCCTCTTAGGACTCGTCGCCGTAAAATACCCAGAATTTAGAAGACGCAAACAGCAATAAGGTAAATCCCACTACCAAAATAAAGATAATCCAGGAGGTTGCACTGGCATATCCCATTTTATTGTACAGGAATCCGTCGTTATACAGCTTCAATCCCAGCATATAGGTAGACTTCACCGGTCCTCCGGCCGTGATGACAAAAGCGGAGGTAAAATTCTGAAGGGCATTGACTGTCTGCATAATAATGCAGAAGAATATAATCGGGGAGATCTGAGGGATGGTCACGCTGAAAAAGCTGCGCAGCCGGCCGGCCCCGTCAATCCGAGCCGCCTCATAGAGAGAAGCAGGCACCTGCTTTAAAGCCGCCAAAAACATCACCATGGAAGAGCCGAACTGCCATACCTCCAGAGAGCTCAAGGTGGGCAAAGCGGTCTTTGGATTGCCAAAAAAGGAGATGGTCTCAATGCCAACCAAATTTAATAGCGCATTTACAAGACCATTATCCATAAACATTACCTTCCATAATATGGCCACCGCAATGCTACCGCCAAACAGAGAGGGCAAATAGTAAAGAGTCCGCATAACGCCGATTCCCTTTCTCCCCTTATTCAGTAAAATGGCAATCAACAGAGACATAATAATCTTACAGGGAACTGTGTACAGCGTATATTGTATGGTGGCCCAAAGAGATTTTTGAAATTCCTTATCCTTGGTAAACAGCCGGATATAGTTATCCGCCCCAATAAATACCGGGTCTGCCAGCCCCGTATAATTACACAGGGAGTAATAAATAGAAACAACAAAGGGATACAGCTGGAGCACCAACATGCCAATGATCCATGGCATCAGATAAATATAAGCCTTGCTGTTTCTCTTAATATTCATGGAGGTTTTCATTTCTGCCTTCATTCCTTTCTAAAAAATGGGATAACCCTCCCTTTGGGCTATCCCATTTCGGTTTACATTACATGGTACATATTTATCTGTTTACATCCATATAATCATTCAACAGCTCCATAACCTCCGCAGCAGCTTCCGCCGGCTCCATCTGGCCGTAGGACACATTGTCATAGGCATCGATCAAAATAGCTGTTACCTCGGAGCTGGTGGTTCTTCCGCTGTCGGAAAAGCCGTTGTACTGCATACTCACATCCACACTCTGCTTGGTCAGGGGATTTAAGGCATCCATTTCCTCACAGATATTCCGGGCTTTCTCTGTAGGCGGCACAGAGCGCACAGTTCCCAGAAGCTTGGCAGCCTCATCGCTGTTGTAGAAATAATCCAAAAACAGGGCAGCCTCAGCGGGATGCTGTGTCTTGGCATACATTCCAATATACTGGGGACAGTCATTCACCCAGCCATCATTTACAGCATCTGCCATTACCGGCATATTGCCTGCCATATATTCTACCGTATCGTTAGCTGCAGAAAGCACATCTGCCGAGGAGGTATAGCCGATAGCGCACACATACTTGCCAGCAATCCAGTTGGGGTCTTCCTGATCCTGATCGCCAAAAGGTGCCTTGTAGGAGGCAGGGGCACAGACCTTATTGTCATACAGTTCCTTAATCAGAGTAAAGCATTCTGTAAACTGCTCCTCTGTCATATTCAGAGTCAAATCCTCATTCATAATGGGCTTTCCGTTTTTCTGACGGCACCAAGCGCGAACGAAAAATGGCATGGCATAAGAGGTGTTTGCAGAAATCAGATAGCATTCCGGATCATACTCCTGTACCATTTTTCCCCACTCAATAAACTGATCCCAGTCATACTGCTGGGTAAAATCAATGCCAATCTCATCCGCCAGGGTCTTATTCACGATAATGGCACTTCCCGCCTGACCAGTGGGAATGGCATACTGGCTACCAGAACCAAACTGTCCGTTCTGCACCAGGAAATTCTCATCAAAATTGGACCAGTCAATGCTTGTCTCAGACAGGTTATACAGCACGCCATTTTTGTAATACTCCGGCCCCAGTCCTGTCTCAATCTGGAAAATATCCGGTGCTGTACCGGAAGCAAATTCTGTAGTCTTTTTCTCAGAATACCCATCATAGGAGCTGTACTCTGCCTCAATATGAATATTGGGATGCTCCTTTTCAAAAGCCTCAATCACAGCCAGGGTGGCCTCATGCCGGGCATCTCCACCCCACCAGGAAAAGCGCAGGGTAACCTCTTCTCCTGAGGGCTCCTGAGGTGTTTCCTGTGTTCCCTCTGTCGTCTCTGCCCCCCCGTCTGCCGCAGGGGTATTTTCCGGCTCCTTACCGCCGCAGCCTGCCAGCACGGAGACTGCCAAAACAGCAGATAAAAATAGAGAAACCACTTGTCTTTTCTTCATATTTTTTCCTCCCTTTTATATTTTTCACACTTAAAATTATAACATTTCCTGCTGACAAAAAAAGAAGCAGCCTTTAAGATAACTTCCCATCTTTTACGCTGATTCTTTTTAAGGTATCATTAATTATGGTTTATTCCCATCTTTTATGCTAATTCCCAGCCTCCTCAAAAAAACGCTTGGGAACCCAAAACCGAATAATGGTCCCCCTTCCCTTACGGCTCTGAATCCGCAACTGGCTTCGCTCTCCATAGTGCAGGATCAGCCGGCGGTTTAAATTGGTCAACCCAATATTTCTTGATTTCTTATTGTTGATCTTTTTATACAGCTCTTCCACCTCCCAGCGCTCCATTCCCACCCCATTGTCCACCACCGCAAAGGAAATCCCGTCTGCCCGGTCAAAGGCTTTAATTTTTACTATAATGTGTGCATGCTCCGCCCCCATGCCATGCATAAAACAATTCTCCAACATGGGCTGCAATAAAAGCCGAAATACCTGGCAGGACAGAATGGTCTCATCAATTTCAAAATATGTAATCCCCCGGTTGTGAAAGCGAAATTCCTGGATCTCCAGATATGCCTTCAGATAATCTATCTCCATCTTCAGACTCACCTGCTCTGTGGGGTTTGCCAGAGCATACTTTACCACCCGGGATAGCTGTTGGATCATCCGGTGAGGCACGGACTCCATGCCCACCTTTCGAATTATCTCAAAATCCATGATTTGCAGCGTATTGAAAATAAAATGGGGATTGATCTGCAACTGCAACGCCATCATTTCCGTCATTTCATACAGATACTGCTTCTCTAACAGCTCCACTTGCATCTGGCTGTTTCGCAGATGGAGATAGATAATATTGTTCAGTATCATGCCATATTCATCCTGTTCCTTGGCCTCTGCCTCCAGCAGCTCCTCCCCCCGCTCAGCGGCGGAAAACACATTGACACATTCCTCTATATAGTAGAAGGAGCGCTTGGTATAGCTATAGGCCAGCCACAGTACCAGCATAATATTCAACACCAGCACCAGCGCCGCGATCCCTGCATAAAAGCCCAATCCCGAGATCAGATAGCTTAGGGGAATCGCCGACACCTGATAAATATCAAAGAATTCCGAATGGCGCATATAGAGAAAATAGCGCTCCTCCCCTATCTTTCTCAGGGTATTATTGATCTCCGCAAAGCTTCCTGTTTTCTGGTACTGCTCAATCTCCTCTTTAAATATATTCTTTATCTCCGGCTCTATATTGGTAAAAAGGGCATCCGTGGCGCAGACCAAATCTCCCTCATGGTTCAAAAGGAGAACCTGCTGTTCCTGGGAGGACAACAGATTGCGCAACATTTTTCCATATTTTTCCTTGTCCACATTGATCACGATGACCCCTTTTAGGTAGGTGGCCCGATAATAGATGGTGAGCACCTCCACTGGCTCATCATAGGAGTACCGTTGCAGCCACCGGGTGTTGGTAAAGACCTTATATTCCTTTTTCATCCCCTTATATTCCCGCAACCATTCCGTGTCATAATAGGTGTCCACGGAGGCCCTCTGCCCGTTGGAGGTCAAGAACTGATCGACCCCATCCAGATACAGATAGATGGAATGGATATAGTTGTAAGAAGATTTATAGCTGGCAAAAAAATTCTTTAAAACGCTGAAAAACATCTGATCCTTTTGGGTCATCTCTGTGTGGGACAAAAGCTTTTTCAACGCCAGAGAGTAGGAGGCGTTGGTCATCAGCACATCCACCTGATAGCTGGTATTATACAGGGATGCCTCCAGGCTCTCCTCAATACTGTTCAGGGTGACTGGTCCCCGCTCCCTTAATGCTGCCTTCTGAGTTCCCAATAGAACCATACCGATTACCACAAACAGCAGCAAATTGGGAATAATCATAATTACAAAAAAGGAACGGACCCGCCGCAGAAAAAAGCGTTTCAGCATAGCCTCTAATCCTTTCCCCGGATTCCATTCCGGTATTCCCGAGGACTCACATGATAGTATGCCTTAAAAGCCCGGGTGAAATTTTTGGGATTGTCATAGCCCACGTAAAAGGCTATCTCATAACCTTTGTACTCCGGATTCAGCAGCATTTCTCCGGCTTTTTCCATTCGAATTTTATTCAGGCTCTCCGAAAATCCCAGCCCAGACTTCTCCTTATAAATCTTGGACAGATAATTGGGGCTCAAACCTACCGCCTCCGCGGCTCCCGTCAGATTGGCCCGCTGATAATTCTCACGCAGATACTCGTCCACACGGCTGATAATCTCCATGTAATAGGTGGGCGGCTCCTCCTCCTGTACATTTCCCCGGTGATCGAGAAGCTTCTTGATATTCTCAAAACATACCAGCAAATCCTCATAGTTTATGGGCTTTAAAAGATAGTCCGTCACCTCCAGCTTAAGGGCCGTGCGCATATATTTGTAATCGTGATAGCTGCTGAACAGCACCACCAGAAGATCCGGATATTTTTTCAGATTCTCTGACAGCTCCAGCCCGTCCATATCCGGCATGGAAATATCCGTCATCACCACATCCACCGGCTCCTCTTCCAGATAACAAAGGGCCTCCCGGGCACTGGTAAAGCAGGCGGCTACCTGAAACCCAATGTTATTCCATGGAAATATTTCCGCAATCCCATCCAATATTTTTCTCTCATCATCCACGATTACCAGACGATACATCCGCTCTCCCCCCATTCTCCACGTTTTTTTCATCATAGCATACTTTCTTCTTTTAGGCAAAATGAAACCATTTACACACAGGAAGGAAGAAAAAAAGCCCTGTTTTCCACAGACTCCTCATCTATTTCTTCTTTATATGCCTCAAATATTAGGTCTCCGTAGGAGGGCATGGGCCACATTTCCTTATCTACAATCATCTCCAGCTTATCCACCGGCCCCCGATACACCTTTTTGGGGAGCCGTTCCTGCATAACCGCGTCATTAAACACATGGAACCTAAAAATTTCCGATACATGGATAAATTCACTCATACTATCCTCCATCCTTTCCTCCCCGCTGCTCTATGCACAGCAAAAAAGACCTTCCCTTCAATGGAACGCCCCTGTTCTTTGCTTTGTATGGATTATACCTAACACGATTTTTCCTAAAAATCCGCGCAAAATTTTCTTTTTTCTGTTCTTTTTCTATATTTGTTATTTTGAAATTATGACTCCCTCCGCCTGGGCTCCACTCTCCCCTCTTTCCTGCAAACACCCTCTCATCACCTCATAGGCACCCCGGCACCGGATTTCTGTCAGGTACTGGGACACAGCCTTCTCAAAACCAGGGATCTCACTTAAATCCTCTCCCCAGAATTTTTGTTCGATACACACAGCATGGGCCACTTCCTCCGCTTCCTCTTTCTGGTAAGCTTCAAAGAATTCCAGTACCTGTCTGTCATCCTGGATCAGGTATTCCTCCTCCCCTCTTTTTCCCAGCAGACCCTTTGCTGTCATATCCTGTCCGCTACAAAAGGCAATATAGAAGGCAAAAGAGGCTGTGATGCATCCGGGCAGCTGCTGGAACCGCTCCACATAGCCCTTCAAGCTGGGCAGCACCCGTGCCTTCCATTTGGATGTGGAATTAAGCCCAATGGCCAGCAGGCTGTGATCCAGAAAGGGATTTTGAAACCGCTCCATTACAGAGGCTGCAAATCCTGCCAGCTCCTCCCTGGGCAAATCCAGAGTGGGAATAATCTCCTCATAGATAGTTTTCTTCATAAAGTCCCGGATCACCTTATCCTCCATACAACCCCGCACAATATTTTGTCCGGCCAGGTAGGCTCCCAGCGCCATCGTGGTATGGGCGCCATTGAGAATCCGGACCTTTCTCTGCTTATAGGGCTTGTGGTCACAGGTGATCAAAACAGGCAGCCCGGCCTTCTCAAAGGGCAGCTCTTCTTTCAGACTCTCTGGCCCCTCAATGACCCAGAATCCAAATACCTCCCCTGTATCCAAAAGCCTGTCCTCATACCCATTCTCTTTGTGAAATGTTGCTGCCTGGCCTTTGGGATACCCTGTTACAATCCGATCCACCAAGGTGGAGCAGAAAAGATTCTCTCGCCTAAGCCAGCCCACAAAATCCTCCCCCAGCGCCCACTGTCTGGCATATTGCAACACACAGCTCTCCAGCTCCCTTCCATTGTCTTCAATGAGCTCGCAGGCCAAGACCACAAAGCCCCTGCCCGGCTCATGCCCAAACCGCAAAAACCGTTCATAGAGAAACTGGGTCAGCTTTCCCGGATAGCTGGAGGCCGGCTGGTCTAAAAACTCACAGGACGGATCATACACGATCCCCGCCTCCGTAGTATTACACACAATATATCGCAGATCCGGATTTTGCGCACACTTCATCAAAGCCGCATAGTCCCGGCGGGGATGGAGGCATCTGCTCACGCAACTGATTACCCGCCTCTCCCTGACTCTTTGTCCTCCCGCAAAGCCCTGTAGATACAAGGTATACAGCCCTTCCTGTCGGTTTATCTCATCCACCAGATCCGATCCCTTGGGCTGGCACAGCACAACTTTACCGTTAAAGTCAGCCTTCTCATTCAGCACATCAAAGAAATAGTCCACAAACGCCCGGAGAAAATTCCCCTCTCCAAACTGAAGCACCCGTTCTGGGGCCTCCCGCAGCAGATACCCATTATATCCTTGTTCCTCCAGCACTGCATAGGAAAGTTGTTTCATAGCTGACACGCTCCTTCTTTCTATTATTTAACAGCCTCTGGTTTACAGGGTTACCCCCTGTTTAAATATGGCCATGTCATGAAATCCCCTTTTTTCTGCCTTGACCTTCTCCCCGGAGGCCACAGCCAGCACATAGGAGAACAGATGACTGGATAATTCTTCCAAGTTTCCTTCCCCCACCAATGTGCCACAGTTAAAATCAATCCAGTTCTCCTTCCTCTCATAGATCATGGAGTTGGAGGATATCTTTACCGTGGGCACCGGGGATGCAAAGGGCGTCCCTCTTCCTGTGGTAAACAGAACTATATGGGCCCCGGATGCAGCCAGAGCCGTGGATGCCACCAGATCATTTCCCGGCGCGCTGAGAAGATGCAGGCCCTTTCTCTTTACCGTTTCCCCATATTTCAGAACCCCACACACGGGAGCACTGCCAGACTTCTGGGTACAGCCCAGGGACTTATCCTCCAGGGTGGAAATCCCCCCCTTTTTATTTCCGGGAGAAGGATTCTCATAGACAGTCTGTCCATGACTGGTAAAGTAGGTTTTAAAGTCATTGATTAATTCCACTGTTTTCTCAAACAGCTCCTGGTTTTTGCAGCGGTTCATCAACATGGTTTCCGCCCCAAACATCTCCGGAACTTCGGTGAGAATGGTGGTTCCCCCCTGGGCCACCAGCAGATCCGAAAAAGCCCCCACTACCGGATTGGCCGTAATGCCTGACAGTCCGTCGGATCCTCCGCACTTCAGGCCGATAACCAACTCGCTGGCCAAAATAGGCTCCCTCTGAAACTGTCCTACATAGTCTGCCAACTCCTCCAAAATGCTTAGCGCTTCCTCTATCTCATCCTCACACTCCTGGGCTACCAGGAACCGCACCCGTTTGGGATCCCAGGGCCCTATATAGGGTTTCAGCTCCTCAATGCCACTGTTCTCACAGCCAAGTCCCAACACCAGCACTCCCCCCGCATTGGGGTGGTTCACCAGATCTGCCAAAATTTTCCTGGTATTTTCCTGATCCTCCCCCATCTGTGAGCATCCATAGGGATGGGGAAACGCCACGATCTCCTCCACACTCCCTCCCACAAGTCTTTGGGCCTGCCGCTCAATGGCCGTAGCCACATTATTTACACATCCAACGGTGGGGATGATCCAGATTTCATTGCGCACCCCTGACCTGCCATCTGGTCTGCGGTATCCCCAAAAAGTAAGGGGTTCACACGGTGATAGAGATATGGCCTCAGGGGTATATGTGTAAGTCAAAAGCTCTCCCAGCCCGGTTTTCAAATTGTGGGTGTGGACCCAGTCTCCCCGGGCAATGGGCTTTTCTGCCACGCCGATGACTGCGTTGTATTTGATGACCTGCGCCCCGGCCTCTATCTCCTCCAGGGCAAACTTATGTCCCTGGGGAATTTTTTCTCTTAGGGTTACTCTCACCCCTGCCACATCCAGAACCCTTCCGGCCTCCAGAGGCTTCAATGCCACTGCAACCGTATCGCCCGTATGAATTTTAACAAAATCCTGCATGCTTTTCTCCTTGTTTTATGGCCAAGCATAATGTAAGTATTTACATTAATAATATCTCCACAACCTCCACTTGTCAATAGTTCATTCTGCAAAATCACGGGGAATCTCTATTATTCCCGGATATTTCCGGAAAAAAATTTAAAATTACCGTTGCTTTTTCTTCTCCCAAACAGTATAATCATTTTATAAAATGTAAGCATTTACATTTTCCTTCCTTATCCCTGCCGTTTTATCCCTTGCCAACAGTCCATCATCATTTCAGGAGGTGACAATCCTATGAATATCTATGATATATCCAGGCGGGCCGGGGTTTCCATCGCCACGGTCTCCCGGGTCCTGAATGGAAGCGGAAAGGTCAGCGAAGCCACCCGGCAAAAGATTCTTTCCATAATAGAGGAGACTGGCTACACCCCCAATGCCTTTGCCAGAGGCCTGGGGCTAAACACCATGCATACCATTGGCATTCTGTGCGCGGACTCTTCAGATTCTTTTCTGGCTCTGGCCATCTACCTTCTGGAGCAGGGTCTGCGGGCCCATGGCTATGATTCTCTTCTGTGCTGCACCGGCTATGACCCACAGGTTCGCCGCCAATATCTGGATCTGCTGCTGTCCAAACGGGTGGATGCTGTGATTCTGGTGGGCTCCAACTTTGTGGAGGCGAAACCGGAATATAATCAGTATATTCTGGACGCTGCCCGGGAGATCCCTGTGGTTATTGTCAACGGGTATCTGGAGGGCCCCCAGATCTATTGCTCTCTCTGCGATGATTACGAGGCTCTACACCTGGCCACTACCCGCTTTGCCATCCAGGGCCGCAAGCGCCTGTTGTATCTGTATCGCACCCTTTCCTACAGTGGCCGTCGCAAGCTGGCGGGCTTTGAGGATGCCTGCCGCAGCCTTGGCCTGCCCCAGGAACAATTTTACAGTGCCTGCGTCAATGGTACCATCTATGAAACCCGGGATTATCTAAAAAATCTCTGGGAACAACGAAAATTTGACGCTATTCTCACCTCTGACGATGAGATGGCTATCGGCGCCCTGAAATTCGCCCGGGTTCAGGGACTGTCGGTTCCCCAGGACCTGTCTATCCTGGGCTATAACAATTCCAAGCTGGGACTCTGCTGTGATCCGGAGCTGAGCACCGTGGATAATCAGCTGGGCTTTGCCTGTACCAGCGCAATCTCTCTGCTGACAAAGGCTCTGGCCAAAGAGCCAGTCCCATCCCGAATCATTTTATCTGGCCAAATCCTGCACCGGGGAACCACAGACAGGGCTTTTGCTCAAGTAGGAGAAAATCAAAAGAATCCTATACAAGGAGAATGAAACCATGATACCATTTATGAATGAAGATTTTTTATTATCCACGGAAACAGCAAAAAAACTGTTTCATTCCTATGCCGCTGCAATGCCCATTTTGGACTATCACTGCCATATCAGTCCCCGGGAAATTGCCGAGGATCGGAAATTTTCCAATATTACCCAGATATGGCTGGGAGGAGATCACTATAAATGGCGCCTTATGCGCTCTAACGGCATTGATGAGTATTATATTACTGGCAATGGATCGGATCGGGATAAATTTCAGAAGTGGGCCGAGACCCTGGAAAAGGCCATCGGAAATCCCCTGTACCACTGGAGCCACCTGGAACTACAGCGCTATTTCGGCTATACAGGCTGCCTCAACCGCGATACAGCCCAGGAAGTGTGGAATCTGTGCAACGAAAAGCTCCAGGAAGATTCCATGTCCGTGCGCAATATCATTGTCCAGTCCCATGTGACCCTACTCTGCACCACGGACGATCCGGTGGATTCTCTGGAGTGGCATGAAAAGATCGCCGCAGATCCCACCTTCACAGTGTCTGTGCTCCCGGCCTGGCGCCCGGACAAGGCTATGCATATAGAAAAATCAGGGTATCTGGAATATCTGGCAACCCTGGAACAGCTGAGCGGCACAAAGATTCTATCTTTTGCAGACTTAAAGGCAGCTCTTCGTCTTCGCATGGACTATTTTGCCGCCCATGGTTGCCGGGTCTCCGATCACGCCCTGGACTATATTATGTATGTGCCTGCCTCTCAACAGGAGCTGGAGGCCATTTTTAGCCGCCGCCTGGCAGGACAAATCCCCACGCAGAAGGAATTATTACAGTTTCAGACCGCCTTTCTGTTATTTGCAGGCCAGGAATATCACTCTCGGAATTGGGTGATGCAGCTCCATTATGGCTGCAAAAGGGACAACAATACCCGGGCCTATGAAAAGCTGGGACCAGATACAGGCTATGACTGTATAAACAACCACACCCCTTCTTCCCAGACAGCAGACTTCCTCAATGCCCTCTGTACCATGGACCAGCTTCCCAAAACCATTCTCTATTCCCTGAATCCCCATGACAATGCAGCCATAGGCACCATACTGGGATGCTTTCAGGATGCCAGCGCCATAGGAAAAATCCAGCAGGGCAGCGCCTGGTGGTTTAACGATCACAAGGCCGGTATAACGGAACAGCTGACCAATCTGGCAAGTCTGGGGGTTCTGGGCAATTTTATAGGCATGCTGACAGATTCCCGCAGCTTTCTCTCCTACACCCGCCACGAATACTTCCGCCGGATACTCTGCGAATTAATCGGTGGCTGGGTGGAGAGTGGAGAATACCCGGCGGACGAAAAGGCGTTAAAAGAAATCATCCAGGGCATCTCCTATTTCAACGCCCGAAACTATTTCGGCTTTTCGGTGTAGAGTCCAGCCCCTTACACCTCAAACAGCAGATCCCCGTAGGAGGGCATGGGCCACATATCCTTGGCCACCAGCATTTCCAGCTTGTCCACAGGGGCCCGCAGGTCCTCCATGGCTGGCACTACCTTTTCCCGGAAATAGAGGGCTCTCTCCCTCCCCTCCCCATATTCCGAGGCAGCCTCCGTAAGGGCGATCAGCTGCTTTAAGGCGGCCTTGGCGGATGCCAGCGCTGTGGAGCAGTCCTTTAGCAGCTCTATCTGTACGCTGATATTGGCCTCCCCACAGGCTGTGCGGATCTGATTGATGGAGGAGGCTAACGCCGTCGTATACTGCACCACGGCCGGAATGATCTGCTTGCTGGCAATGTCGATCATGGCCCGGGCCTCTATGTTCATGGCCTTAGTGTAGGTCTCATATTTGATTTCCGCCCGGGATTCCAGTTCTGCCCGGGTAAATACACCGAACCGTTCAAAAAGCTCTACCGTTTCCGGACTAATCAGAGCCGGAATAGTCTCTACCATACAGCTTAAATTGGGGAGACCCCGGCGGGCTGCCTCTTCCACCCATTCCTGGGAATATCCGTTGCCATTAAACACAATCCGCTGGTGGGCAGAGGCATATTCTTTGATTAAATCGTGAACAGCTATGTCAAAATCCTGGGCCTTCTCCAGGCGATCGCAGGCGTCAGCAAAGCTCTCGGCCACAATGGTATTTAACACCACATTGGCGGAAGCCACGGAATCCCGGGAGCCCACCATGCGGAATTCAAACTTATTTCCCGTAAAGGCAAAGGGGGAAGTCCGGTTTCGATCCGTGGCATCCCTGGCAAAATCCGGCAGGGTCCGCACTCCCGTGTGCAGATGGCCCCCCTTAATGCTGTGGGTGGCTGCCCCGGTGCTGATAAGCTGAGACAGCACATCCTCCAGCTGCTCTCCCAGATACACAGAGATAATCGCTGGTGGCGCCTCATTAGCCCCCAACCGATGGTCATTCCCCACGTCGGCCGCAGCCTCCCTGAGAAGGGCCGCATGCCTGTCCACAGCCCGGAGCACACAGATCAACACCAGAAGGAACTGAATATTTTCATGGGGGGTCTTTCCCGGCTCCAGAAGATTGATGCCATCATCGGTGATCAGGGACCAGTTATTATGCTTTCCGGAACCGTTGACCCCGGCAAAGGGCTTTTCGTGGAGCACGCATTGCAGTCCATGGCGGTAAGCCACCAATTTCAGGGTTTCCATGACCAGCTGGTTATGGTCCACAGCTACGTTACACTCCGCGTAAATGGGCGCCAGCTCATGCTGCCCTGGTGCCACCTCATTGTGCTGGGTTTTGGCCGAAACTCCCAGCTTCCACAGCTCCGTATTCACATCCCCCATAAAATCCGCGATTCGCTGTCGGATCACCCCAAAATAGTGGTCATCCAGCTCCTGTCCCTTGGGAGGCATGGCTCCAAAGAGGGTTCTCCCTGTAAATACCAGGTCCTTTCTCTTTAAATACTTCTCCCGATCCACCAGGAAATACTCCTGCTCTGCTCCCACAGAGGGGGTCACCCGGCTGGAGGTCTCATTTCCAAACAACCGCAAAAGGCGCAGAGACTGAAAGTTGATAGCCTCCATGGAGCGCAGAAGGGGGGTCTTTTGATCCAGGGCCTCCCCCTTGTAGGAACAAAAGGCTGTGGGAATATACAGAATTCCCCCTCCCCCATTGGCTCCCTTGCGCACAAAGGCCGGGGAAGTGCAGTCCCAGGCGGTGTAGCCCCGGGCCTCAAAAGTAGCCCGTAAGCCCCCGGAGGGGAAGGAGGAGGCATCCGGCTCTCCCTTTACCAGCTCCTTGCCGGAAAATTCCATCAGAACCTTCCCACTGGGCTGGGGCGCCGACAAAAAGGCGTCGTGCTTCTCCGCTGTAGCCCCGGTTAAGGGCTGAAACCAGTGGGAATAATGCGTAGCTCCCTGCTCAATGGCCCATTCCTTCATCTCATGAGCCACCACGTCTGCCACAGCCAAATCCAGCTCCTTGCCCTCGGCGATGGTCTTTTTCAGCTCTCTATAAATCTTTTTGGGCAGACGCTCCTGCATCACCGTGTCGTTGAACACCTGGGTCCCAAATATTTCCGAAATGCTTTTGATTTCCTGCATGATTTTTCTCCTGGAATCTTTTTCTTTTAAAGATACCGTATTTTCTGGGGAATTGCAAGAAAAATTGATGGATCAGATATCCCGGCAATAAGACAGAAATCACCGGCACCGCGGAGGAAGTCTGGCATTACCGCTACGTAGGCGTGGAAGCAGCTACGAAAATCTATGAGCAAGGGATTTGTCTGGAAGAATATCTGGAAATATAATGAACAGAGAATTTGAGATAAACTAGGATGGTTGAGTCCTGTACAATAGAAACTCAGTCTCTTGTCTGTATAAAAATAAGCGTAGCAGCTATAAAAACTGCTACGCTTTAAAAAGTCTAACTTTTTGGGGGGCACCTCATAGCGCATCCTGGCAGCCGAGGGCTTTATCTGATTTTATTCAGATATCTTAATCAAAAGTCACTACTACCTTCAGATATTGATTGGGATCTGCAATAATAGCGTCAAACAATTCCGGTGCTTTCTCCAGAGGAATCACCTCAGAAACTATGGTGTTAATAGCCAGATCATTGGCAGCGATAAACTCCATGGCTTCTCCAAATTCCTTGTGGGTGTAGATATAGGTTCCCCGGACGGTCAGCTCCTGGGTTACGATCTCCTGCATATTGATCTCAATCATTTTCCAGTTATTTCCAATCCAAACACATGTTCCTCTATTTTTCAGGGCAGCCATAGCCTGCTGTACTGTGGGAGTGATACCTACAGCTTCCAGTGCCACATCGCAGAGCTCTCCGCCCAGAATCTTCTTTACCTCTTCTTTTATGTCCTTGCCAGCTGGATTGATAGTGTAGTCAGCTCCCAGTTTCTTTGCAGTCTCCAGACGGACATCGCTTAAATCGGACACAATCACATTTTTTGCACCCATGGTCTTTACAATGCACAGAGCCATGGCTCCGATGGTGCCTCCGCCTATCACCAGCACATTCTTGCCCTTCAGGTCCCCGGCCTTGCAAACCCCGCCGTAGGCCACAGCAAAGGGCTCAATGAGAGCACCTTCCAGATAGGTCATATTCTCCGGCATTTTATAGAGCAGCTTCTCATTGACACAGAGATACTCCTCAAAAGCACCATCCACGTCGATGCAGCCCATAAGGGGCTTTCCTACGCCACACACATTGGTATATCCCAGCTCACAATCTGGGCAGTCCCCGCAAAATTCCTTGGGCTGTACGGACACCCGATCGCCTACCTGGTAGCCAAGCTTGCAGCCCTCGCCTATCTCCACGATCTCTCCGGCAAATTCATGGCCCATTACCAGTCCAGGATTTCTTCTTCCAGTTTTTCCCAGATATCCAGCTGTATCACTGCCACAGATTCCGCAGGCACGGATTTTAAGCTTCACCTGGCCAGCAGCCGGAGACGGCTCCGGGCGCTCCTGAACGGTCAGTACCTTAGGTCCCTCATAAATCAATGCTTTCATAGTCAATTCCTCTTCCCTTTCTATTATATCTGTCACATGTTCCCTGGATCTCTTCCTAATCCATATCCTTCTCTTCCGGCAGGCCGCTCTTGCTCCAGCCTCCATCCACAAACAAGGTCTGTCCTGTCACGCCGCTGGCCTCATCGGATGCCAGGAATGCCACGCCATTTCCGATCTCCTCCGTGCTCAAGAGCCGCTTCATGGGAATGACCTTCATAATATTGTCCAGATCAATGATGCCTTCCTTCACGCCGGACATCATCAGATCTGTCTCCACATAGCCGGGGGCCACGGCATTGATGCGGATACCGAATCTGCCCCATTCCACACCCAGGGTTGCCACCAGTCCGTTGACGGCTGCCTTGGAAATATTGTAGGGAGAACGCTTGGTGGTAAACCGCTCAGAATTTCCGGAGGAAATGCACACAATGCTTCCCTTTCCCTGCTCCTTCATGTAACGGGCGGCTGTCCGGGAACACAGATAGTAAGCCCGCAGGTTTACATTCATCAGGAAATCAAACTTAGCTGTATCAAAGTCCGTAGCCCAATCCCGAATCTGTACGCCAGCCACGCACACCAGAATATCAATGCGGCCATAAGTCTTATGTACATGCTCCATCAGGGCCAGAATCTCATTTTCTTCACAGAGATTTACCTTAAAAGCCTCAGCCTTTACCCCAAGTCCCTGTAGCTCAGCAGCTGTTTTCTGGGCCTCCTCCTCCAGGATGTCCGCCACCACAATGTTGGTTCCCTCCTGAGCCAGGCGCAGAGCCACGCCCTTGCCGATGCCCTTTGCACCGCCAGTCACTACTGCAATCTTATCCTTCAATCCTCTCATGGGTCTATTCCTCCATTTCTCCAATTTTGTCAAAGCCATACGCCCTTGGCAGTAGCCATAAAGGTCATACAACCATACCTTTTCCCACCCTTTGCAGGAAACAAGTCCGGCGTGCAGGAGCACTCACTTCCGCACGCCTTCCTCTTGCTATTTTATGTAGATCAGCCAACAACCAACCTAGGTATAAACATAATCAAGTTGGGCAGATAAGTAATGGCAAACAATACGGCAAACATTACCACAATGTTGGGCCAGATTGCCTTGATCAAATCCACCAGCTTCACTCGTCCTAAGCTTACGCCCACATAGAGCACGTTTCCTACAGGAGGCGTAATCAGACCGATACACAGGTTTACTACCATAACAACGCCAAAGTAAACCGGATCGATGCCAAACATCTTGGCGATGGGAAGCAGAATAGGAACCAGAATCATAATAGCGGGACCAGAGTCCATCACGCAGCCTACCAGCACCAGCATCAGGTTCACCATCAGCATAAATACATATGCATTGTTGGTTACGGAAAGGATGGCCTTAGCCAGCAGCTGGGGAATCTGTGCGGTGGTGATCAGGTATGCAGCCACATTGGCGGCTCCTACTACCATCATCATGACTGCCGTGCTGCGGCAAGCGTTTGCCACCAACCGGGGCAGATGTCTGATATCCATCTCCTTGTAAACCAGCAGAGAAACAAACAGGGCATAGAATACAGCCAGAGCAGCTGTCTCTGTAGCCGTTGCCACACCGCCGATGATACATCCGATGATAAAGAAGGGAAGCAAAACAGCCAGGATGGCTTCCTTGGTGGCTACCCCTACTTCCTTCAGGGATGCACGGGGACGGGTGGCATAATTGGCCTTTCTGGCATGGAAGGACCAGAGCACCATCAGAGCCAGACCAATCAAGATACCAGGAGCCACGCCACCCATAAACAGGGAGGACACGGAAACCTCTGCCATAACACCGTAGATAATCATCTGGGTGGAGGGAGGAATAATGGGTCCAATACATCCTGCGGAGGCAATAAGAGCCGTACTCTTGTTCTTTTCATAGCCGGTCTCCTGCATCATGGGGAGCAGGATACTTCCTACGGCGGAGGTGTCAGCCACGGCACTACCGGACACGCCTGCAAAAATCATGGATGCCAGCACGCCTACATACCCTAAGCCACCCCGGAAATGTCCCAGAAGAGCGTTGGCCCAGTTTACAATACGCTTGGAGATACCACCCTCGTTCATAATCTCACCAGCCAACATAAAGAAAGGAATAGCCAGCAGAGGAACGCTGTCACAGCCAATCACAAAGCTCTGCGCCAGCTTCATGGTGGGAAGTCCTGCTCCCTGAGCCAGGCTCATAAAGATGGCGGTGCCGATCAATGCAAAGGCAATGGGAGCACCCAGCAATACCAAACCAAATAAACCAATGACAAATACCAATAACATCTTCTACACCTCCTCTTCCTTTCCGATGCTCATAAATTCACCGATTCCACGGGCAAAAAACTGAAGTGCCAGCATGGTAAAGGAAATCGGTGCAATCATGTACACAAGACCATGGCGGATATGCAGAGCTGAGGACTTCCAGTCCCACTGATTTACCGTGTAGCGCACGCTTCCGTGTATGAGAATCGCCAGGAATGCCACGATAGCCAGATACACCAGACCTAAAATCACTTTCCGGACATTATAGGGGAACAGATTCACCACAAAATCCAGCTGCATATGCTCTTTCCTATCATTGGCGATTACCACGCCCAGGAATGTCACCCAGATAAACAGGAACCGGGCTGACTCCTCGGCCCAGGGAATCGTGGTGTGGAACACATACCTGGTAATTACGTTTACAAATACGATGCAGGTCATAAAGGAACCAAATACAATGGTAACCCAAGTGAATGCCCTCATCGCCGCATCATTGACTTTTTTCAATGCTGTCATGTTACTTCTCCTTCCTTCTCTCTTTCCTTTGCCTCTGTCTTTTATAGGAGACCACACTTCCCTCCTCCCCTAAAAACATTGGCCCTTTCACGATTGTTCTGCTTCCAATAGCTCCGTGGCCTGTAAAATAAGCTCTTCTACCTGTGAGCGATAGCACCAAAACAAAAGCCTTCCGTTTACCGCCACAGCACACTGCCGATCCTCCAGCTCATAAAATTCATACACCTGGGAATCACCTCCGGTCAGTCCATAGGTCAGCCTTAAAAGTAATGCTCCTGCCTCCCCCTCATAACCGCCTCCCATGGAAAGCAGATTCATCTTTTCAAAGAAGGCCAAAAACGCCTCCTCCTCAAGCTCTGTGCCCTCCACACGGGCATGAACCTGGTTTTCCTCCACAGCAAGCTCACAGGGAAGAAAGACCTCTTCACTCTCAAAGTTAAGAGAGACCACTCTATGGATATTGTAATCCATAAGCTGACTGCCACAGATCTCCATATATCCAGAATCCAGAAATCCCAGGCCCTCCGTCTTTAGGGATACCACCAGCTTCCGGTCCAAAGCCATGGCGTATACTCCCTCTTCACTCTCGCTTCCAAGGAGAACCTGATATTCGCTCCCTGCAATCTGCAACCGCAACACCTTTCGGGGCACATCCAGTCCATAGGGAGACAGATCCGCCGGATCAACCTCCACCAAATGGCTTCCCTGGAGGACCTTAAGCTCTTCAAGAAGTGTCTGTTCCAGGTGCTCCTGGCTGACCCGAAGCTCTACCGGCTCCAAAAGAATGAAATCTGCCCCGTCTGCCTCCTCCCGGCCCAGATGCCAGCAAATCTCCCCATCTGCCAAAAGCTCCACCTCCGTCAGCTTGGAAAGCTCCTCCCCCGCCAAAGACGGATACAAGGACAGATCGTAGAACTGCTCCAGAGGCCTAAGAAAAAGCTCCGCCTGGTCTGCGGCCATGAGATAGATATCTCCTGCACCGTCCACAGAACAATAGTAATACTTTTGATCGGGCGTCTGGTTTCCCAATGAAAAGGAAACGCCCCCGTCATTTATATCGGCCAGTGTTACCACTGCCGAGGGTTCATCCAGCCCATACTCCGCCAAATCCCCCAAAGAGGCTTCCGCAAGCCTCTCCTCCAGGGGAAGGGCGTAAATGCTCTGGAAGAATTTCAAAATCTCAGGCTGATTAGCTGGCAGCTTTTGCTCCCCACCCACAATCAGCGTCTCACCATTTACATTGCCCAGGGTCAGCTCCTGCCCCCTCTGCACAATCTGGGCCACCACCACCTGGCGATAGTCCTGATAACTGGTGAGCATATAAAGCTCCTGTTTCTCCTGCACCTGCTCTGGATGCCAGAATTTAAGAAGCGCTGTAGCCACAAAGCACACCACAGTCAAAAGCCCCAGGGCCAGCATTCTCTTTTTTGGCTGCCTCATTACAAATGCCTCCTCCTAAAAAAGATGCCAACACCCCACAGCAACAAGCCTCCCGGCAATAAGCCCAGAAAAACCCATGCCAAACCAAGAACTGATGTTCTAGTAATAGCTATCTGCGTGGCTCCCATGCTCTTGGCCGGAATGTTTACCTGAGCCTCCTCCTCATTACACCAGGCCAATGCCTGGAGAATCAAATCCGAGTTGCCCACATGAGCACTTCCCAGAAGCTCCTCCGTGTAAAAAGAGCTGCTTCCACAGACAAACACATGCGCCCGACCTTCCTTCCCCTCCACTGTCACAGAGGCCTCACTGGTGGCTGCCAGCACAAAGGGCCCTTCTACATCCCCCTCTCTCTGATTCAGATCCGAAAGGTCCTCTGTAAGAGAACGCCCGTAGGCATCTGGGGAGGAATTCAGCACCGGAATAGCCGCCCGGCTGCCCTGACTATCTATGGCAAAGCTTCTGGTTCGGGGCAGCTCCAGATAGGTCTGATTCTGGGAGAAATATACATTTATCAGGTGAGAAGCAAAGCTTGGCACCAGGTTTATGGGTGTGTCAATCTGCTGACTTGGCTCCAACACCACCAGCTCCTGGGGGATAATCCCCCATTCCGCCAGATAGGAATCCAACTCCGGCAAATTTCCGTCGTCGGCTCCCCGGAACACCAACAGGCTCCCGCCCCGCTTTAGGAAGGCATCCAGCTTCTCAATCTCCGACAGGGAGTAATCCTTGGTGGGCCCCGCGATAACCACCGTGTCCACTGTATCCGGAAGCTCCTCCATGTCTAATACCTGTCGCCTGGTCTCATAGCCTGCCGTGCGCAAAAGCTCTTCCAGAGCCTCCGACAGCTGCTCGGAATGCCCCTGCACCAATACCGCACTATGGCTGCTCTCCCCGGTCACCTTGAGAATGGCGGAGGTGAGACGTCTTTCCGCTGCAAACCCGGTAATCATATAGCCGGTCTGTCCATTACCGGAAAACTCATAGAGATCCTCCCACTCCAGGATCTCCTCTCCCCGGCTACTCCTCACCACCACACTGTCCTCCTTAAGGGGGATTCCCCGGGCGGTGTAGTCCGCCGTAAAGGAAGGATTCTGGGTAATGTCCACAAATTCTACGGAGATCTGCCCGGAAAGGGTCTCATACCGCTCCAGCATCTGGCTCACATAGGAGTCCGCCCTGGTCTGAGAGTTCAGATAAATCAGCTCCACCGGCTCTGTTAGGCCTTCCCCGGTCTCCCGGGTAATGTCTGACAGCTTAAAAAGACCTGCCTCTGTCATATCGAGTTTCCAGCCAAACCGGTTCACCGCCTCTGTCGTCATGGTGTTCACAGACACCGATGCCAATACCACCAAAAGGCTGTAGGCCCACAGCTGGCAAAGTCTTCCCTCCAGGACTATTCTGGTAAAGAACAAAAAGAGCCCCGTCAATGTAGCGTACAGCAGCATGGAAGCCGGATTAAACACCCCCAGAGCCATCTCATAGTATTTCTCCATGAGAGACAGGCTGCTTAAGGCATCCAACAGCTGCTGATTCTGGATGCTGCCAGAAAATCCTGAGGAGAACCAGAGGCCAAACAAAATCACATAGGTGCCAATAGCCGCCACGATCTGATTCTCCGTCAAAGCTGACACAAAAATCCCGATGGACAAAAAGCAGCCCAGAAGCAACAGCATAGCCAGGTAATTACCCAGGGTCACCCACAGCTCCAAGGAATCGTAAAAGGCCAAAATGACTGGAAAGCACAAGGTCACCCCCATACCTGCTGCCAATACGGTCAGCGCCGCACAGAACTTTCCCAGCACCACATCCCAGGTGCGGATGGGCATCGTCAAAAGCAACTGATCGGTCCGCTGTTTTTTTTCCTCCGCAAAGCTTCGCATGGTCAACATGGGCATCAGAAACATCATAAAGGAGATCACATTCCGAAAATACACGGAAATGTCTCCACTGCGGTTCATCAAATTTTGCAGCACAAAATAATAGCCGCTGATAAAGAGAAATATTGCCAGAAACAGCCATCCAATCACGGATCGGAAATACTGTCGCAGCTCCTTTCGGTAAACAGCTCTCATACTCCCGACGCCTCCTCTCCCTGCGTCTGGCCGCTCTCCGCCTCCTCTGTCAATCTGAGATACAGCCTTTCCAGAGAAAATTCCACAGGCTTTAGCAAAAGGAGAGGCAGCTGATTTCGGCTTAACACCCCGAACAGCTCCCGACGCACATCTCCCTGAAGGGCGGTATCCACCTCATAGGATACTGCACCCTGCTCCTCATCTGGCAGGCGGGTAAAGGACAGAATGCCTGGAATACTTCTAAGAACCAGCTCCACCTGGTCAGGCTCACCGGCTACAGCTATCTTCAGGCTCTTCTTTCCCGTAAGCTTTTCCTGGAGGGTGTTGGTCTCCCCGTCGGCAATAAGCCGGCCTCTCTCGAACACCAGTACCCGCCGACAAACGGAGGAAATCTCCGGCAAAATATGGGAGGAGAGAATAATGGTATGGTCTTTCGCCAACTCTCCTATCAGATCCCGGAACTCCCGAATCTGCCGGGGGTCCAGACCTACGGTGGGCTCATCCAGAATGAGAATCTCCGGCTCTCCCACCAGCATCTGCGTCACAGCAATCCGCTGCCGGTATCCCTTGGACAGATTTCGGATCAGCCGTTTTTTTACATGGCCCACATCCGTCCTGCTACAGAGCTCATCCAGATAAGACTGAAGCTTTGTCTTTTTTCCGATCATCCCCCGCAGCTCACAGGCAAAAAGCAGCTGCTCCTCCACGGTCATATCCAGATACAAAGGAGGAATCTCTGGCAGATAACTCATCTGCCTTTTTGCCTTTAAGGGCTCCTCCTCCATATCCGTGCCATTGATCCGCACCGCACCGCTGCTGGGCCGACGCAGACCGGCAATTATATTCATGGTTGTGGATTTTCCCGCCCCATTGGGGCCTAAAAATCCCACGATCTCTCCTGTCTCTATCCGAAAGGAAACGTCGTTCAGAGCGGTTTTCTCACCGTAACGTTTCACCAGATGACTTCCCTCTATTGCCAAACCCTCGTTCCTCCAAACCTTTTCCGTTTCCCTTCTCCTGGCAGCTTCCTCTCTTCTGCCAGACGGGCGGTTCTTACCACTCGGCTACAGAGCCGTCTCTATGCCGCCATACAGGGTTCTTCCAGTTGTGGGGAGTCTTGTTCTCCTCCAGCACCAGCTCCTTGTTCACATCCACTCCAAGGCCTGGCAGAACCGGAAGATTTACATAGCCGTCTATAAAATCAAAGTCAGACTTGTTGTTTACATAGTCAAGAACTGTCTTGCCCACATTGTAGTGGATCCCCATGCTCTGCTCCTGGATAACCGCATTGTAGCTGGTAGCATCCACCTGCAAACAAGCAGAAAGGGCGATGGGTCCCAGAGGACAATGGGGAGCCAGGGCCACGTCATAGGCCTCAGCCATGGACGCGATCTTCTTCACCTCGGTGAGACCACCTGCATGGGACAGGTCAGGCTGAATAATGTCTACGCCGCCAGCCTGGAAAAGGCGCTTAAAATCATACTTGGTAAAGAGACGCTCACCAGTGGCAATGGGAACATTGCAGGCCGCCGCGATCTCCTTGAAACACTCCATATTCTCGCAGAGCACTGGCTCCTCGATAAACATGGGGTCAAACTCCTCCAGCTTCTTAGCCAACACTTTGGCCATGGGCTTATGTACCCGTCCATGGAAATCAATAGCGATACCAAAATATTTGCCACAGGCCTCCCGGATAGCCGCCACACGCTCCAGCACCGCATCTACCTTATCGTAGGTGTCGATCATCTGCAGCTCCTCGGTGGCATTCATCTTCACCGCAGCAAAGCCTGCATCCTGGCGCTCCTTAGCTGCTGCTCCCACATCAGAAGGCCGATCTCCTCCAATCCAGGAATACACCTTCATGCTGTTGCGGCAAGCGCCGCCCATAAGCTGGTATACCGGTACACCAAACACCTTACCTTTGATGTCCCAAAGAGCCTGGTCAATGCCAGAGATGGCACTCATAAGCACACCGCCGCCCCGATAGAAACCGGCCCGGTAGATGGTGCTCCAGATATCTTCGATTCGTGCCGGGTCCTGACCAATGAGATAGTCTCGATATTCCTCCACGCAGGCCAGAACAGCTCTTGCATGCCCCTCCAGGACAGCCTCGCCCCAGCCAGTGAAGCCCTCATCTGTGACAATCTCCACAAACCCCCAGCGAGGACGCACAAAGTAAGTATTTACCTCTGTGATTTTCATAACCTTCTCTCCTTTTCTTTTATACTTGAGCGGGGACCGCCGCACTAAGCATTGCATATACAACCGCTTTCCTTAATGCGCCAGCCCCCGCCTCTTGGTCTGTCGTCTTTTTTATATAAAGTCCTGACAGAAACGTCTCATTTATTTGGTGGACTCTGCCAGAAGATCATTCAGCATGGTCATAACCTCATCTCCAGCTGCCTTTCCAACCTCATCCCAAAGACCTGTGGTCAGATCCTTGAAGGGCTGCTTCTCCTCCTCGGAGAGCACGATAACGGTGTATTTCTCGTCAGCATCCAACTGTGCCTGCAAATCGTCGCTCTGCCGTCTGTTCTCTTCTCTCTCAGCAATGGTGTAGTTTGCGCCTGCATCCCGCACGATCTTCTGCTGCTCCTCGGTAAGCTTGTCAAACAGAGTCTTGGAATAGCAAAGCAGCATGGGGGAGTAGATATGCTCCGTCAGAGTAATGCAGGGAGATACCTCGTGAATCTGCTGAGCGTAGAAGTTAGGGATAGGATTCTCCTGTCCGTCAACCACGCCAGACTGCAGGGAGGTGTAAATCTCGGAACCATTGATAGGAGTGGGGCTAGCACCCATAGCGCTCCATGCGGACATATGATACTGATTCTCCATGGTACGGATCTTTAAGCCCTTCAAATCATCGGGCGTATGTACCTCTTTGCCCTCTACGGTGGTCAGGTTACGGAAACCATTCTCATTCCATGCGATTACATAGATACCCTTGTCTGCAATCTTATTGCTCAGGTACTCGCCCAGACCATTGTCGATCACGTAATCTGCCTGCTCATAGCTGGAGAACAGGAAGGGGATATCAAATACAGCCAGCTCCGGCACAAGACCTACCAGGGGAGCGGTGGATGTATTGTTCATCTCCAGGTCACCAGAACGAAGAGCCTCGGTAGAGGTGGTATCGTTGCCCAGCTGATTGCTGTAATATACCTCCACGGCAATCTTTCCGTCGGAAGCTTCCTCAATCTCAGGCTTGAAAACCGTATCCTGGGCTACACAGAAGGGAGCGGTAGCAGCACTACCATTGGAAATACGGATAATTACCTCCGCATCCTTGGATGTGGTCTCAATGTTTACGGCCGGCTCCTCCGTCTTAACATCATCAGCAGTGGGAGCTTCCCCAGAGCCCAGATCGCCGCAGCCTGCCAGTAAGCCGGCTACCATGCCTACAGACAATAACAGTGACAGTACTTTCTTTTTCATATCTTACCTCCAAATTTATTTTTTATATCACAGAGCCCCTTTCCGGCCTCTGACGATATCCTCTAAAAACGCTTTGCAGCCATCTCTATAGATGCCACAGTTTCCATAGCCTTCATATATTCATAGCCATTCTTTGCACAGTCATAGGCCGTAGGCAGCGGAACACACTCCGTCACCACCCATCCCTTGTATCCAGCCATAGCAAGCGCTTTCATAAATGCTTTGAAGTCTACGTTTCCCCCGCCGGGATAAAGCCTGGCTGTATCAGAGAAATGCACGTACTCCAGATCCTTTGCGCAATACTGAATGGATCCCCAGATATCATTGTCCTCCATCATCATGCTGTAGGTATCCAGGTGTACCTTTACATTGTCTTTTCCCAGACCGCTGACAAAATCCTGCACCTGAGCCATGGTATTCAGATAATCACTGATCCAGCTTAAAATATTCTCAATCAGGATCACGGTTCCCTTTTCCTTGGCGTAATCTGCCAGCTCCAGCACAGCCTCCCTATGATACTGCTCATATTTGTCCGAATCCGGACGTCCCAGAAGCTTCGCCCGCAAAGACCCTACAATCACAGGACTGTTAACTACAGACGCACAGTCAATATGCTCCTTCAGCCGATCAATGGTAGCCCGGCGCACGGAAGCATCGTCACTGATGAGGCAAAGTTGATTTTCTCCCATCTCTCGCCCGGTGGCAAAAGCTGTAATGGAAAGTCCATATTCTCCTGTCACCTTTTTAATATGCTGCCAGTCATACTGCAGCGGGTCTGCCAACTGAATCTCCAGTCCCTCATAGCCGATTTCCTTTGCCTGCTCGCACAGCTGCTCAATAGTCCCCCGCAGTGTAATCGGAGCGGTAACGGACACATCATTCAGAGAACAGGCCACGCCATAACGAAATAAACCCATTGGTAGCTCCCCCTTTCTTTCACTGTTTTTGATTATATCATATCCTCTGTTTTCCTGTCAATATAACCAAAATTTAACAAGTTTTTTATATATTTTATGCAATTTAACAAACAGATGAAAATTATCGTCTGCTTCATTGTTCTTATATACAAACTCATACCTATTTGTGAACCTTTACTAATATTATAACCTTTCTAACTCTATATGTCAAGCTATAACGATAAATCTCCGAAGATTTCTCGCCCGCTTTTTAAAATTTATACATAAATACCAAAAAAGAGATGTGCGTTTTGGTCAATCTGCCAAAATTCGCCCACCCCTTTTATTCGGTTTTCATTCTGCCATCTTTTCTCCGTTATCTGACTCCATCGCTCCCGGAAGCTCTCCCTTTGGGGCTCCCTCCAAAAGCCGTTCTGCCTCCAGGGCTGCCTCCAGAGAAATCGCGGCCCGCCACTCCTTTGCGATGATAATATCCACCGCCCGGGGATTGTTGGCTATTTCCACCCGGGTATGCTCCCCGCCAAACTCTCCGTCTAAGGTCCAGGGAATACACGCCTCAGACTCCACCACAATATGACTGGTCCGGAAGGAATACATATACTTGCTATCCAGCCTTTCCACCAGAAGAGCCGCCAGAATCTCCTGGAGCTCCAGTGGACTGTCCGGCTTGCGGATAAAGGTCACCTCAAATAGACCATCATCAAAAATCACATTTTTTCCGATGATATTTTCAAAGCCTCCCACAGATCGGGAATTGGTCACCATGCCAAAGAGAAAGTCCCCCTCAAAACTCATCTCCCTGCTGGTCACCTGCATTTTGTAGGATCGCACATTGGTCAGACGTTTCATGCCCTCCACCAGATACGCCATATGGCCCAGGATATTTTTCACCTCCTGTTTGGTGGAATAGGACACATCCGTAAACAGTCCAAAGGCCGCAATATAAATAAAGTGATTCTCATTAAAGGAGCCTACATCACAGGCAAAGCGCTCCCCTGTCACGGCAATCTGGGCCGCCTTGGCCATATCCACTGGAATTCGCAGACTCCGGGCAAAATCATTGCAGGTGCCAGCAGGAATATAGCCGATGGGAATCTTGTGCTCTCGGCCCATCATGCCTGTCACCACCTCATCCAGCGTGCCGTCTCCCCCACTGCAAACCACCAGATCGTAGATATCTGGCAGGGACAGGATTCTCTCTGTAGCATCCAGATACCGCCTTGTGGGATAGATGGTAATCTCATAGTCCGCGTCCGCCATAGCCTGTATAATTCCATAGAGCTTTCCCCGGATATGCTCCTTTCCGGCCCGGGGATTGTAGATAAAAAACAGACGTTTGCTCATTCCCTCTCACCCCTTCGTCTCTTATCCAAACAAGGCCCCCAAAAGTCCGTAGGAAAGGGCCGACATAATCACCGTGGCAATGGCAATGCCCAGCAAAACCGCCGGAAATGCTTTCTTAAACTGCATTCCCAAAAGAGCCGCAATCAGCGATCCGGTCCAGGCTCCGGTACCAGGCAGGGGAATCCCCACAAAAAGCACCAGCCCCCAAAAACCATAGGTCTCGATCTGATCCTTTTTGGACATGGCCTTATTCTCCAACCACTCCACCAGAGGCCGAAACAGACGGGTCTTCTTCATCAGCTTAAAAATCCAGCGGATCAAAAGCAGAATAAAGGGCACCGGTATTACATTTCCCACTATGCAAATGGGCACAGCCCGAAGAATGGGAATATTAAGAAAGGCCGGCCCTGCGGCCAAAAGTCCTCCCCGCAGCTCCAGAATGGGCACCATGGAAATGAGAAACACAACCAGCTCCTTGGCTGCACTGCCTCCCAGGTTGGTCACAAACCATTGTACTAATGTCTCTGTCATAGATCTCTCCTTTTCATTTTCGATTCCACTCCCCCCAAAAGGCTCCGCCTCTCCTTATTGCTTCCTTTGGGACAACAAGCGCCCAAGAGCCTCCAGCAAGGCATCCATCTGGGCATCCGTCCCTATGGTAATTCGCAGATAGTTATCAATCCGAGGTTTTGGAAAATACCGGACATAAATCTGCTCCTTTTTTAGCTCCTCAAAAAGCTCCTTGGCAGGGCAATCTGGATGGGAGGCAAAGATAAAGTTGGCCGAGGGCTCCGGGCAGAAAAAGCCCAGCTCCCGCAAAGCCCTCAGACTTCTTTTCCTGGTCGCCTTGATCTTTTCGATGGTCCCCTGAAAATAAGCCTCATCCTCCACAGACGCCACTCCCAGCTCCAGGGCGGGAAGACTCATGGTATAGGAATTAAAGGAATACTTTACGTCATTGAGACAGCGAATCAGCTCCGGGGAGCCTGCCGCATAGCCAATGCGCATGCCGCACATGGATCTGGATTTGGAAAAAGTCTGTACCACCAAAAGATTGTCAAATTTTTCCAGTAATTCCAGGGCGGAAGGCCCCTCAGCAAAGTCTATATACGCCTCATCCACAATCACAATCACATCCGGATTCCGGGCAACGATCTCCTCCACATCCCCGCTCTCCAGCAAAAGAGAGGTGGGCGCATTGGGATTGGGGAAAATAATCCCCCCGTTCTCCCTAAAATAGTCCTCCTTGCGAATACAAAAGTTCTCATCCAGGGCTGGGGTCTCATAGGGTACCCCAAAGAGCTCCGCCCAGACCGGATAAAAGGAATAGGAGATATCCGGAAATAAAATAGGCCTATTGGAATTAAAAAAGGTTAAAAAGCACATGGCAAGCACATCATCAGAGCCTACCCCCACGAAAACCTGATCCTCCCCCAGACCATAGCGCCTGGCCAGTGCCCTTACCAGACAGCTGGCCGCCGGGTCCGGATACAGCCTGAGGCGGTCTGTGTCCAGAGTCTCCAGGGCTCGCACCACGCCCGGTCCAGGGGGATAGGGATTCTCATTGGTATTTAACTTTATCATATTGGGACAATCGGGCTGCTCCCCCGGTGTATAGGGGATAACCCTGCGGATATTCTGTTCCCAGCCTTTCATTGGTAATTTCCTCCTTTTTTCTGCCAGTTCCGGATTCCTACTGACAGCCTAGCTCCCGCACCACGCCCTTTTCCACCAGGTAAACCGGATGGTAGGAAAGCTTTGCCTTACGCAGCCCCTCCTCACCCACATCATCCTCCCGGTTTAAATACTGGTAGCCGCTGCCCTGGTGGAGAGCAAACTGCTGGTTTATCATAGCATATGCACCTGGCACATGGTGTAATGCCTTTTCAATATGCACCACCATGGTATCTTCGCAAACCGGCTCCCCAATGGTAAAGGCCACCACCTGGCCATTCACCCGCAGCAAGCCTCCCTGCATTTCCAGCTCCTGAAAGAGACGAAGAAAGTTTAAGGTCACACAGATCTCCGCCAGCTTCTCCTCGTCCGCCTCACAGCCATTGTGCTCCCTCCATTTTAGGGCCATCTGGAAGCACTCCTCCATATTCTCTGGTCCCATAGACTCATAGCTCCAGTCCGGGTAGGTGCGCAGGAATTTATTGACGTGATTCTTTTTTCCATGATACTTTTTTCCCGCCAAATTTGCAAGCTTTTCTGTCTCATAAATATAATCTGCATAGGTTCTGTCATATGCAATGGCAAAACGCCCTGGATACAGCTCTTCCAGCCGTGCAAAGCTTTCCCTTGTCACATTGTGCAGCAAAAAAGGAGTCCCCTGCTCCTGGGAGTAGGCCATAAGCGCCTCCAGCGCCGGCCTGGGATCTCTCTCCCCCCAGGGGAAGGTAAAGGAAAGCTCTCCCTCCAGATTTGCAAACACCAGCATGTCCTCTACAATGGCAAATCCTGTGGGATAATGTCGGGACCACAGATAGACATTGGCAAAGGTCATCTCACAGCTCTGCGATCTCTGTTGCCACAAATATTTCTGTATCAGCTGCCGATCCGCCATTTCCGGCCGCTTAAACTGTATTTCCATAAGATTTCTCTCTCTTTCTTAAGGACCGCCTTTTTGGGGTCCGTTTTTTACTCTCTCCTAGGAATCAAACTGCATCTGGTACAGCCTTTCGTACACGCCTCCCCGTGCCATCAGTTCCTGATGAGAGCCCTGCTCCGCAATGCCATCCTTACTAAGTACCAGAATCTTCTCCGCATTTCGAATGGTAGACAGCCGGTGGGCAATCACAAAGGTGGTCCTCCCCTTGGCAAGCTTTTCCAGGGACTGCTGTACCACCTGCTCACTTTCGTTGTCAAGAGCCGAGGTAGCCTCGTCAAAAATCAGAATCGGGGGGTTCTTTAAAAACACCCGGGCAATGGATATCCGCTGCTTCTGACCGCCGGACAGCTTGACGCCCCGCTGCCCGATATCTGTATCATAGCCCTTGGGCAGTCCCATAATAAACGCATGGGCATTGGCCTGCCGGGCCGCTGTAATGGCTTCCTCTCGGGTGGCTCCCGGACGGCCATACAGAATATTTTCCAGGACTGTGCCTGCAAATAAATACACGTCCTGCTGCACAATGCCGATTTGCTCCCGCAGACTTTTTAATGTCACATCCCGAACATCAGTTCCATCAATAGCAATGGACCCGGAGGTCACCTCATAGAACCGAGGAATCAGGCTACAAAGAGTGGTCTTGCCCGCTCCGGAAGCCCCCACCAGCGCCATATAGCTGCCAGCTGGTACCTCCAAGTTAATATGGTTCAGCACCACGTCCGTCCCCTCCTCATACTGGAAGGTCACATTGGAAAAGCTTATCTCTCCCTGGACTTTGGCAAGCTCCCGGGCATTTGCCCGATCCCGGATATCCGGCTCTATGTCCATAATCTCCCGAAATCTAAGATACCCAGAGTATCCGTTTTGAAACTGCTCCGTAAAATTAATCAGCTTCTTCACCGGTTCCGTAAAGTTGGCCACATACAGTAGAAAGGTCACCAGATCCGCCACCTCCATGGAGGCTGTGGTAATAAGCCTGGTTCCAATCAGCACCACAGTAATATTCAGCCCGGTCAGCATGGCTGTCAGCACCGAGTGATAGGTGGCCATATAGCGGTAGCTGTTTCTCTTTGTCCCAAGAAACCTGTCATTCCCCTTCTGGAATTTTTCCAGTTCTATCTCCTCATTGGCAAAGGACTTCACCGCCCGGATACCCGACAGGTTGTCCTCAATCTGCCCATTGATATCTGCCATCTTTATTCGATTCTGCTTAAAGGCGTGCTTCATTTTTCGATTGAGATACAGGGCAAAGAAAAAGATCACCGGTAAAAAGCCCAGCATTACCAGAGTCAGGGTTGGGTTGATACCAAACAAAATAAAGGATGCACCCAGAATCTTAATCAGGGAAATGGTCACATCCTCCGGTCCGTGGTGCAAAAGTTCCGTAATGTCAAACAAATCGTTGGTCACGCGGGACAACAGCTGCCCCACCTTCTGATTGTCATAGAAGGTAAAGGACAATTTCTGATAGTGGCCAAAGATTTCATTGCGCATGCCGTATTCCATCCGGGCTCCCATCATATGTCCCCAATAGCTGATAAAAAAATTGCACCCCAGCTCCACAAGCAGCAGTGCCCCCATTAGAATACTGAGCTTTAAAATGCTGTTCCAGGCCGCGCTGCTCTCCTGATAAATCACCTGGTTGGTGATATATCGCACAATCAGGGGAATGGCCAGGGTCACAGCCGCTCCAACCATGGCAAACAAAAGATCCAGGGCAAGCATTCCCTTGTAGGGTCCATAATAAGAAACCAGACTTTTTTTCTTGCTTTTCATTTGTCCTATCCTCAGATGCCCGGTCTCCTTTCACCGGTCCTTGTGTTAAAAAGGGCACCGCGATTGCAATGCCCCCTTTGTTCCTCATGAAAAAAGCTTCTCTTTGTATACTCCCTTGGCAATCAAACTTTGGAAGGCCTCCATCACCGATTGCTTGTCCTCCTTATAGGTCACCCCAAACCATTTATCCCGGGTTTCCAGCACCCGCACCGAGGCCTCCCCGGAGCGGATCAGGCCATCCACAATGGTGGGCAGCAGATATTCTGCCTTTATATCCCCCGGCTTTATATTGGCCAGAAATTTCTCAAAACCCTTTTCCAGGGTATGAAGAAATTCCGGGGTCAGCCCCCACATATTCATAGACACATGACTGCCCGCATCCACCGGGGTCAGCTGCCCCTCTGGTCCTTCCACAGCCGCTCCCTGGGGCGTCTTGACAATGCCGTGAGTCTCCACTACCTTGGTGAGATACCCATTCTCTACCTGACAGATACCTCTGGTCACAGCCCCGTTCTCACTTAAGGTATTCCCCAGAATAAAGCCTGCCATACAAAAGTTCATCTTTTCCTTACCAGGCTGTTCCTGTATAAGGTAATCATGCACCTTTACAAAGGCTTCTTTTCCATAATAATCATCCGCATTGATAACTACGAAGGGCTCCTGTAGAATTCCCCTACAGCTCAACACTGCCTGACCAGTTCCCCAGGGCTTTGTGCGTTCCAGGGGCTTTTCAAAGCCTGCCGGAAGATCCGAAAGCTCCTGAAAGGCATAGGCCACTTCCGTAAGCTTCTCCATGCGGTTTCCAATGATTTCCCGAAAGTCCTTTTCCAGATCTTTGCGGATAATAAAAACCACCTTGTCAAAGCCCGCCTCCAGAGCGTCGTGGACAGAATAATCCATAATAATCTCTCCACTGGGCCCCACTGGCTCCAGCTGCTTGATTCCTCCTCCAAACCGGCTGCCAATCCCGGCCGCCATCACTACCAATGCTGTTTTTTTCATTTTTCCCCCTATTGTCAGTTCCGCTGCTGCCTTCCAGACCTTATACGGGCAGCAGCTGCTGTTTGTTAGTATTACTGAACACTCTTCATAGCATTTATAATATGCAATACGCACTCCTCACAGAGTTCGTCGGTGAGCGCCTCCACCATAACCCGAAGCAAGGGCTCTGTGCCGCTCTTTCTCACCAGAACCCGGCCGTCTTCCCCCAGTCGCTTCTCCACGGAGGCAATGGCCTCCTGCACCTTTTCATGGTTCAGGGTGGCATCCATATGGGAAACTTTGAGATTCTGCAAAAGCTGCGGGTAAATCTTCACCTCTGAGGCCAGGGTAGCCAGAGTCACCTTCCGCTCCAGAATCACCTCCATCACCTTTAAGGAGGTCAGGATTCCGTCTCCCGTGGTGGCATGTTTGCTGAAAATAATATGTCCTGACTGCTCTCCTCCCAGCTGGAAGCCATTCTGGGTCATGTTCTCATAGACATACTTATCTCCCACCGCTGTCTTCTCATATTTCAGGCCAGCCTTGTCACAGGCTTTGTAAAGTCCCAAGTTGGACATTACCGTGGTCACAATGGTGTCATGGCGCAGGGCATTCTGCTCCTTCATATATTTTCCGCAGATATACAGAATTAAATCCCCATCCACCACATTTCCATTTTCATCCACAGCAATACACCGATCCGCATCTCCGTCGTAGGCAAAGCCCACATCCAGATGATTTTCCCGCACAAACTGCTGGAGCTCCTCAATATGCGTGGAACCGCAGTTGGTATTGATATTGACCCCATCCGGCTCATTGTGGATCACATAGGTCTTGGCTCCCAGGGCATCAAATACACTCTTTGCAATGGCCGAGGAGCTGCCATTGGCACAGTCCAAGCCTACCCGCATATGCTTAAAGGAGCGGGTGGGAATGGAAATCAGATAGCCAATGTAGCGATTCCGGCCTGCGGAAAAGTCCACGGTACGGCCAATCTCCTCCCCCACGGCCAGGGGACGCTCCTCGCTCTCCCCATCCAGATATCTCTCAATTTTATCCTCTACCTTTGCCTCCAGTTTATGGCCATAGCCATTGATAACCTTGATTCCATTGTCATAGAAGGGGTTATGGCTGGCAGAAATCATAATGCCACAGTCAAAGCCCTCTGTGCGCACCACATAGGACACGCTGGGGGTGGTGGTCACATGCAAAAGGTAGGCATCTCCACCAGAAGCTGTGATCCCGGCCGCCAAGGCATACTCAAACATGTAGCTGCTTCTTCGGGTGTCCTTTCCGATTACAATCCGTGCCTTGTGGTCCCGGCCATAATACCAGCCCAGATATCTTCCCACCTTAAAGGCATGCTCTACCGTCAACTTTACATTGGCCTCTCCCCGAAATCCATCTGTACCAAAATATTTTCCCATCTTTTCCTCCTATTTCATATCGCTGCGCGATGGCACTGAAGAGAAAAGTTCCCCTCGTGCGCCCTCGCCACTTTACCAAACTCTTTTTTCTGGCTTCTGCAATGTGTACGCAGAAGTAACGCATTTTATGCCTCTTCTCCCATTTTGGAAAGTTTAGCCGCCTGGTCCGCGGCAATACAGGCATCCATAATCTCCTGAATGTCTCCATCCATAATTTTATCCAGCTTATACAGGGTCAGTCCTATGCGGTGATCCGTGACCCGGCCCTGGGGGAAGTTATAAGTGCGGATTTTTTCCGCCCGGTCCCCTGTGCCGATTTGACTTTTCCTGGCCTCCGCCTCCGCGTCATGGGCCTTCTGACATTCCATATCATAGAGCTTGGTGCGCAGCAGAGCAAAGGCCTTTGCCTTATTTTGCAGCTGAGACTTCTCTGTCTGGCTGTACACCACGATCCCCGTGGGATAATGGGTCAGACGCACAGCAGAGTCCGTGGTATTTACACATTGTCCTCCGTTTCCAGAAGCCCGCATTACATCGATCCGGATGTCCTTCTCGTCGATCTGCACATCCACCTCCTCGGCTTCCGGCATCACAGCCACAGTGATGGTGGAAGTGTGAATCCGTCCGCCGGATTCTGTCTCCGGCACCCGCTGTACGCGATGTACTCCGGACTCATACTTCATCACTGAGTAAGCGCCCTGTCCGTTGATCATAAAGCTAATGCTCTTCATGCCCCCAATGCCAATCTCATCCACTTCCATAACCTCAATTTTCCATCTCTGGCTCTCCGCGTAATGGACATACATGCGATAAATTTCCGCGGCAAACAGGGCAGCCTCATCTCCACCTGCTCCGGCCCGGATCTCCACAATCACATTTTTGTCGTCGTTGGGGTCCTTGGGCAGCAACAAAATCTTTAAGGTATGAGACAGCTCCTCAATCTGCGTCCGGGCTGTGCTCAACTCCTCCTTGAGCATTTCCCGCATCTCCTCATCATTCTCCTCCTCCAGCATCATCAGGCTCTCCTCCACGGTTTCCTGCGCCTTTTTATACTGCTGGTAAGCCTCCACCAGAGGTTGCAGATCGTTCTGCTCCTTCATAAGCTTACGAAATCTAGTCTGGTCGTTGACCACATTGGGATCGTTCAACTCATTCATAATATCCTCAAAACGTAGCAGAAGGTCCTCTAATTTATCAAACATAAGTTCTCTCCTCTATTCTATCCAGGTGCCCTTAACCACCCGATCGTTTCCGCATAAATCCCGGATGACGGCCACCTCTGAAAATCCGCAGGATCGCAGAAGCGCCGGTACGCTCTCCCCCTGGTCACAGCCAATTTCCAGATACATTTGTCCCCCGCTCTTTAGATGGGAACCAGCCTCCTTTGCCAAAATCCGGTAAAAGCGCAGCCCGTCCTCTCCTCCGTCCAGGGCCTGTCTTGGCTCATATTCTCGAACCTCCTCCATAAGCCCTGGAATATCCCTGCTGGCAATATAAGGCGGGTTGGCCACAATGCAGTCAAAGGGCTCTCCGGAAATCCTGGCAAACATGTCACTTTTGCGAAATTCCGCCTTTACTCCCCGGGCAGCCGCATTTTCCCGGGCCACACTCAGGGCCCCAGGGGAAATATCTGTTCCCAGCCCCTCCATCCCGGGGCACAAAGCCAGAAGGCTTATAAGGATACACCCGCTGCCTGTACACAGATCCAACACCCGCATCCCGGGGCGCAGAATCTTCAGCGCCTCCTCCACTAAGGTCTCCGTATCCTGTCGAGGAATCAGCACTTCCGCATTCACCCGAAAGGACAAACCCATAAATTCCTGCCTCCCTGTCAAATGCTGCAAGGGAATTCGTCCTCCCCGCTTCTCCAGAAGTTTCTCGTAAAATATCACCTGGGTAGGGGTTAAGCGCTCCTCCCCATGGGCATAATAATCACTCCTGCTTTTCCCAGTCACATACTCCAGCAAATGCCAGGCATCCAGCCCAGGTTCCCGGATATCTCTGCTCTCCAGGTAGGTGTTCCCATAGCCAAAAGCTTCCCGTAATGTCATGACTTGTCTGTTTCCTCCAGAATATCCAGAATATCGGAAGGGACTTCCTGCGCTTTCTCTGTCTCCTCCCTCTTTGCTTTGGAAGGAGCCTTTCTCTTGGCCATTTTAGGAGTCTTTGTCTCCTCAGCCTTTTTATCTGCCTGCCTTCTGGCACTCTGCTTTTCTGTCCCCCGGGCCTTTTCCGTTTTCCACTCTTGTACAACTGGAATATCCAGGTTTTCCTCCGGTACTTCCTCTGCCTTCTTCCGGGCCGGTTTACGCTGGCCTTTGGAGGCCTTCGGCGTCTCTGGCATCTCCAAGATTTTTTCTATATCCTGAACTGTCTCCAGCTCTTCCTCCAAAGTCTCATCGCTCTTGGGATTTTCCTCCTTATCCTTTTCTGGAGCCGGGCTAATATCCAACTGTTCCTTCCCTTCTTCGGCCTCTTCCAGAGAGGTGGCCGCCAGCCCTGTCTCTGGCAGAGCATCCACATAGGCATCCAGATCGTCCTGAGACCTCTCATGGTAAATCCCCTGTTCTTCCTGATAGGCCCGCCAGTCAAAGACAGCCTCCACAGCAGCAATGCCCACCTCCATCATCTTTCGATCCGGCTCCCGGGTGGTCAAGGCCTGCAACCACATCCCCGGGCGACTTAATATACTCATAATGGGATTGGAGGTATTTCCGGCGAATCGAATAAACTCATAGGACACCCCGGCAATCACCGGCACCAGGGCAATTCGCAGAACCACCCGGAGAATGGGGGAGTCCACTCGAATAAAGATAAAGAAAATAATGCTGATCACCATAACCACCAGCATAAAGCTTGTTCCGCAGCGCTTGTGATGTTTGGAGGCCTTGCGCACATTTTTGGTGTTCAACTCCCAGCCGTTTTCAATACAGTTTATGCATTTATGCTCGGCACCATGGTATTGAAACACCCGGCGGATATCCCTCATCTGGGAGATTAGCACCACGTACAGCAAAAACAGCAGCAGACGAATGGCTCCCTCCAATATGGCCAGCACCGTATCCGAGACAATATAGACTCTCAGATAATCCGCAACAAAATATGGCAGTACCATAAAAATAGCAACCGCCATTACAATGGAAAAGGTAACCGTAATACCCATTACCACATTTTCCGCTTTATCTTTAAATACCTTCTGCATCAAATCATCTGCCCGGGAGGATTCCATATCCTCGTCATCATAAAACTTGGCAGAATGGGTCAGGCAACGCATCCCCAGCACCAGGGAATCCACAAAATTAACCACGCCACGGATAATGGGGATCTTCCTTAGCTTCCCCTGCCCTGCAATGCTGTCATACGTGCTCAGGTGCACATCAATCTCGCCGTCCGGCCTGCGCACTGCAATCGAGTACACATCCTGATTTTTCATCATGATACCTTCTATAACGGCCTGACCGCCAATTCCCGATGATTTCATAGCTCGTACCTTTCTGCTTTTCTCCTGATATAGAGCAAAATGGGGTGAGATTTCCACAAACCTCACCCCTTAAACCTCACTTGCATTTCCTATTTGCTAATGCCGTACTTACGGTTAAACTTATCAATACGTCCACGTGCTGCCGCAGCCTTCTGCTGGCCAGTATAGAACGAATGACATTTGGAACAGATTTCCACGTGAATGTCCTTCTTGGTAGAACCTGTGGTAAATGTATTTCCGCAGTTGCATGTTACTGTCGCCTGATAATAAGACGGATGGATACCTTCCTTCATGATTTTCACCTCTTCTGAATATTTGTGAACTTCTGCCGCAATTCCCGGCCAATGCTGCTCCCATATATCCACAGCAAGCTATCCCGGGCTATCCCTGCAAGTCCCTGCAGTTCCCTGTCTTAAATAGACAGCACTCAGATTATAGCATAGGCCGCTGGGTTTTGCAAGCCCCTGGAAAAATAATTTCTTCCGGTTCTTCCCCGTCCAGCTGCTTCTCATAGCAGAGCAGCCCTTCTCCCTGTGCCTCCAACTCTCCTTGCAAAGCAAAGCCCAACCTCTTTAAGACTGCCCGGGAGGCCAGATTCTCCGGGTGAGTGTAAGCACACACACTTTTAAGAGCCAGAAAGTCCCGACCATACTCCAGCACCGCCCGACCAGCCTCCTTGGCATAGCCCTGCCCCTGCCAAGATTTTCCCACCAGATATCCAAAATCCATCTCTGTCTTTCCCCGGTAATCCACCAGCCCATAGCCAGCCCGGCCGATAAGACAGCCCTGAGATTTTTCCACCAACACCCACATGCCAAACTGGTGTAGACCATACATATACCGGATATAAGCACGAGTCCTGGCCTCCTCTACAGCCCGGTCTGCCGCCAGATTCTCCACAAACCGCCCAGGACATGTGTCCTGGTACAGGTCATACAGGGCATCCAGATCCTCCACTGTCATCTCCCGGATAAGGAGCCTTTTTGTCTCCCCGATAATCACGGGCCGTCCCAACGCCCTGGTATGCACCATTTCCAAAAATTTCCAGTCAATCTCCTCAAAGCCCTGTAAAAGCCAGTCCAACCCCCAAAGCTCTGTCTTCTCATATCCGGGATTTTGATAGCCAATGCATGGAATTCCAAGTTTCCGGGCCGCTTGTACCGCCTGGGGTGTCTCCGCTATACACAGGCAATCCCAGGGTTCCTCCTGCCAAAGCTTTAGAATCTCCCCCAACGCCTTCTCGTCCAAGTGGGACCGCCAAGTCATCTTTCTTTCCAAAGCCAGACCTTTTTCCCGTTCCTCCGTCCGTAGCCTCTCAAACAACTCCCCCACATGGACCGTACCTACAATCAGTCCCTTAATCATACACCCTCCTACCATATACAATGCCTGGTAATATTATCCTCTTTTTTCCAGAAATTGTCTACAAAAACCCTTTACGGAAACAAAAAAATCCGCTAGAATATAGAGATAATGTCCAAAGAAGGCTTTTGGGGCAATCAACAGAAGGAGAAACATAAAATGGAACAAAATCCTATCGTAACCATTGAAATGGAAAACGGCGACTGTATCAAGGCAGAGCTCTACCCGGATATAGCCCCCAACACTGTCAACAATTTTATCAGCCTTATAAACAAGGGCTTCTACAATGGCCTTATTTTTCACCGGGTGATAGAAGGCTTTATGATCCAGGGTGGCTGCCCCAAGGGCACAGGAACCGGCGGTCCTGGGTACAGTATTCCAGGAGAATTTGATAAAAATGGCTTTTCCAACCCGCTTCCCCATACCCCTGGCGTGCTTTCCATGGCCCGGAGCATGCATCCGGATTCTGCCGGAAGCCAGTTTTTTATTGTGCACCAGGAGGCATCCCATCTGGACGGAAGCTATGCCGCTTTCGGAAAGGTAGTGGAGGGTATGGACGTGGTAAATCACATTGCCCAGGTCCCTGTGGATTTTTCCGACAGACCCTTAGAGAAACAGGTGATTCAAAACATGACTGTGGAATGCTTCGGAACAGAATATCCGGAACCGGAGACATTTTAAGGCTTCCCGGGCTCATTCCTCCGGATTTCCTGCATTCTCTCTTTCATTTTCCGCTCATACCCCAGATCTCCTGGCTCGTAAAAAACGCTTCCCTGTATTTCAGTGGGTAAATATTGTTGTTTCACATAGTGATTGGGATAATCGTGGGCATACTTATAGCCCACCCCATGCCCCAATCCCTTTGCACCAGCATAGTGGGCGTCCTGGAGATGAACCGGCACCGTAGTCTTTACTGCCCGCACCGATTCCATGGCCCGGCTGATAGCATTCACCGACGCATTACTCTTGGGAGCACAGGCTACATAGGATGCCGCCTGAGCCAGGATGATCTGGGATTCCGGAAATCCCACCCGCTCTGAGGCCTGGGCTGCCGCTGTTGCCACCACAAGAGCCTGGGGATCAGCGTTTCCCACATCCTCGGCCGCACAGATCAAAATCCGGCGGGCAATAAAAGTCACATTCTCTCCAGCGTAGATCATTTTTGCCAGATAATACACGGCCGCATCCGGATCAGACCCCCGCATACTTTTGATAAAGGCGGAAATCACATCGTAGTGATTGTCCCCATTCTTGTCATAGCGCACCGCCCGCTTTTGAATGCATTCGGAAACCACCTCCAAAGTCAGGCGGATTTTCTGGTCCGCCCCGGGCTTTGTAGTCAACACGCCCAGCTCCACCGCATTCAGGGCCGCCCGGGCATCCCCTCCTGCCATGTCTGCCAGAAATTCCTCCGCATCCTCATCAATTTCTGCACTGTAAGCTCCCATGCCTTTATCTCTATCATAGACTGCCCGCCGAATCAAAGTCTTAATATCCTCTTTTTCCAACGATTTCAGCTCAAAGATCACAGACCGGGACAGGAGTGCCCCGTTGACTTCAAAATAGGGATTTTCCGTGGTAGCCCCTATTAGAATCAGCGTGCCATCCTCCACAAAGGGAAGCAGATAATCCTGCTGTCCTTTATTAAAGCGGTGAATCTCGTCAACAAATAGAATCGTTCTTTTTCCATACATGCCCCGAGCATCCTTGGCTTCCTGGACCACAGCCTCCATATCCTTTTTCCCCGCCACCGTGGCATTGATCTGTTGAAAGATTGCGCTGGTGGTACGGGCAATCACCTTGGCAATGGTAGTCTTTCCCGTTCCTGGTGGCCCATAAAAAATCAGGGAGCTCAGCTTGTCCGCCTGTATAGCCCTGTACAAAAGCTTATCCTTTCCCAGAATATGCTGCTGTCCCACAATCTCCTCCAGAGTCCCTGGCCGCAGCCGGGAGGCCAGAGGAGCCTCCTGCTCCATGGAGGTCTCCCTCATATAGTCAAATAAGTCCATGGTATCCTTCCTTTCCTCTGCCCTCAGTATATCCCACTTTCACAAAATGTGCAATTTCTAAAATTTATGCTTTTCTTTTTTGGAGAATCGTGTTATAATGCATGCATGCAGATATAGTTCATCGGTAGAACGCCAGCTTCCCAAGCTGGAGAGGCGGGTTCGATTCCCGTTATCTGCTTGGGAAGAGCCATAAATGTTGGAGGATTCAGCGCTTATGACTCTTTTGTTTTTATTTCTATTTAGAACTCCCAGCCTGCTAAGCTGTTTAAAAACCGTCACTGAACCATAGTGGAATCCATCGACTGCCACCCAAAAACGAGGTTCCTATGAAATTAAAAAACATTCTCCTGGTAGTAAAGGATATCGAGCACTCTAAAAAATTCTATCAAGATTTATCCGGTTTGGCGGTTGTCACCGATTTTGGCGGAAATGTAATTCTGACCGAAGGGCTGGTCCTTCAGGACAAACGTATCTGGGAAACGCTTATTGGGAAAGAGTCTATCCCTGGCCATGCAGATAAGGAGCTGTACTTTGAAGAGAATGATCTGGATGCCTTTCAGGAAAGGCTTACACAGTATCCGGGTACCATCTCCTATCTGAATCCCCTTATGGAACACAGCTGGGGACAACGAGTTATTCGCATCCTCGATCCGGATGGGCATGTAATCGAGATTGGAGAGGCACTGGACTTTACGGTACGGCGGCTCTATAAAAGTGGGATGTCCCCGGAACAGGCAGCGGAGAAAACCGGGCTTCCTCTGGCACAGGTGCAGGGCATCTGTGGCGTATAGGTCAAATTCCGCCCCCGTTTACCAGCTACCCCTACGCATCTAGTTTCCACAGACTATCCAAAGAAAAAAGCTACCATACTGGGCTCCTTCCCTGTATGGCAGCTTTTCTTTTATATCTCTTTTATAATTCCTTCACTTGCTTCTGGAATCTCTCCAACAGACTGTCAATTACATGAACCAGATGGCCAATCTCCGGCTTGGTCAGTTGTTCGTCCGCTCCCAGAGCCTCCCCCTTAATGCGCATCTGATCATCGATCAGGGAGGAGAAAATTACCACCGGAATAAGCTTCAGTCTGGGATCATCCTTGACCAACTTAGTCAACCGATGGCCATCCATCTCCGGCATCTCAATATCTGTGATAATCAGGTTTACCTTTTCATACAGATCTGAATCATTTCGCAGACTCTTCAGATAATTCCAGGCCTCCTGTCCATTGTTGAAGTTCTTTACATCCATAAAGCCGGCACGCTCCAGAGAATCGTCAATCATTTTCTGGAGAAGGATGGAATCCTCCGCAATCACCAGGGGACAACTACAAAGGGGACGATCTCCCATCTGCTCCACCTCGGAAATCTGAATGGTGGTCTCCGGTGCAATCTCCGCCACGATTTTCTCAAAGTCCAGAATGGTAACCAGCTCTCCGGAGCACTGGGCAATTCCTGTGGCTACGCCCTCCTCCCCATGACTTAAGGTCTTATCTGGCTTCTGAATATCTTTCCAGGAAATGCGGCTGATACCTTCAATGCTCTGCACGCGGAAAGCAACCGTCATTTTATTGAAATTTGTTACAATAAACAAATCTCTGGGCTTATGCTCCAAATTATCATTGGTTAGATAGTAGCCCAAATCGATTACTGTGATCAGTGTGTCCCTGGGCTTGAAGATTCCCTCCACAGCCGGATGGGCGTGAGGCATTCCTTTTACCTTCTCGCTCATCATAATCTCCTTAACCTTAGCCACATTGATACCGTAAAACTCACCCTGAATCGTAAACTTCATAATTTCAATTTCATTTGTGCCCGATTCAAGAAGAATTCCCTCTTTTTCTCTTTCCACGTGTATCCGCTCCTTCCCTTATAGATGCCTTTCCGGCTTTCCGGCTGACCGGATGATAACGTCCCCGGTGGCCACATTGATCACCATGGTCCGAGCAGAGCTACCTCCTGTATCCTCTGCCGAAATGCGCATCCGTTCTTCCATCAATACCTTTTTTACCATTGCAGCGTTCCTCTGCCCGATGTTTCCGAAATCGGAATTCCCCCGGATTTCAAACATCTTTGCTCCCCCTGCAATTTTTACAATGGTTCTGCTCTTCACCATACCAAAAGCTGAGAGCTTGCGGATCATCTCCCGAAGTCCTGTGTCCGCGTACTTGTATACCTTTTGATCATTAGGGTCAGTCCGCATAGGCAGCATAACGTGCAGAAGTCCCCCCAGCTTCAGGAACGGATCATAGAATGTTATCCCAATACAAGAGCCAAGAGCGTATGTAATAATTTCACCCTCTCCCCTGGCAAATTTCATGTCCCCGATCCCTACTTTTAAACTATTCGCTGTCAACTCAAAACACCTAATTTCTCTAATATACTATTCAGGGACTCAATGTCAGGGAGCATCAAAAGCCCGTCCGAAAGCCTGACACCGTCCATGACAAACTCCGCATTAATATACATGAGCTTATCTGTCTCGTACCCGTACTCTGCAATGGGCACTGTTAAAATTCCCCCCAGCATATTTACCGTGGAACTGGGAACCGACAAATCAATATCCACTCCCACCAGCTGGGCAAAAGCATTTACATAGGAGCAGATGATAATGTTTCCCACCTCCTCCAAAGCAGAATAGGCAAGGTCATCCATCTCCTCAAAAGAGGTATACCCTCTTCCGATAAGCTTCTCCAGCACCACATTTGCCATATCCATTTTAAAGATAAAGAGAATCAGTCCGTTCACATCCCGGGACATCTGAACCAGCGTGGCCGCCACCAGCTCCTCAATCTCTCCAATTCTTTCCACTGCTTCCTCATACCCCAGGACACTCACCTCTGGAATCGTGATTCGCACTTCCTTCTGCAAAAGCTTGGAAAGGGATGTAGCAGCATGGCTTGTGCCAATACTGCTGATTTCCTTCATAACATCTAGTTCCTGAAGGTTCATGTCTTCATAGCTTTTTATTCTCATACTCACCTCTCACCATTATGCTTACGAGCGCAGAGCATTAATGGTACTCTCAACCTCGTCCGCTGTGTTTACCACCTTCAGCGCATAAGAAAATGCTCGCTGGCACTGAATCACCTGTACCATTTCATCAGCCATATCCGTATCGGAGCGCTCCAGAGCTCCAGTGGCCAGCATGGGACTCTCAATCAGAATAGGTTCTGCGCCCTCATCCTGGGGAGCAAACTCATTATCTCCCACATGAAGAAGACGGCTGGGATGCTCAAAAGTATAGAGGGCCACCTTTTCGCGCACCTCTCCCAGATCCTCTCCCTCCAGCTGCCCTAACTCAATAGGCTGCTGATTCTGATCCAGCACCAGACGGTTGGAATCCGTCATCAGATAAAACTTTCCATCCAGCTCTCCCCGATGGAAATGGCCGCTGCGGGTATAAGTGATAGCCTCTGTACCCACATCCTGTACCATAAAAAAGGCTCTGTCCTGCAAAATGGCAAAGTCCAGCACACCATTGGTCTGTGTTACGGCCGCTGAATTAAAATTCGAATAGGTCCGCTGTACACGCATACCGTTACCAGCCATAAGCTCCGTAACCGCATCCTCCGAATCATTCAGATTATATTTCAGTAGATCAGCAAACTCCACACTTTCCTTTTTAAAGCCATTGTTGTTAATATTGGCCAGATTGTTGGAAACCACGCTCAGCTTTGCCAGAAAGCTTCCAGCACCCAAGGCTCCCGTATAAAATGACTGATACATGTTTACTTCCTCCTTACAATCTTCCTACATCTGTTGCCGATTTACTCATAATCTGATCGTACATTTTAAGGACCTGCGCTGCACTTTGAAGAGCTCTCTGAGAGGACATCAGGGATGTCATCTCCTCCACCATATCCACATTGGAGCGCTCCAGCGTCTGCCAAAGCACACCAGTCTCTCCATCAGTCACCTGGCGGGGCGCCTGATTGGTGGAATACAGACCGTAGTCCTCCTTGTGGAGCTGTTGGTAATCCTCAAAATCCACAATGCGCAGAATACCATACTCCTGCTCATTGCCATTTTCATCCCATCCCCGGATAGCGCCGTTGCCGTCCACCACCAAATTCTCACTGGCAATCTGAATGGGCCCATTCTGTCCCTGCACCCGTCCCAGATTATCCAACATCAGATAGCCCTCGTTATCCACATGAAAAGAGCCATTCCTCGTATAGCGAACCCCTTCTGCTGTATCTATACAGAAAAATCCATTTCCGTTCAGGGCAAAATCAAATACACCGCCAGTGCTGTTAAAACTTCCCTGCTCATAGTTTACATAAGTTCTCTGGGCGGTTTTAATCTTGGAGGTAACACCCAACTCCACAGGATCATCCTTGTTGACTCTCCCTGTTCGATAGAGCATCTCCTCCTCAAAGGTACTGCTGACCATTTTTTCCCGCTTATAGCCTGCGGTCTGAACATTCACCATATTGTTGCTGATGACATTCAAATTTCTGCTCTGTGTCAGCATACCGGATGTCAGGTTATAGAATCCCTGATACATTCCTGTTTCCTCCTCTTTTTCCTAGTCTATCTGCTGTCTGACTAAATTGGTTTCTATACATAGCTACTCATATATGCTTTCAGCCTTCGGATGGCATTGCTGTGGATCTGGGAGATACGTGGCTCGCTGACCCCCAAAATCTCCGCGATCTGTCCCATATTCAGCTCTTCCACATAGTAGAGAGAAACCACCATCTGTTCCTTTTCTTTCAGGCTTTTTACAGCCTCCGCCAAAAGCTGGCGAGACTCCCCTTGGAGAAAAGCCTTCTCCGGCTGGGAATCAATATCTCTGCTGGACACCTGGAGGGACTGATGTTCATCCTCATCATCGCTGAGCATATCCAGGGACAGCACATTCATAATCACACTCATGCTCTGAAGCTTTCGATATTTCTTCACATCCATTCCCATATGCTCTGCAATGGATTCCTCTGTAGCTTCATTTCCCAGCTCTCCCCGCGCCTCCTCCATCAGCCGTATCTGCTTTCGGAAATCCCGGGGCATCCAGTCATTTTTGCGTACCAGGTCAATAATCATTCCCCGGATACGTCTGGATATAAAAGTCTCAAACTTATTATCCCGCTTTGGATCGTATCTGTCAATCCCCTTCATTATGGCAATTACGCCCTCATTGATAATATCTTCCATCTGCAAAGAGCCTGCATAGACCCCCCGCATCTGTGCGGCTATGGTCTTTACAATATAAAGGTAACGCATTACCAGCTCCTGCTTTACCTCCAGCCGCTTGCTCTCCCGGTACAGCACTAAAAGCTCCTCATTTGTCTTATCTTTTAAATTTTCTGTCTGAGCCATCATGCATCAACCCCTTACAGGTTAGGCACCCCTTCTCTCTGAGCTCTCAAGAGTCAGGCTACCAATAGATTGTATCTGAATATTATTGGCTATCTCATTAAAGGATAATACCCTCACATTGGGATAAAACTGGTCAATGAGCCGGTAAAAATGAACACGCATTACCTGAGACGTCAAAATTACCGGGCTCTGAGACAGACTGTTAAATTTCTTAAGCTGTACGGTAATCTGATTGATAAGGCTCTGGAGTACCTCGGGGCTTAAAGCCAGGTAATAACCTCTCTCTCCCTTGGACAGGCAGCTGACCATGGTCCGCTCCAACTCCGCATCCATGGTGATGACTTTCATACTGCCATCTTCACAGTAAAGGCGGGTAATGGTACGTTTCAGAGCTGTCCGGATACGCTCAAGCAACGCATCCACATCCTTCACCGGTAACCCGGTCTCGGAAATACTCTCCAGACTGGTTTCGATAATGGTTTCCATATCCTTGATAGGTACGCCCTCCTTCAAAAGACTGGTGAGAATCTTTTGAAACAGGCTGTAATTGATAAAATTGGGAAATGCTTCCTCAATAAGCTCTGGCGAATTCTTTTTTGTATTCTCCACCAGATGTATAATCTCCTGCCTGGTCAACAGCTCATGTGCATGCTGCTTGACTACCTCAGACAGATGGGTCACCAATACAGACAACGGGTCTATGACCGTATAGCCGTATATCTCCGCCATCTCCCGATCCTCCGGCCGAATCCATCGGCTGGGAATTCCATAGGCCGGTTCAATGGTCTCAATACCATCGATTTCCATCTCCGGATTTTCCGGGTCCAAAGCCAGGAAATAATCCACCAAAAGCTCTCCCTTGGCTACCTCCTCGCCCTTAATTTTAATGCTGTACTGATTGGTATTCAGCCCCGAACTGTCACGGAGACGGATGGAGGGAATTACAAAGCCCATATCCTGTGCATACTGCCTGCGGAAAATCACAATCCGGTTAATCAGCCGACCACCCACAGATTCATCCACCAGCGGTATCAGGCTGTAACCAAACTCCATCTCTATGGGCTCCACCGTCAATAAGTTATAGACATTATTGACATCCTTGTAGTACTCCTCTTCTGTAACCTGTCGCAGAGTTTCCCCGCCCTCCGGGGCCGCTTCCTCCGCCGGTCCTTCCCCTCCGGGAGCGGTAGCAAATCCTACCCCCGCCATAGAGGGCTCCTCCTGAATTTTTCTGGACAGATAGTATCCGCCCCCGATCAAACCAGAGGATACCATGAGAAGCTGGATCACCGGCATACCCGGGATCACAGTCAAAATCGCCACAACCACACCACTTATCATAATCGCTGTGGGCTGAGCTGTAAACTGCTTGGAAATATCCTCGTTCAGGCTTCCCTCTGCCACCGCACGGGTCACAATCATACCTGTGGCTGTGGAAATCAACAGAGAGGGAATCTGCCCTACCAGGCCATCACCTACTGTAGCGATGGAGTAGGTAGTAGCCACCTGGCCGATAGTGGCTCCGCCCTGCACAAGGCCGATAATAATACCGCCGATAAGGTTTACACCTGTGGTAATCAGCGACATGACGGAGTCACCCTTTACAATCTTGGTGGCACCATCCATGGAACCGTAGAAATCCGCTTCCCGCTGGATCTTCTCACGCCGTGCTTTTGCCTGCTGCTCATCGATAAGGCCTGAATTCAGGTCTGCATCAATAGCCATCTGCTTACCAGGCATAGCATCCAGAGTAAATCTGGCCGCAACCTCGGATACACGTTCCGCACCTTTGGTAATAACAATAAACTGCATCAAAACGATGATCAGGTAGATTACAAGACCTACCACCACATTTCCCTGGAGAATAAAATCACCAAAGGCCTTAATAATCTGTCCAGAGGAACCGGAGTTGCTCAGAATATTTCTCGTGGTAGACACGTTGATACCAAGACGGAACAGGGTTGTAATCAACAGTAGCGACGGAAATATGGCAAATTCCAAAGGCTCCCGGATCGTCATGGTGATAACCAAGATCATCAGGGACAGAGATATATTCAAAATGATTGCCACGTCCACGATGGCCGCAGGCAATGGGATAATCAACAAAAGAATTACCGTAAGTACAAAGAGTACCACGGAATAGCTCAATATTTTTTTCATGTAAGACTCCATCCATCTATATAAAATATGCGGATGCCAATTCTGCTATCACCTGAGCATCTCGTCTCTGTGGTTGAGCCGGTAAATATACACCAGAACCTCCGCCACTGCGCCGTAAAACTGGGGCGGTATCTCCCGGTCCACCTCACTATCCGCGTAAAGCGCTCTAGCCAAAGGCCTGTTTTCCAAAATAAATACCTCATGCTCCATGCCCACCTTAATAATACGCAGAGCCAGATAATCCTGCCCCTTAGCCAGTACCACCGGTGCCCCGTGCTTCTCCGGGTCATACTTCAGCGCCACAGCAAAATGCGTAGGATTTCGGATAATTACATCGGCCTCCGGAACACTCTGCATCATCCTGCTCAAAGCCATCTGACGCTGAATCCTCCGGATTCGTCCCTTGATCTCTGGATTTCCCTCTGTCATCTTGTATTCATCCTTTACCTCCTGCTTCGTCATCTTCAGATTTTTCTCATAATCCCACCTCTGGTAGAGAAAATCAAAAAACGCCACCACAGCAAAGGCAATGCACACTTTGACGACCAGGTCAAGCACCATCTGTAACGTGGCCGCAGCCGCGCTCAGCACCGATACATCCATCATCTGCGCAATGGGCGTAACATCGCTCATTAGAATATTATACAGCAAAGCAATCAAAATTGCTATCTTAATCAGGTTTTTTACAAGCTCTACCACTTTTTTCATGCCGAAGAGCTTTTTGATCCCGGAAATGGGATTTAACTTGCTGAACTTTGGCCGCAAGGGCTTAAAAGTCACAAGAAACCGGGTTTGCACTCCATGTCCCAGAATTCCCAGGACCATGGACACCAGCAGCAGCGGAAGGGCACACTTTAACAGGGTTACCACCATATAAGTATAGATATTGGGGGAGCGCTCCAGAGGCGCTTCTGCCCCCACAGCGGTAAAAAAGAACTGCATAAACTCTCCCGCTGTATTATATATCATGGGTAGTACCAACTTGGCTGTATAGAACACACCCAACAGCATCAGAACCGTGACAATATCCTTGCTCTGGAAGATATTTCCTTCCTCCCGGGCATCCTTTCGCCGTTTACCGGTTGGCTGTTCGGTTTTTTCCTGTCCATTTGACTCCGCCAAGCTCACCACTCCCTTCTGCCCGCAGGATTTGTCTCCCCTAACACGACAGCAATCTCTCCTGACTAGTGTGCTGTCTCAATCACTCTCAGTTCCCTATCTCTGTGTCCGTATCTCTTCTGTAAGTAATCGAGACAGTACGCTAGCTTAAAACCATCAGCGCCTCCTCTATATAGATAAACATATTGTCAATAACCGTGTACAGTTTCCCTGCCATGGGATTAAATAAAAAGACCAGCATCAGCAACCCCACAATGATTTTCAGCTGAAAGTTCACGGAAAACACATTAATTTGGGGAATCACCCGCATGAGAATTCCCACAGCGGCCTCTGTTACCAGCTCCATGGCAATGATAGGAAATGCAAACTGCATTCCCATCACAATGCTTCTCTTAAAAATTTCCAGCATCAGCTCCCCCAGCTGAGGCTGCACATGCACCTGCCCAAAGGGCACCAACTGCGCTGAATGATAGATCAGACCCAAAAGATGTACATGACCATTTCCTGTCAGAAAGAGAAGCACCAGAAATGTATAATACATTCCTGATGTGATAGTCATCTGGGTATTATACTGGGGATCGTAAACCTGGGCCATGGAAAGTCCCATGGTATAGTCTACCACAGCTGCCGCAAAGCGAACCACCACAAAACACAGCTCCATGGAAAATCCAATGGCAAATCCCACCATCAGTTCCTTGAACAGCATAAACCCAAACTCCAGCATAACTGTGGGCTCCTGCACCAAAACACCATCCGTAGTTCCATACAGGAGAAAGGACAGCACAAAAATTGTGGCTCCCTTCACAGCCCCCGGGATATTGGAGCGTCCCAGAACAGGGTTTAACATGATAGCTCCTGTCATCCGCATAAATACCAGCGCAAAAAGGATAATCATAATCCATCAGCCCCCTGCGGCGATGGCTACCATCTGTCTTAAAAACCCCTGAAGCTCACTCATAATTGCGCCTCCCAGGATTCCCATAACCGCCAGGATGGCGAGAAATTTGGGAACAAACGTCAGCGTCTGCTCATTAATCTGGGTAGCTGCCTGAAAAATGGATATGATCACACCCACCAGCATGCTAACCAACAAAAAGGGCAAAGCTAGGCGCAGTGCCAGCATAAATGCCTGATATAAAAGATCCAGTACCTCCAGTTCTGTCATAACGCCCTCCTTTTCCTGTCCAGCTCACAGCCTTTCACTTAAAGCCTATTACAATATTGGAGAAAATAAGCTCCCAACCATCCACGGTAATAAAAAGCAAAAGCTTGAAAGGCAGGGAAACCATAGCCGGTGGCAGCATTACCATTCCCATAGACATCAGAGTGGTAGCCACGATAATGTCTACCAGAAGAAAGGGCAGATAAATACAGAAACCCGCAATAAATCCTTTCTTCAGCTCACTGGTCATAAAGGCTGGAACCACCACTGTAAGAGGATACTCCATAGGATTATCCAGAACTTCCGTTCCCGACATTCCCACAAAATTGTCCAGGGTATCCATCTCCGTGTTTCTCAGCATAAACTCCTTCATGGGTACAATCATCCGCTCAAGAGCTTCTTCCTGAGAAATCTCCTCCCGAATAAAGGGCTGGTAGCCCTCCTCATTCACCCTGTTGATTACTGGGGTCATAATATATAAGGTCAAAAACAAAGAAATCCCAATCAAAACCATATTGGGCGGCGACTGCTGAACACCCATAGCATTCCTTGTGAAGGACAGAATGATGATCGTCCTGGTAAAAGAGGTCATCATAATAACCAGTGAGGGCAGCAGCGCTACCAGCGTAAGCATAAACAACAGTTCCAGAGTCGGAACGCTTCCGCCATTTAACTGTGTCAACAAATCACTCATCTGTCAAATCCATCCTTCCCATCCCGGCGCTTTCTGTATTTGTCAAAAATCTCTTGAAAAGAAGATGAAAGCTCTGTTTTCACCGGGCTCTCCGGCCTGTCCACATGAAAATCACCCTCCACCTGGGACAGCAGCTGTATGCCTGCCTGGCTGACGCCAATCAGATAATACTGCTCTCCCAGCTCCAACAGAAGAATCCTCTTATCCTGCCCTACCGGCAGCTGCTCAATAATCCGCATATTGCCGGAGGCAGAAGGCCCGGAAATGGTTCCCCACTTTTTTCCCATCATACGGCTGCACCAGTATGCAAGAAGCAAAATACCTAAGATGGTCATCACTGTGGTGAATATGTTCAAAGCCCACATAGCTACAGGGTCTCCGGATTCAATTCTTTTGTCACAATCTCCGTGATACGAATGCCGAAATTGTCCTCTACTACCACGATGTCGCCCCGGGCAATGCATTGTCCGTTTACAAAAAGGTCCACCTGTTCTCCGGCCATTTTATCCAAAACCACCAGGGTACCCTGCGTAAATTCCAAAATATCCCGAACCAGACGCTTGGTCCTTCCGATTTCCACGGAAATCTCCAAAGGCACCTTCATAAGCATTTCCTGGTTGGTCTTATCCTCCATGCCCTCACCTGCATCATCCTGCATCTGCTGGGAAGCCAGAGGCTTAATAATGGAGCTCTCCTTCTTGGGCTGTTCCTGGGGCTTAGGCGTCCGCATCATTTCCATCATCTGCATCTGCGTCTGCTGCATCTGATTCAAAAGCTGCAACATCATGGGGTCCATACCTGGAGCTGCTGCAGGATAAGGATAATAAGGCTGCTGCGCCCCCATAGCTGGCTGTGGTCCCATAGACGGCTGCACTGCCATATCAGACTGCATAGCTGGTGCTGGGGCAGGTACGGGCTGTGCCACGGCCTGTGGCTCCGGGGAAGACTGTACTGCCTGAGCCGCCTGAGCCGCTGCTTTCATAGCATCGGATTTGGCCTGCATCATACCAGAGCCCGCATGAATAGCTGCCGGCATCTCTGCCTCCTGGGTGGGAGCCGGCGCAGAATCTCCTCCCTGCATAGACTTCATCAAAGCATCCATCTCTTCCTGAGACATGCTTCCGCCTCCTGAAGAAGAACTGGTCTCGGCCAAGGGTGGTTCCGGGGCTGGTTCTGGGGCTGCCTGAACTTCCTCCTCCACATCTCCACCTAAACCAAAAGGTGTCAACAGACGTTTTGCCAGTCTAGTTGACATAATATTCATAAATTCACTGTTCAGCTTTTCCTCAATTTCCAAACGGAAACGGACAACTACCATCCCCTGCTCTTCAGGAAAGTACTTATCCTTAAACTCCTCCGGTTCCCCCACATCAAAGGACTTTGGTGTAGAAATATTTACCGGAAACCCTAAAAATTCAGATAAAGCCGTAGCCGAGGCTCCCATCATCTGGTTCATAATCTCACAGATGGCACTGACATAAATTTCGTCATCCATGATAAAGGTATCATCTGTAAGATCCTGCCCCATCAGCGTGCCCACGATAATCCGCACATCCTCTTTGCGGAACATCATGACGTTTTTACCGTCCAGGCCCTCGACATAAGCAATCTCTACCCCGATAGCTGGTTCCAACCGCTTGAACTCAAACTCTTCCCGCGTCTGAACCTTTACCACCGGTGTGGTGATATCAACCTTTGTGCCCAGCAATGTGGAAACCGCTGTCGCCGAGGCGCCGAGACTGATATTCATAATCTCGCCTATGGCGTCTATTTCCATTTCATTAAAGCCGCTAGCGCCCATTATTCAAATCTCCTTCTGTCCAACATTATTTCCCGATCTCCAGCGCTTTCTGCGCCATCAGCTTAATTGCATTCAATGCCGTGATATTGGCGTCGTAAGACCTGGTGGCTGACATGGCATCCACCGTCTCCTTCAAAAGATCCACATTGGGCATTTCCACAAAGCCGCTTTCGTCCGCATCCGGATGCCCCGGATTATAGACCATCTTCATTTCTCGGTCGTCCTCAACAATATCGGCCACTCGCACGCCGGCCGGCCGGCTGCTAATCCCCTTGCCCTGGGCCGCATTGCGCATAACCTCCCGAAAACTCTCTGAACCATAACTCTCAAATACCACTGTTTTCCTGCGGTAGGCGCCGCCCGCCTCAGTTCTGGTAGTATCAATATTGGATATATTCTCCGAAGCAATATCCATCCGCAGACGCTGCGCACTCAGGCCAGACGCACAGATATCAAAGGAACTTAAAAAAGCCATTTTGGTTTCCTCCTGCCTGTCACTACTGTCCTAAAATGGTGTTAACAGTCTCCACAATACGCTCCTGGTTAAAGGGCTTCACAATAAAATCTCTGGCGCCGGACTTGATAGCGTCCACTACCATGCTCTCCTGACCCATGGCTGTACACATAACGATCTTGGCATCCGGATGGCTTTCCCGGATTTTTTTCAATGCCTGAAGACCATCCATATTCGGCATGGTAATATCCATAATCACCATATCTGGATTTTCCTCATCATATTTCTTAACCGCCTCAGCCCCGTCCTGAGCCTCCACAAAGTTGTCATACCCGCTCTTTGTCAGCGCGTTCTTGACCATCATTCGCATAAATGCAGCATCATCAACCAGCATAATCTTCGCCATTGTTCTTTCCTCACTCTCATAAAAATATTATATGTAGTCTTTTATTCAGATACGGCTGTCTCCAGCTCCTCCTCCACATTCTCTTCCTCGTAGAGGCGCTGATTTATCCGTACCGCCACATTCTTTTTATATATGCCCATCTTTCCTGTGAACCATGCCTGCCTGCCCACAAACAGCCTTACATCATTATCCTTTGGCTTGTTCATGTCAATCACATCCCCTTCCCGCAGATGATAAATATCATCCAGATCCAGCGATATGGTGCCCAGCTGACCAGTAACCGGAAGCAAGGAATCCCGCAGATTCTCCAGGATAGTTTCCCTGTTATCCTCGTAGGAATATCCCCTTGCAAGATGCTTGCGGCTGTCAATCACATGGAATATGGTTTCCAAAAGTGTACCTGGCAGACATATCCGGATCTTCTCTGAGGCCAAACCAGCCAGGTCCACATTCAACAGAATAATGGCCACCGTCTCATCCAGGCCCACGTCCTGCATCATACTGGGATTGTCCTCAATTCTCCGGGCCTGAAATTCCATGTTGATGTAATTGGAAAAGCCATCCTTCAACGCCTGAATCAGATAAGACAAAATCCTCCGGTACAGAGCTATTTCAACGTCCGAATACCGATATCCCGGCTTCACCTTTATGACTTCCTCGCCGCCGCCCAACATATGGTCAATCAAGGTAATGACCAACCCGGGCGAGACATATATCATCAACGGGACCATATTTTTATTGTAGTCCTGTATCGTGGCCTCCACCAAGGTGACTGCATCATTTTCATTCAATCCATTTACATATTCATAATAACGACGCTCCTGGACCTCCATCACAGTAATATCAGTCATCACACGGAATACACCATTGACCTGAGAGGTAATGATTCGCGCATAATTCTCAAACACGCTGCTCAATATCCTCATCTTATCCTTGGTAAACTTCCTGGGGCTGTAGAAATCGTACTTGCTGTACTTGACTTCATCGGTCACAGGCTTTGCTTTTTCTACTGGTTCCACTTTCTCAGGTTCCTGCGCGGCTCCACCCGTCTGCATGGATTTCAAAAGCGCGTCAATTTGACTTTGGGACAATACATCTGCCATTTAAAAAGCCACCTTTTCTAAAAAGTTATTCCGCCGGTTCATTTTCTGTGGGCTGCACAGTTTCCTCCGGAGGATTGGTTCCTTCCGTAGGCTGCACGGTTTCATCGGGAGTGTTAATCTCCTCCGTAGGCAGAGTGCTTGCCTCCCCCTCCGAGCTGCCTCCAACTTCCTCAAATGCTGAACTTTCCGTGCCAGTAACCAGCACAGAACCTGCATCAATGCTGTGGGTCAGCTCATCATAGTAGTCATTCATTGACTTGATATCTGCCCCGCTGTCTATAATTACGAACTCCACCCTTCGGTTTTTGGCCCGCCCCTCACTGCTGGTATTGGTACTTACAGAGCGATACTGGCCATAACTCAGACCCACTAGCTTGCTGGGATCAATGATGTCTTTATTCTGAATGTAAGCCGCCACCTCCGCAGAACGCATAGCCGAAAGGATACGGTCTTGCCGGGGATTGTTTTCCCTGGTAGGGTCCGCCTGGGCCGTATGACCCATAATATTAATCTGGGCAATGGCATCTGAATAATTGGAAATCACACTACACAGCACATCCAGCACCACAATGGCTTCATCAGTCAAATTGGACCGGTCTCCCTCGAAAAATGTCTGATTATCAAACACCAGGAAGGTATATCCATCCTCTCTGGATATACTCACCCCGTCAATGCCGCTGCCACTAAGCGCCTCCATCAAAGCCACATACAGCTCCTCTGGATTCTCCGGGTCGGAAATCACTTCATCAAACTCCAGATTTCCCGACACGTCATAATCTCCTTCGGAAACCTGCTCATTGACTGCAATCTGTGGAGTTTCTCCGGAGTTGGGGAAGATACTCTTCACAAAAACTTCCCATTTCTGCTGATTCAGATCCGACATGGCATACAGCATAACGAAGAAACACAACAAAAGTGTTACCATGTCGCCGTATGTGTCCATCCAGCTGCCACAGTCCTCACCGCCGCCGCCTTTATTTCGTCTGCTCATCAGCCCTCTTCACCGCCTCCCTGGCTCTTCTCTGCTTTCAGCAGAAGCTTCTTCTGCTGGGACTGCTTCATACAGGACAACAGATGCTCTCGCAGGAACTTGGGATTCTCACCTGCCTGAATGCCCATGATTCCCTCGATAACTGTCATACAGTACAGCTCTTCCTCTGCCTGCCGGATACGCAGCTTCTTGGCAATAGGTTGGAAGAACAGGTTGGCAAAAAGGCTGCCGTAGAAGGTGGTAATCAAAGCCACAGACATATCCTCGCCCAGCGTACTGGCTCCGCCGCCACCATCCAGGTTCATACCCTTCAGCATGTTAATCAAACCTACCAGCGTACCAACCATACCAAATGCCGGTGCATAAGAAGATGCCTTTTCATACAATCCTGCCGCCTCATCATGCCTAGCCATCATGTCATCCATCTGCCTCTCCAGCATGGTACGAACCTTGTCTGGGTCATTGGCATCCACTATCATTAGTACACTCTGTTTAAAAAAAGGCTCCTTGATCTCCTCTGCCTTTTCCTCCAGAGCCAAAAGTCCGCTCTGCCTTGCCAGCATAGCCAAATCCACCATTTGATCTACCAGCTTTGGAACATTATATTTCTTTCCCCGGGTTAATACCATCAGGTGTTTGGGGATATCTCCCAGGATTCGAAAGGGATAACTGGCCAGGATAGCCGCCACCGTTCCTCCCAAAACCATAGCCAAGCTTGGTACATCCCAGAAATTCCCCAACTTTGCAGGTCCGATACCTACAAGCACAACTAGCACCATGCCTAGCACCATGCCCAAAAGCGTTGTTATATCCATTGTTTCCTTTCCCCCTTGCCAAATAACAGCAATTTGTTATCTATTTGCATCCTCAAATACTATACAGCTATGATAGAATTTTTTCAACTGTTCCATCACAGAATCTGCTGTATCTTTTACGAGGTAATAATAGCCATTCATCATTTTAATCTTGGTTTCCGGTATGGATTCCATAGATTCTATCTGCAGTACATTCAGATAAAGTACCTCTCCGTTAAGCCGTGTTACACGAATCATATCCTTTCCTCCGCTCTCTGCATCCCAGGCTGGACGAGAGGTGCGGGAGTAGCCACTGGTTTTCCCGTGGCCTTCCTCCCTAAGTCTCGCCATACGCGGTTCGCGGGCTCTGTCCATGATTTTCTGATTAGCACTACTGGACCGCCGCCACCACATTACTAACGCTTCATGTTGATAAGATCGGACAGAATCTCATCACTTACTGTAATAATCTTGGAGTTGGCCTGGAACCCTCTCTCCGTCATAATCATCTCTGCAAACTCAGTAGCCATATCTACATTGGATGCCTCCAGGTAACCAGGCATCAGGGTTGCGCGGCCATCGCCAGGGATGGCGGCGCTACAAACGCCAGTGTTGTCGCTGGGGGTCGCTGTATAGTAACCATTTCCATTCTTGGTTAAACCTTCTTGGTTCTGGAAGGTAGCAATGGCAACCTGGCCCATCGTAAGAGTGACCGTCTCTTCATCTCCAGCTGCATTTTCCACTTTTAAGGTAACATCAACATCACCCATTTTATTAATCTTAATATCTATTGCTTCGTATTCATCGCCTATTACATCAGAAATACTCTTGCTAATTTCCCAACCATCGGCTCCCTTTGTTACAGTTTCCTTAGTAGGAACACGCAATGCTTTCATTACCCCATCAGCATCACCTTTACGAAAACCATATACAAAATTTCCATTTCCATCTACAATGTAACCATTGCTATCCACTGTAAATTGTCCTACTCTGGTAAACTCTAAATCATTTCCCTTTAATTCATTGGTATCATTTGTAGTCCCGTCAACATTCATGGTTATTTTCGCGGCCTTCGTAATAAAAAACCCATCCCCATCAATGGTAGCATTAAATCCACCCTTATAAGAGGGGGTGCTGGCTGTCATATCCATAGAGATAACGCCCATCAGCGCACCATAACCATATTGAGCTGCATTCACACCACCGGCATTCGCCGTACCATTGGTAGATGCAGTAGAAGTCTGATACATGGTATCCTTGAAAGTATAGCTCTGGGCCTTAAAGCCGTTGGTATTTACGTTGGCAATATTATGTCCGATTACATCCAGCTTGTTCTGGTGGGCCCGAAGGCCTGATACTGCTGAGTCCATTGCTCTTAACATCGCTTTATTTTCCTTTCTGTCTGCCATCCATCCGTCCGCCAGTCAATCTGGCCAGCGGACAAAGCATCCTCAAACGAGGGCCTGCTATAGCAGGACGGCACTGTCAATATTCGTGAACACACGTTCTTTCATGTCACTCTGGGACATGGTAGTTACAACCGTATTGTTGGGGACATTGACAATAAACACGCCCTGGGCGCTGATTACAGCCACATCTTTCGCACCTTTTTTCCTGGCGTCCTCCACGGCATGCTCCAGATCATTCATCATCTGGCTGTCAAAGGGGATTCCCCGCTCATTCATACGTTTTGCGGCATGTTTGGAAAAATTCAGGCCCTCCCTGGCGCTTCTCTGGAGCATATCTTCAAATACAGGCCGTCCGACCGCAGCACCCGTGGTACCTGCGCCCTGGGCGCTTGTTCCTATATGCCCATTTTCTAGACGTTGAACTCCACTCATATCCATCTGCTTTCCTTTCTTCCAAAAAGCCTTTTCCGGTTTACTGGGTTACGCCTGCGGCTGCAGCTGCTCCCTCCTGTGCCCCTTCTGTGGGCTCTCCGGCTTCTCCTCCATTCGCTTCTGTCCCCGTGCTTCCTGCAGCTCCGGTGCCAGCTTCTCCTGGTACATCTGTAGTATTTCCGGTTCCTTCTGTGGTTTCTCCTGGCTTCTCTTCGGTGGTTCCTCCGGCTCCCTCAGTACCCTCGGTGCCCTCAGTGCCTTCCACCGGGTCCTTCTCATCATCCTTGTCGCCCTCGATCTCCACATCTGTCACAAAGGGATCAGGAATCTTACCTACGCCGACCAGATAAGACATGGAATACTCCTTTTTGTCTCCCTCCAGCTTAAACTTGGCATCGCCGTTTACAAAGCTTACGTACTCTACCTTGCCATATTTAACGCCTGTGGGAGTTTCCACGCCGCTGGCGCTCTCCTCCGTAACCATCACTGTGACCTCCTGGCCAATCAAACTGGCTGCATAGGTCTGAGCAGTTGTGGCCATAGACGCCTCCATAGAGTCTGTCATGGCTGTGATAGCCTGCATCATACCCATCTGCACCATCTGGTTCATCATCTCGCTATTTTCCATAGGATTGGTCATATCCTGATTAGCAAGCTGTGCAGCCAGAAGCTTAAAATAGTCTGTCATGGTCAGAGTATTTTTGTCATTGGCCTCCACCGTATAATACTGTTGCACATACGGATTGGAAGTTCCACTACTGACTGGTATGTTATTATCTGCCATTTCTCTTTCCTTTCCTTAGCTCTCGTTTAAACCAGGCCCAGCCTCAGCTGTTGCATAAAGGACTCCGTATGCTCCTGCTTCTCCTCCCGGCTCTGCTGTCTTTCCTGTTGCTGTCCGCCACCCTGTCCATTCTGCTCCTGGGCATCCTGTCCTGGCTCTCTTTCCGGCTGCTGGGTATAAATCATGGTCTCTTCCCCGGTCCGCTCCTTTAAAATAGCTGCGATTTCCGAGGCCTTCTCATTTAAGAGCTCCGCAGTTCTGGGATTGGTGGCCATAATGGATACCACCGCCTTACCTGTCTCATAGGTCAAGCGAATAGCAAGCTTTCCAAGAGACGCTGGCTCCAGCTCTACAGTCAGGGTCTGAGCCTCACCGGCTCCTCTGGCTGCAAAAGCTTTTCCGATTTCACCGGGAAGATTCTCCACTGTGGATTTCACCGTGTTTTCCTGAGTTCTGTAACCTGTTTGCGGCCCATCCTCTATCCTGACCTCCTGATTGGTAGGAGCAGACACCAAAGGTCTCTCATCCCCGTTAAGGGCTGCTGTCTCCTGCGCCGCCTCGCCTATCTTCTGCGCTGGTTCCCGACGCTGAGTCTCCTGAACTTCTGGAGCTTTCCTGGGCTGTTCGCCGGATTTGGCCTCCTCCTGTCCACCACTCTTTACAGGCTCTGCAACCTGGACTTCCACCGGGGCATAGGCCTGCTCTGTGGTCTCCACTGTCTCAACTGGCATCTGGGACTTGGGAACTTCCATCTTCGGCTGCTCCATTACAGCTCCCAACTCTGCCCCAGGCTCCATAACTGCCTCCAGCTCTGTTGCAACTGCCTCCACAACCACTGGCTGTGCCGCTTGTTCAGGAATTTGCTGCTCTGGATTTACCAGCTGTACAGCTGCCTGCATCAGAATACTCTGCTGCGCCTCCAGCTGCTGCAGATCCTCCTCCAGCTTGGGCTCTTCGGCCTTGGGCTCCTTCACAGTCTCTTCCGTTTTATCGGGCTTTTCCTGTGTCATCTTTTTGGTGCTCTCCGAATTGGTGGAGTCCTCTGGCTTCTTAGGGGCTTCTGTTTTCTGTTGCAGAAGCTTCAAAAAGTCACCACTGGAATCGCTCACCGTGCTTTGAGCCTGACGGAAAGTTCCTTTAGGAGCCGCGCTGGCCTGCACCTGGGTGTTTCCAATCTTCTCCATGCTGTTTCCCCTCCTTTCTTTTTCATATTATGTATAATCAACAGTCTCTGTTTTGTGACTGTGACTACCGACATTATCTCAGCCTCGATGCTGTGTCCTCATACGGAGATTGGAGCCCATAACAAACTCCTCCACAAAGGTCTCGTCCGCTTTTGCCACGGCCCTTTGATACTCCTTAAGCTTTCGATCTTTAAGCTTTTCATAGCGGGAGGTGTCCACCTTTGCTTCGATGACCTCCTGCTTCTTGGCATCTTCCTGCTGTTTTAACACATACAGGTGCTGCTTTTCCTCATCAATGCGCTTTTCCATATGCTCTATGCACATGTCAAACAATAAATAGTTTTGAATCGTGGCTCCTGCCATCTTCATCTGGTCAAAACCATCCTCATAGCCAGACAGTTCTTGATGCAGCCCTCGTATCTCCTCCTGCTTTTTGTTCACATTCTGGACAATGGCCGCGTGCTCTGTTTTCAGATTATCTAGGACCTGGGTCTTATAGTCCAGGACCGTCTCCAATCTATAAGCAAACCTTTTCAATCTCCTCACCCTCGTTATCCGTCTGTAATAGACTTCATAATCCGCAGGCTTTCTTCATAGGAAATACTTTCCGTAGTCCCCTGCCGCAAAAAGGAATTTACTGCGTTAATCTTTTCCACCGCCTCATCCAGGGCCGGATTGGTCCCTTTCTTATAAGCTCCGATGGATATTAAATCCGCATTCTTCTGGTAAATGCCCAAAAGATTTCGCATCCGGGAGGCAATCCTCTGATGCTCCTGGGGCACAATCTCCACCATCAAACGGGAGATACTAGCTCCAATATCTATGGCCGGAAAATGGTTCTCATTGGCCAGCTGCCGGCTCAGCACAATATGCCCATCCAGAATACCACGTACCGTATCGGCAATGGGCTCATTGGTATCATCGCCCTCCACCAGCACCGTATAAACGCCAGTGATAGAGCCCTTGTCAAAATTTCCACTGCGCTCCAAAAGCTTGGGAAATTCCGCATAGATAGAAGGCGTATAACCTCTGGCAATGGGGGGCTCTCCAATGGCCAAGCCAATTTCCCGCTGTGCCATGGCATATCTGGTGAGAGAATCCATCATCAACAGCACATCAAAGCCCTGATCCTTAAAATATTCTGCGATGGTAGTAGCCACCAGAGGGCATTTCATGCGCAGCATAGCTGGCTGGTCAGAGGTTGCCACCACCAGGACGGAGCGCTTCATACCATCTTCTCCCAGGTCCTTTTCAATAAACTCCAGAACCTCTCGACCACGCTCTCCCACCAGGGCAATCACATTGATATCTGCCTTCACATTCTTGGCAATCATCCCCATCAGGGTACTCTTTCCCACACCGGAGCCTGCGAATATCCCAATTCTCTGCCCCTTACCTATAGTATTCAATCCGTCGATAGCCTTGACACCAAATTCCAGCCGCTCCCGAATGGGGGGCCGGGCCAGGGGATTGATATAGGGGCTGTTCACCGTGTAATAGCGCACAGCCTGAAAGGGCTCCCCTCCGTCGATAGGCTCTCCCAAGGCATTGATAATTCGCCCTCGAAGGAAATCTCCCACCGGCACCTTCAGCCTCCGCCTGGTATTGCGGACAAAGCTCCCCGACGCGATACCACTGGTAGCCTCGTAGGTCATAAGCTGGATTTTCCCATCTTTAAAGCCTACTACCTCTGCTGGCATCTGCCGGTTCTGCTCCTCGTTGTATATCATCACAATATCGCCAATACTGGAACGGCCTCCAGAGGCTTCCATGGACATACCCACCACATTTTCAATTTTTCCAATATGGCTGACCGTTTCCGTCTTGCTGATCAGCTGAGGTATCTTCTCAAACATAAGCTATATTCTCACATTTTCCAGAATGTCCCTGATATTTTCCATCTGTGTGTTTACACTCACATCCACAATTTCCTCTGGCATCTCAATGATACAGCTTCCGGTGTCTTCCTTATCCATAACGATAAACTTAATATTATCCGACAAGTGGGACAGCTCGTCGATGATATCCGCATCCGCTTCCATCATCATATCATAATCTGCTTTATCTATGTAAATCTTGACCCAGGCCGTCTTTTTCAACTTCTCAGTGGCAGTGATAATCATTTGTTTCATCACTTCGCCACTGGACCTGAGACTGATCTGAATTACTTTTTCCCCAATGGCAATGGCACAATCCTTCAGCTCATCGATGTAGTTGTGCAGGCATCTCTCCTTAGCCAACTCCACTGCCTGTAAGGCCCGCTCCACATCCTCCTGAAAGGCTAGGAGCCGTTGTTCAAACTCTCTTCGATACTCTCCGTCAGCCTTGCGCCGGCCTTCCTCATAGCCTGTTTCGTAGCCGGCCCGATAGCCAGCCTCCCGAGCCTGGGCAGCCTCTTCCTGCGCTCGCTTTCTCTCTGCCTCCAGAAACTCCTCCGCATCCTGCTGAGCTGCTCTGCGAACCTCCTCCAGGATTTTTGCAGCCTCATCTACGGAATCCTCCATAAGGGATTCACCCTCCCCGCTCTCATCCAACAAGGCCCCTTCTCCTACGGCCTGAGGTACTCCCATTTCATCCACGGGCACCCCATCCTTGTTGACCCGGGGAAATATTGCCCGCTCTGGATCTCTCTGGCGGCTACTCCTTATGAGCTCCACCGGAGGAAGATACGGCTCCACGGTACTTCCCTGGGAGGAACCCGTGCGCTTGATCACCCGACTAGAGGATAATGTCGTCATCGTCTCCTCCCTTCTTGACGATCACTTCGCCCTGCTCCTCAAGCTTACGAATAATATTAACAATACGCTGCTGCGCCTCTTCTACATCTTTCAGTCTTACGTTGGAGGTAATCTCCAAATCGCCTCGTACCGAATCGGCCATACGTTTGGACATATTGTTGAAGAATATGGTTTTCATCTCCTCGGATGCATTCTTCAGAGCAAATACCACATCCTTGGTATCGCAATCCCGCACAAAACGCTGTACGGATCTGTCGTCCATATCCAAAATATTTTCGAATACAAACATCTTGTCGCGGATGTCCTGGGCCAGCTCCGGATTGGATTTGTTCAACTGATCGAAAATCTTCCGCTCTGTACTGCGGTCGATGTTGTTCATCATATCTGCCACAAAATCAATACCGCCAAGACTCATATTGTCCTCACTGGTAATAATGGTCGCAAACTTCCGCTTCATCTCCTCTTCCACAATGGAAATAGCCTCCGGGGATACCCGATCCATGTGGGCCATACCCTCTACCACGGCAATGCGTTTTTCATCGGTAAGCTGCTCCAGAATCTGCGCCGCCTGATCCGGGTCCATATACGCCATAATCAGAGCAATCACCTGGGGCCGCTCGTTCTGCAAAATGGACAGCAGCGCCTTGGGATCTCCCTTCATAAAGAAGTTAAAAGGCTTGGACTGAAGGGTTTTGGAAACCTTTTCCAATAGATTTCGGGCTGTGGACTCGCCAAAAGCCTTTTCCAAAACATTTCGGGCATAGTCCAGACCGCCGTCCGTCATCATCTTATGTGTCAGGCAAAGCTTATAGAACTCATCCAGGGTTGCCTCCACCTGATTGTTGGTGGTCTTTCCCAGCTTTGCCACCTCGTATGTAAGCTCTTCAATATCCTGCTCGTTCAGGTATTTATAAATTTGGGAAGCACGGTCCGCCCCAAGAGAAACTACAACCAGAGCCGCCTTGCTTTTGGGATCTGTTAAAAGCTCTTCCTCCGGCGCTTTATTTGCTTCCTTTTCGATTGTTGGAACCTTGGCCTCTGCCATCTGTATCCTCCTCTCCCCGGAGCCAGCTCTGCACCAGCTTCGCGGCAATCTGCGGATTCTGCTCCACGAACTCCGAAATATTCTGCTTCAAGCGCATGCTGCGCTGCATACGCAGATTTAATATCTCTTCACTATTATCCAGGTCGTCCTCGTCACCCATGCCGGCACTCAGAGATGGCATATTACCGCCATCCTCAATGCCCAGATCAATGGCTGAAAGCTGATCGCCTCCTGCGAAGTCCTCATCCTGAGGCTCGCTGCTACTCTTCTTGCGCCTTCCTCGAAGAAGCAGGAATATAAGCAGTAGAAGAACAAGCAGAATTCCTGCAAAAATGGCGATAAGTACCGGCCAAGGCACTGTGCTGGTAATAGTATTCCAGAGAGTATCCGGTGTCTCTGCCGGAGGCAGCGCTGTAGCTGTTCCTTTGGAACGAACAATGGTAATCTTGTCACCAGCCTCCTGAATATCAATACCTGCGGAATTAGCCACCAGGCGTTGCAGCTCGGTGTCCTCGATACCTGTGTCATTGGTGAGAATCACCACACCAATGGAGGTATCCTCCAAAATTCCCGGATCTATCTGCTTTTGCTCTTTTAAGGTATTATAAAGCCAAAGCCTGGAGGCGGTACTGTTGGAGTACTGATCCTCTCCGTCTTCGTCCTCATCTTCGTTTACATATCTGGGCGGGTCTGCATTGGCATCTGCTCCTACCTGTCCCCCTGCCCCCTGACTGTATGCCAGAGAGTCTTCATTGGACAACTCCTCGGTCTGGAGGAGTCCTGTCTTATCCAATTCATTGATCTTTTCCGGCGTGGTGTACTGGGTACTCTCCTGAATGACCTTTTCCATATTGATGGTGCCTTTTACAGACACGGCCACATTACCCACGCCATAAAGTTTCTCCAGCACATTCCGCACATTGGCGGCAATGCTGCTCTCTACCATGCTGGTTAGGCTCATCAAATCCGTGGCCGTGGAATTACTATTTCCACTGTCTCCACCTACCTCCAGCATAGTGGAAGCGTCGTAAACCGTCACCTGGGAAAATTCCATTCCCCGCACTGCATGTGCAACCAGGTTCTTCACGGCCTGTGCTTTATCCTCCGTGAGAGCCACGCCATTTCTCATGCTCACGATTACGGAAGCAGAGGCCTGCTGATTGTTGTTCTCTTCCAGCACATAGCGGCGCTCAGAGGCCTCCACAATGGTCACATTGGCATCCTGCACGCCCTCAAAGGCCCGAATGGTAGCTCCCAGACGATTCTGCAGCTCATACAGGGTGAGCTGTTTTTTGTCAGACTCTGTAGTCAAAAGTCCTGTGTTATCCAGGTATATGTCATATGCAAATCCACTCTTTGGGTAACCGCTTGCCAGAAGCTTTGCTCTGGTGCTTTCCACCACGCTGTCTGGTACCCGCACGGTTCCATCAGAGGCATTGTACTTATAGTCAATATCTTCACTCTGAAGAACGTTCGCAATCTGTTGCGCTTCATCCTCACTGAGGCCTGAGAAAAGAACACTGTAATCCGAATTCTTTCCCACAGTCAGCCACAGGATAGCAATCAATGCGATCACAAATGTTCCAGCTGCAATCCCTATTACAATTTTCCGGGTTTTCTCCGGTATCTTCTGCCAGCTTTCTTTCAAATTCTGCACGATTTCATCCAACCTTCTGCCATTATTCCCCTCTGGCCCTGGGCCCCCTCCTTAGGGACCCAGCCAGTTCTCCAGTAACTAAACATTGATCTTGATAAGCTCATTGTATGCTTCCAGAGTTTTATTTCGCAGAGTGATCAACACATCCAGAGCCAGCTCTGCTTTTGCCTCTGCGATGGGCAGCGAGTGTGCGTCATCCAGCTGTCCCGTAGACAAAAGATACTTTTTTGTCTGCGCATCCTCATCGGTTTCCTTTACCTGATTTACTGCATTCCGAAATATATCTGCAAAAAGCGATGCCTGTCCCCCTGTGCGGGTTCTCTCCTGGGCGTCTACTCCGCCCAGTCCGCCAATATTACCAATGTCACCCCATATACTCATGGGTGTAATGAATCCTGATTCCATAGCTATCCCCTTTTCATTTCCTCTATGATTTATCCTGTCAGACTAAAATTGCTAGAAGGTACGGGCCGCATTCTTCAGGCGGCTAATATCGCTGTTGATAGAGCTAAGCATATATTGGTACTCGTAAGCTGTTCGCACCAGTTCTACCTGCTCCTGATCCATATCCACATTGTTTCCATCCAGACGTGTGGTCTCGGAACGAGTTGTATGTAATCTTACATCCGTATTGTCAATGGCCTCTGACACAGCCTGCCTTGGCGCAAAGCTGCGGGCACTGGCCTCGGAGAGCCGAGCTGCCAGCTCATCCTCAAAAGTTACATACTGAGACTTAAACCCTGGTGTGTCATCATTTGCAATATTATTAAGTGTTATCTGCTGCCGGCCCCAGAGAAAATCCAACACTCTCTCTGTCAGCGCAACACCATTCCCGTAAATTCCTGACATATCTCTTCCTCCAATTATTTTGCTTTCGCTGAATAGCCTAATTATTATCCATCTTACCACTCTGACGCAACAAAATCAAGGGACTGTACTGGATTTCCAACATTTTTTTGACCTTTTTCACACTTTTTTAACAATTTGCGCACTACCCCCCCCGCCAGCCTTTTCCATCGCTTCTACATCCTGCCAAAACCTTACCAAAGTTTTCTTTTTTGCACAATGTGGACAGCAAAATCCCGCAGGCTGTATCCCGCGGGATTTTGTCTTTTATGTCTTTCTTTCCTAGATTTTCTTCTGTACGATAGGAGTAGCAATCTTATCTAAGCCGGAAGCTTCCAATCAATCCCTTTAAAATCTGGGCCTGACTTGCCAACTCCTCGCTGGCCGCCGCGCTCTCCTCAGATGTGGCAGAGTTTGCCTGCACCACTGTGGAAATCTGATAAATGCTATCCTTAATGGTGTTAATGGCACGCTCCTGCTCCAGGGATGCCTGAGAAATATCCTTAATACGGGCCGTTACATTCTCTGCTCCTTCCACAACAGAATGCAAGGATTCCTGGGTCTTGTCGGTAAGCAAAGAGCCATTCTCCACCACCCGGAGGGTTTTCTCGATAAGTTCTGTGGTATTCTTGGCTGCCTCTGCACTCTTGGCCGCCAGGTTGCGAACCTCATCGGCCACAACAGCAAAGCCCTTGCCTGCACTTCCGGCCCGTGCTGCCTCTACGGCCGCATTCAGAGCCAAAATATTGGTCTGGAAAGCAATATCCTCAATGGTCTTGATAATATGCTGAATCTCTCCAGAACAAGCACTGATTTGGCCCATGGCCTCGCTCATCTCCTGCATCTGGCCGTTGCAAACGGTAATGCTTTCTCCCACCAGATCCGCTTCGCTTGTAGTAGCTGCTGCGTTCTTGGCATTGTTGTTGATCTGCTCTGTCACCCGCTCCACCATCTGTAGCAGGTTATCTACCTCAGAAGCCTGCTCCGTAGCGCCCTGCGCCAGACTCTGAGCTCCCACAGATACCTGGTTAGCTCCAGAATCTACCTGGTTGGCTGCCGTGTTGATCTGCTCCAGGGTTTGGCAAAGCTTATCGCTGATAGTACTGATGGCTGTCTGAATCTGTACAAACTCACCAATATAGGTAATATCGCTCTTTCTGGCCATATTTCCATCTGCCATATCATCCAGCACACTGCTGATATCCCGGATATAGGTCTGCAAAATCTTTACAGCCGTATTCAGGCTGCCGGCCAGCTGGCCCAGCTCGTTATCCCCCTTCACATCAATCTGGAAGTCAAGCCTTCCCTCCGAAAGCTCCATACTGGACTCCTTGATGGTGGCAATAGGAGCCAGCACCTTCTTCACCACAAAGAGGAAGAGAAGCACATTTACAAACAGAATCACTACGATTGTTATCACCGTAAACACTTCTGTCACCAGAACCGCTCTATGGAGACGTGACTGAATATCTGTCACATTTCCATCTGCAATCGTCTGTACCTGATCCAGAAGGCCTACCAGCTTATCCACATTAGCTTTGGTACTATTCAGGTACGTTTCCTTAGCCTGCTCTGGACTGGTTTCGTTGAGATCCAATACTGTCTGCGCTGACTCATGGATCGCCTGATGGATAGGCTTCATCTCTTCTATCAGCTTCAAGATCTCGCTGTCAACCCCGGATAAATCAGAACTGTAAAACCATTTTCCCAGCACACAGCTCTTGTAATCCTTGCTGCCAGTAAACTCTGTCCCCATGGAAATGGAGGAGCTTAAATTCTCCACCCAGCCATAATGCGCTTTTTCCGCTGTCAGTACCAAGGCCTGAATGTCTACAGACTTCTTCTGTGCATTGCTATAGTCTCTAATCTTACCCATGCTGACGATGGTAATCACACCAATGACGATTACTACCACAAACATCAGCAACATACGTACTAAAATTTCCTGTTTGATTGTATGTTTCATATCTGCTCCTTATGTCATTAATACTTGTCGTCGCCACCATAGGAAACGTTCTGCATCATATCCATATCATATTCGTCCCCGCTGCTGTACGAGGAGGGCTGATAAGATACAGGCTCAGGCATACCGCCATCTCCTTCCAACCGGAATTTTCTTACCAACTCTCTTAAAATCTGTGCCTGACCAGACAACTCCTCGCTGGCCGCTGCGCTCTCCTCCGCCGTAGCCGAGTTGGTCTGTACCACGCTAGAAATCTGGTCAATACCAACGGTAATCTGAGAGATAGCCTCCGCCTGATCCTTGGATGCCTTGGCAATGGATCCCATCATCTTGCTTGCATCCTCAATGTCCGTAATCACAACCTCCAGGGATTGTGCCGTCTCATCAGCAATTTTCTTTCCATTTTCCACAGCCTGAAGAGAGTTCTCAATCAATGCCGCTGTATTCTTGGAGGCCTCTGCGGACTTACTGGCCAGATTGCGAACCTCATCAGCCACAACAGCAAATCCCTTGCCGGCTGCTCCCGCTCTTGCCGCCTCTACCGCTGCATTCAGAGCCAGGATATTGGTCTGGAAGGCAATATCTTCAATGGTTTTAATAATCTTTCCAATCTCGCCGGAGGAAGCATTGATATCTGCCATGGCCTTCAGCATATCCTGCATTCTGTCGTTGCTCTCGCCTGCCTTCATACCCACCTGAGAGGACTTGTCGCTGGCTTCCAGAGCATTCTGGGAATTCTTGTTAATGTGATTGGAAATCTCATTAATGGAAGCAGCCAGCTCCTCCACAGAAGATGCCTGCTCGGTAGCTCCCTGAGACAGGGCCTGTGCTCCGGAGGATACCTGATCGGAACCAGAAGACACCTGGTTGGCAGAGCGGTTCAGGGTGCTCAAGGTATCGTTGAAGTTGTCCTTAATCATCTTCATGGAGTGGAAAATTTTCTTATAGTCTCCTATGTAAAGCTCTGCTGCAGAGGAATGCACCGTAAAGTCTCCATCTGCCATAGCACACAGAACCCTCTCGATATCCTTTACGATGGTGCTAATGCTGTCAGTCAGATTGCTCATACTTTGAGCCATGGAACCAAATTCATCTGACGCTGCATAATCTACGCTGACAGACAGATTTCCTTTGACAACTTCTTTCATGGTACCTTCGATAAGCTTCACCGGAATAGCAATATTCTTACTCAGGCTCAGGGCAATCACCACAGTAATCAGAAATGCAACAGCTGCAATTATGACCCCAATAGCCAGCAGCGCGGTTAGCTTCAGCATCTGATCCTCATATGCAGTGGCACACTCGTCGGACACCTGGGCAAAAGCTCTGTCAAGAACATCCATATAAGCATTTACCGCAGGCTCATATTCTTCCAGAAGAAGGGCTTGGGCCTGGGCATTACCTGCCTCTGTAGACTCCTTGGCATACGCTATAATCTGCTCCCGCAGGGCCTTATTGGACTGCCGCTGGGAATCATACTCCCGAAACAGAGTCATATCCCCCTCATAGTTCTGATACAGCCAGTCCAGACTAGTCTGCACCTCACTCAAAGTCACATCAACCTTTGCAATTCTCTCTGTGGTATCCTGCTGATCTGTGGTAGTCACCGCCAGCATCAGCTCATTCAGTGCGTCTTTTTGTTTCATCTCCAGGTCGTAGACCGTGGTAAGTACCCGAATATCTTCGGTGTACATCTTCTGGTAGCCTGATTTTGAAATGCCGATCCCCATACAGGTGGAAACCACTGCTATCAAAAACAGTGCCAGTATGGAGCCAAAGGCCACCAAGAATTTTTGTGTGATTTTCAGATTCTTCATTTTGAATTGCCCCTCCTTAATCTCGGCTTTTACGGCCCATTTCGATGATACCTGCCTGTATGAAAGCCTTACACCTCTTTATCTATTTCGACGTGTTTTTCTTTTTTATAACACATCTAAAATTTTTTTTCAACATCTATCCGACACAAATCTAAGACTTTGGACAGAATGGGAAAAAAAGGTATTTAAATTTTAAAAAAATTACACCTCACTCTTATCTATTCTATTTTTATGCCGATATATATTACAATGTATTATGGTCTGCCATAGGTTCTTCTGGGAGGCGGGCCCTTTTTCATTTTATGCAGTACGTTCAGAAACTATATCAAAAGGTGGTGTTTATAATGGATAATGGTATGGAAGGTATGCTTGACACTTATCTCTTTGAAACAAATTCCCTTTTGGACCAGCTTGATGAAATGCTGGTGAAGGATGAGAAAATCGGAGAGTTTTCTTCCGATGATGTCAATGAGATTTTCCGCATCATGCACACGATCAAGGGCTCCTCTGCCATGATGGAGTTCGGTTCCCTGGCAAGCATCGCACACCATATAGAGGATTTGTTCTTCTATATCCGCGATAAGGGCATCGATTCTCTGGACCCCGCACACAAAAAGGAGCTGTTTAATCTTATGTTCCGTTCGGAGGATTGCCTCCGTGGACAGGTAGAAAAAGTGGAAAACGGCGTGCCTCTGGACACGGATATGGATGCTTTTGCCACAGAGATTAATAATTTCCTGAAAAAAATCAGTGGCGCAGCTACGGAAGAACCGGAGCCGGCAAGCACTGAAAGTTCTACAGCAGCCTCAGGTGGCATGTCCGCCGATCATCTTCCGGAGGATAAGGATGCCGTTTGCTTCCTGCGCGTATTCCTGGATGAGGGGATCGGCATGGAAAACCTGCGGGCTTTTATGATTGTTAACGCACTGAGAGAGTGCGAGGTAGAGTTCCGTCATTATCCGGCGGATATGGACAGCAATTCTGAGACCACGGCTGTTATCGTGGAGGATGGCTTCTATCTGGCCTTTACAGACAGCGATATGGCTACCAAAGCCGAGGATATTCTCAAATCTCAGGGGCATATTCGCTCTTATGAGTTGGTGATGGTTCCTCAGCCGGAGCCAGAGCCGCAAAAGGTCACATCCGAAGGCCCCGCGGCTCCAGTGGCCAGTCAGCCTGCGGCTCCTCCACAGAAGGACAGTCCTCAGAAGGCTCCTGTAAACGCACCGGTGAAGCAGAATCTTATCAGCGTGAATCTGGTAAAGCTAAACGACCTGTTGGATATTGTGGGGGAGATTGTTATCACCGAATCCATGGTTACCTCTTCCCCGGAGCTGGGGCAGCTTAGCCGGGACAGCTATGACAACTTTATGAAATCTGCTCGCCAGCTGCGCAAGCTGACGGATGACTTACAAGATCTTGCCATGTCTCTTCGAATGGTTCCTATCTCCGGTGTATTCCAGAAGATGAATCGAATCGTTCGGGATATGAAGCAGAAGCTGGGCAAGGATGTGCGCCTGACCCTGGTGGGTGAGGACACGGAGGTTGACAAGACCATCGTGGACAGCATCCAGGACCCCATTATGCATATGGTTCGCAATTCCATGGACCACGGTATCGAGGATACCTCCGCAGAGCGTGTGGCCGCTGGAAAGAATCCCCAAGGCGAGATTGTCCTCTCTGCTTCTCACACCAGCAACGAAGTTATTATCTCCATTGCTGACGATGGAAAGGGTATGAATCCCGATGCGATTCTGGCCAAGGCCCGGGAAAAGGGAATCCTGGTAAAGCCGGAAAGCGAATATTCCAAAAAAGAGGCTCTGGGACTTATCATGCTCCCCGGCTTTTCTACCAACCAGACTGTCACGGAGTTTTCTGGCCGTGGTGTGGGTATGGACGTGGTTAAGAAAAATGTGGAAAGCGTAGGCGGCGTGGTTTCCCTGAACAGCGACCAGGGAAAAGGTACCACCTTTTCCATTAAGATTCCCCTGACTCTATCCATTATGGATGGTATGAAGGTAACTGTGGGTAGATCTATTTTCACCATTCCCATTGCCAATATCCGTCAGTCCTTTAAGATTGCGGAGGATGAGGTTATCTATGACGAGAAGGGCAACGAGATGGTGGAGCGCATCGGTGGCTTTTATCCCATTGTACGGCTGCACCAGTTCTATGGAATTCCCACGGAGATCACAAATCTGGCGGAGGGTATTCTTATCTGGGTGGAGACCAGCGACCATTCCTTCTGTCTGTTCGTAGACGATCTTATCGGTGAACAACAGGTGGTGGTGAAGCCCTTCCCGGCCTTTTTGAACTGCTACGAACTGAAAAATTACGGCATCGGTGGTTGCACCATCTTAGGTGACGGCAATATCAGCATTATTCTGGATATTATGTCCCTGCATGTAGCCGCTTTGGAAAATGTATAATATAGAAGGGAGGAACCAGACATGTCTGAACAAATGAATCAGCAGGAGGCTATCCTCGATATGTCCGAAAAAGAGGAGTTATCCACAGTAGAACGCTGTCTGACCTTTGAATCCGGCAACCTTATTCTGTATATCAGTACTAAGCATGTAATTGAGATTCTTCACAATGTCAGCTCTTCCATCACGACCTTGCCTCTGGTACCGTCTTATATTAAGGGAATTATTAATTTGAGAGGCCAGATCCTTCCAGTGGTGGACATCCAGATGCGCATGGGAAAATGCGAAACGGAATACACCAGCGAAACCTGTGTGATCGTGCTGGATATTGACTCCGTTTCCATCGGCATTATTGTGGATTCCGTGCGTCAAGTGATTGACATTGATCTGAAGGATGTGCAGCCCATTCCTCTGAAGCGACAGCAAAAGCTTTTGGATGGAATGGTTACCATGGCTGACGGAAGCGTCTTTATGTCCGTGGACTGTCAGGCGCTTGCCCAAAACCAATTACAAAATGATATGGGAGTGATTTGATGCTGACACTGACAGACCAGGACTTTCAGCGCCTCTATATTTATATTAAACAACATTATGGAATTGATTTAAGTAAGAAGAAACAGCTGATCGTCAGCCGTCTTTCTCATACTCTGGCTGCCCAGGGCTTTCGGGATTTCACCTCCTATGTGGATGAGATCCTATCTGGGCGGGATACAGATATGGTCACGGCTATGCTGAATAAGCTTACCACCAACTATACATATTTTCTCAGAGAGGAAGCGCACTTTGAGTATTTTCAAAATGTTGTGCTGCCAGATCTAGCCAAGAAACATGCCAGGGATAAATCCCTCTCCATCTGGAGCGCTGGCTGTTCCTCTGGACAGGAGCCCTACACCATTTCCATGTATTTGCTGGAGTATTTCGGTGCCCAGGCATCCCAGTGGGATACCCGGATTCTGGCTACAGATATTTCCAATAAGATCCTGGATGAGGCTATTCGGGCCATATACCCGGAGGAGAGTATGGAGCCCCTGCCCGCCACCTGGAAGCAAAAATATTTTGTGAAGACAGGAAACGGCAAGTGCACGGTGTCTCCAGCTCTGAAAAAGAATGTTATTTTTAAGCCCTTCAATTTGATGGAGCCTATCACCTTTAAGAAAAAATTTGATTTAATTTTCTGCCGCAATGTAATGATTTATTTTGACCAGGACACCAAAGACGCTCTGGTTCGCCGTTTTTACAATGCGACGGTTCCAGGTGGCCATTTGTTTATCGGCCACTCAGAGGGTCTGACCAAAAATACCTGTCCATACGAGTATGTCCAGCCGGCCATATACCGAAAGACAGCTAAGTAATCAGGAAAGAAGGTGTCCCGTATGCCACAGAAAATTCGCGTAATGGTAACAGACGACTCCATCGTGTTCCGGAGCTGGCTGGTAAAGAGTATCGGTGAGGACCCCCGATTTGAGGTGGTGGGTTTTGCCGTCAATGCTCTCGATGCCAAGAATAAACTTCCAGTTTTAAAGCCGGATATTATGACTCTGGATATTGAGATGCCTGGAATGTCTGGGCTGGAATTTTTAAGGGAGATTTTACCCTCCCATCCCATTCCCGTCATTCTGGTTTCCTCTTTGAATGTGCGGGTTTTTGATGCCCTGGCCGCCGGCGCTGTGGACTTTGTCCGTAAACCCGGCACAGAGCATGGAGCCAGAGAGGCCTTTATCGCTACTCTGAAATCAAAGCTTGCCATTGGTAAGAATGCTAAGCCTCGTCTTCCAGCGGCCGGATCGCCCCCTATTACGGTACAGAGTATTAAGGGTATGGGGCCTGTCCATTCTCCGGCCTCCACAGGTGGCGTTTCCTCCGGAGCTACCACCAGCCGTTCTTCTATGCCAATGGGGCATCATCCCAGTGTGGATGTTATTGCCATCGGTGCCTCTACCGGAGGGACAGAGGCCATTTTGGAGGTAGTGCGCCAGTTTCCGGCAAAGATGCCCGGTATTGTCATTACCCAGCACATGCCCGCCGGTTTTACCTCTATGTATGCAGAGCGTCTCAACCGGCTCTGCAAGCTTGAGGTGCGGGAAGCCCGTCATGGGGATAAGATACAGCCCGGTCTGGTACTGTTGGCCCCGGGAGGATTGCAAATGCGAGTGGTCCGTATGGGCGCCGGCTATGCTGTAAGCTGTTCGGAAGGGGAAAAGGTCAGTGGACACTGTCCTTCTGTGGATGTTCTCTTTGACTCCGTTGCCGTCAATGTTCGCAGCCGAGCCATTGGTGTGATTCTCACTGGTATGGGTGCCGACGGCGCAGCTGGTATGCTGCGCATGCGAAGAGCTGGAGCCTACACCATCGGCCAGGACCGTGACAGCTGTGTGGTTTACGGTATGCCTATGGAGGCGTTTAAAATCGGCGGTGTTTGCATGCAGGCTCCCCTAAACTCCATTCACCATGCAGTTTTGGGGCAATTAGCAAAAGGATAAAAACCAAGCCGGTAAGCTTTTTTATCATAAGCTTACCGGCTTTTGTCATCTCATTTTTTAAACCTCTTCTTCTATCTGAACCTGATCCCCCTCCACCAGTGGCTGACGAAACATAGCCGGCTGATGATTCACATTGAGAATCACCCTTCCCTTAGGCTGCTTCAGGTCAACACCAGAGTATTCTATTAAGTCCATAAGATAGTACTTTTCTCCGTCCGGCTTCTCCGGGAGATAGATGGGAGAGCCATTCAGATAAAAAAGCATTTCCCGGGGCTGAAGGTTTTCCGGCTCAGAAGAAAGCGGACTGGCAGCTGCCAGCGTTGTCTCCTGCTTTTCCCCCATTGCCTCTTGCTCTTCCTGATTTATTGTCTCCTGCCTCACTTCCGACACTTTGGCCTCTGCCTCTTCTGGCTCCAATCCTTTCAGCCCTGAGCTCCCAGGTTCCGGCGTTTCCAGTTTTGGCTCCTCCGGCTCTGGTTCTTCTCCACTTGGCTTCTCTGGCTCCGGCACCTCCCCATTTGCTTCCTCCGGCTCTTCTGGCCTAATCTCCTCCTCTGACTCCGGTGGCTTTGGCCTACCCGTCCAGATAACATCCCCATTTTTCAACATGGTTTTCAAGGACGCTGGAACACCGTTTAAGGTGAGCTCAGGATTTCCGATGGCGCCTTCAATATCTCCCAGACAAATCTCGGCGGCCTTTCCGTGAACAGCTGGCACAAAATCAATAAAGTCTCCTGCATGGATCACCTCAGACAGCTTTCCATCCTTCTCATTAATAAGCAGGGAAGCCGGCTGCGCCATGGTGCCGTAAAATACCTTTCGCTGGCCGTCTATGGTTACGGTTAAATTGGCTCCGGAACGTCCCATCATATCCCGGAAGCTGTAGCCATTCATCATCAACAGATTTAAGGCTGTAAAGCTGCCGCTGCGGAAAAGCTTTGCCGGCCGGCCGTTTAAGGTTACCCGGAAACCGTCATTAATCAGGTTAAGCCCGGAGGATATGGCAATCCCCAGAGGGGTGGCAAATTCCGGATTGTTTAAATCATATTCCTGAGAAAAGGCATTTGCCTGGAAATAATTTCCAGCTACAGCCACCCGGCTGGCTTCCATGCCCAGAGTCTCTGTAAGCCCCTCCCGCAGGCCTGCCAGCTTGCTTCCGCCTCCAGCCAGAAACAGCGCAGAGGGCGGTCCCCCATTGATTTCCAAAACCTTTTCCGCTATCTCCTTGCACAGCAGCTTGGATGTCCCCTCAATACATTGGAGAAGCTCCTTACGGGAGGTCTTTTGTTCGATCCCCAAGATATTCAAAAAGGTGATTTCTTCCATTTGACCCAGCTGTGCCTTAATGGTGTCGGCTGTGCCAAAATCCACCAAATATTCCTTCATTATAGCTTCCGTTATCTCATCCCCAGCCACAGTGGCCATGGTATAGCCCGTCACACTTCCGCCAGTACAAATGGCAATATCCGAGGTTCCCGCGCCGATATCCGCCAGGGCCAAATTCAACAGCCGAAGATTCTCGGGAATGGCTGCATTGATGGCGGCAATGGGCTCCAGCGTAATGCTGGCCACCTCCAAATCAAGTTTATTCATGGTGGTATACAGACTTTCCACCACCTCGCTGGGAAGGAAGGTAGCGATGAGATCCACCTTTACATGCCGTCCCCGGTGATCCTTCAAATTGGAAATGCCATACTGATCCAGAAAATACTGGCACACCGTGTAGCCCACCAGATAAAACCGGCGGGTATCGTGCTCCGCCTCATTTTCCGCGTCAAAAATCTCCTCTGCCTTGCTGATAGCTCCGGCTTCCAGCCGGCTGATAGTTTCCTCATCGATCAGCTGAGTGCCTGGCAGATCCATCTCATATTCCGCCCGCTTGGTTCGCAGAGCCCGTCCAGCGGCCGCCACACAAACCCGGGTCAGCTTAAACTGGATCTTTTCCTCCAGGCGCTTTTTGACCTTATCCGCCACCAGAGACACCTTCTCTATATTCTCAATCTGCCCGTCTATCATCGCCCGCTCTGCATGCTCTTCCTTCTCGATGGCGATAATATTCACCTTGTCATCCTCAACCACCCCCACCATTCCAATAATGCTGTGGGTTCCAATATCCAGGGCAAACACCACATTGTTTGCCTGCACCTGCATCCGCTTGGCTCTTCCTCTGGCCATATCGTCCTCCTGTATCCCCTGGAGCTCCAGCTGCCCGGAGCGCCTTTCTTTGCCTATTATTATAATAAAATTATGCTCCAATGTAAATCTTTTTGTTGCACACCAGCCGTTAAAAATGGTTCCTCAACCGTGACTTTTCGGACAATTCCCACCAGAAAGGTGAAAGAAAAAACAGACCATCTCCCGGGAGCTTTCCTCCGGATCATATCCCGGAACTCCCAAGCGACAGTCTGCCGTCTCGTTGTCTATCTCTTTGGTTAAAATCTAAATGATTTATTTATGAGATGCATAATAATCATCAAAAAGCTTGTTTACAGCTGTATGCGTATCTCCACAAATGGAGGGAAGATCTCCACCCCATGCCTCGCCAGCCTGCTTAAAGCCCTTCTCAACAGCTGCCTGCATCTCCTTCATTTTCTCCACATCATCTCCTGCCAAAGCCTGAGCAAAGTCAAAAATTCTCTGGGAGGTCTGAGAAACGCCCCAGTAGCCATTCTCAGAAATCGCTGCCTGAGCATCCGCCTTGGTCTTGGCATCCACAGTGAAATTTCCGGAAGCCATCATTCTCCAGAAATCATTGCTGCCTGCTGCAGCGGTAATTCCCTGCTTCTGGAAAGTCTGTACCATCATATTGGTAAACCGGTTCATCTGGTTGTCCAAATCTGCCTTGAGGCTGTTGACCAGAGAAGCCCGATCTGACTGGCTCATTTTTGTAATGTTAGCATCCTGGCTAAGCTCCACACGATCCACGTCACGCTCTGTATTCTTCTCAGCAGCTACCTTTTCATTTTCCTTGGGAGCGATCTCTCCCACAGCACCGTAGCCGTTTACAGCTGGTTTCTGTGTTGCCTGAGCCGTTTGTGTATAGGCCCGAACGGCCATATCCTGATTACTTACCTGCATAATGTTCCTCCTTTATTTTTTCCATATTATCAGCTATATATCTTTGTTATTATATATCGGCATTTCACTGAAAAATGTAAGGGTAGCAGGTAAATTATTGAAATTAAATTTCCAGAAAAAATGTGAAAAGCTTCCTTACATTTAAAGAAACTTTCCACATCTACTACAGGGGATGAGAGAATCGAACTCCCACTAAGGGTTTTGGAGACCCCTGTCATGCCATTTGACCAATCCCCTATGTCATACGCACCCTATATTTATAGCATATTTTTTTACATTTGTCAACAAAAATTTCCGATTCTTTTCCTTGGAAGGGCTAACTACAAAAGCTGCACAGCATCCTTCACTGTCCGCACTCCCAACAACCGCACCCCGGAGATATCCGCTGCCTGCTCCATGCTGACTGCCGGGAGAATCACCGTATCAAAGCCCAGCTTCCGTGCCTCCTGTACCCGCTGTGCTGCCTGGCTCACAGCCCGCACCTCACCACTCAAGCCCACTTCGCCAAAGACCAGCGTTCTGTCCGAAATCACCTTATCCTGGTAGCTGGAGATCAGGGCCAGAACAATTCCCAAGTCTAGAGCCGGCTCCTGAATCCGGATTCCCCCTGCAATATTTACATAGGCATCACAGCCGGATAATGGCAGATTCAATCGTTTTTCCAACACAGCCAGCAAAAGATTCACCCGGTTGTAATCTGTTCCCGCTGCTGTCCGCCGGGGCATAGCCAGATTGCTCCTACAAACCAGCGCCTGTATTTCTATGAGTATGGGTCGTGTTCCCTCCAGGGAGCAGGCCACAATAGAACCTGACGCTCCCTCTGGCTTTCCGCTGAGCATATATTCCGAGGGGTTGGGCACCTGGGAAAGGCCATTTCCCTTCATCTCAAATACGCCGATTTCATTGGTGGAACCAAAGCGGTTTTTTACACTGCGCAGGATCCGGTAGGAAGCGTGTCTGTCCCCCTCAAAGTACAACACGGTATCCACCATATGCTCCAACACCCGGGGGCCGGCTACGGTGCCCTCCTTGGTCACATGTCCCACAATAAATATGGTTATATTCAGTCCCTTGGCCAGCTGCATCAGCACATGGGTGGACTCCCGCACCTGGGATACACTGCCTGGCGCCGAGGAGATCTCCTCCCCATACATGGTCTGAATAGAATCGATGATTACTGCCTGGGGTTGTTCTCTGCGAATGGTTTCCTCTATGGCAGAGAGATTGGTCTCACAGAGCAGCCGCAGACTGTCTGCAAAGCTGCCTATACGGGCCGCCCGCAGCTTAATCTGCCGCAAAGACTCCTCCCCGGAAATATATAGCACCTTCCGCCCATCCCCAGCCAGTTGCTGACACACCTGGAGAAGCAGTGTAGACTTTCCGATTCCCGGATCGCCACCCACCAAAATCAGGGATCCTGGTACAATCCCACCTCCCAGCACCCGATCCAACTCCTCCATATGAGTGGTCAGACGCTCTTCCTCTTTTAAATCAATGGAAGCAAGGCAAACGGGTTCCCCGCCTGCCCTGCTTCTTCCTGTTGTCTTTGTAACCGTCTTAGGTACAGCCTCTTCCACAAAGGTATTCCACTCCCGGCACCCCGGGCACTGGCCCATCCATTTTGCAGACTCATAGCCGCAATTCTGGCAGAAAAAGACTGTAGATTTTCCTTTTGCCATATTGCCTTACGCCTTTGTTATCTTCACGCTTACCATTTCTCTGGCCTCCAGCTCCACACTTAAGGGAAGCTTTCCCCCCAGATTGGTCTTTACTGTGCCGGTGTTCACTCCATCCACCTGCACCACATATTCCATGTCATTCTCCAGCCCGATGGTGATCTGTGCATCCTCCGGCCCCTCCACCTGGAATTCCACCCCATTCTCGGATACCTGAAAATGCTGTACAGCGGTTCCCGGAACAGACTCATACACAAACATTTCATTGCGCTCAAGCTTGGTTATCTCTTGAAAGGTCTTTACCTTATACAAATTTCCCTGATGGTTAAAATCCGCCAGCTTGGTTTTCTTATCCAGCTCATAATCCCCAAAGCTTAAACTGCCATCTGCTTCCGTTCTAATCAATTCCTTAATTGCTGCCATTCTTTTGTCCTCCTCCATGCTTTGATTATAAACGATTTATGCTGTGATTGCCAGCATTTTTTCTTTCGCTTCCGGGTTAAGCTTCCCCCTGGTTCCCCTGTACCATAAAGGCCGCCTTTCCCTTTTTTACTGTCAATACCACGGTGTCCCCGGTCTTTATATGGCCGGACAACAGCTCATCTGCCAGAGCATCCTCCACCTGAGTCTGAATCGCCCGCTTTAAGGGCCGTGCCCCATATTTCTCATCATAGCTGGTATCTACAATATGCTTCTTTATGCTGTCCCGCACTACCAGTTTTAATCCCAGCTGCTTCTCACACCGAACGGACAGCTCCTGAAACAAAATTCCCGTAATCCTTTTCATCTGGTCCTTATTCAAGGCATGGAACACAATGATCTCATCAATTCGATTTAAAAACTCCGGCCGGAACATGCGCTTGACTTCCTCCATCACGCTGCCCTTCATATGCTCATAGTTTTTCTTTTCATCCTCCTGGGCCATAAATCCCAGCCTTTTGGGGGAGATGATGGCTCCTGCCCCTGCGTTGGAGGTCATAATAATCACTGTATTCTTAAAGTCCACCAGTCGGCCCTGGGAATCCGTAATCCGGCCATCGTCCAACACCTGTAATAGAATATTGAACACATCCGGGTGGGCTTTTTCAATCTCGTCAAAGAGCACCACCGCATAGGGATTCCGCCGCACCTTCTCTGACAGCTGTCCCCCGTCATCGTGTCCCACATAACCGGGTGGCGATCCGATTAGCTTAGAGACACTGTGTTTTTCCATATATTCCGACATATCTATCCGGATCATGGCCTGCTCTCTGCCAAAAAGCACCTCTGCCAATGCCTTTGAAAGCTCCGTCTTTCCCACTCCCGTAGGCCCCAGGAACAAGAAGGAGCCAATGGGGCGGTTAGGGTCCTGAAGGCCCACGCGTCCCCGGCGCACGGCTCTGGACACTGCCTGCACCGCCTCATCCTGGGCAATTACCCGCTTATGCAAAATCCCTTCCAGGCGACGAAGGCGCTGCGTCTCCGTCTCTTCCAGCCGCTGCAAAGGAATCTTGGTCCAGTCAGATACTACCTGAGCCACTTCATTTTCATTTACTCTCACGCCTCTTTTACTCCGGCGGCTCTTTTTCTCCTCTTTCTCTATGCGCAGCTTTAGCTTTTCCTCCCTCTCTCGGCAAGCCATAGCCTTTGCCATGTCGCCTTCACAGAGGGCTGCCTCCAGCTCCCCCTGGGCCTGCTTATATTCCTCCTTTAGCTGCCCCTTATTGGTGCCTGCACAAAGGTGTCCCAGACGCACCCGGGCTGCCGCCTCATCCATCAGATCAATGGCCTTATCGGGAAGAAACCGATCGCTGATATACCGTTTGGAGAGACGAGCTGCCGCCTCCAGAGCCTGGTCCGTAATCTCCACCCCATGATGCTCTTCATAACGCCCCCGCAGTCCCTTTAAAATCTCCACCGTCTGCTCTTCGTCCGGCTCCTCCACGGTCACCGGTTGAAACCGCCGCTCCAGGGCCGCATCTTTCTCAACATACCGGCGGTATTCCTCCACTGTGGTTGCCCCAATAAGCTGCAACTCTCCCCGGGCCAGAGAAGGCTTTAAAATGTTGGAGGCGTCAATGGCTCCCTCCGCACTGCCTGCGCCAATAATGGTGTGAATCTCATCTATAAACAACAGTATATTCCCATCCTGGAGAACCTCCTCCAAAATCCGCTTAATTCGCTCCTCAAATTCTCCCCGGTACTTGGAGCCTGCCACGATTCCAGATAAATCCAGGGTCAAAAGCCGTTTTCCCTGCATATTTTCCGGCACCTGTCCATCAGCCAGGCGGGCTGCCAACCCTTCTACTATAGCTGTCTTACCTACTCCGGGCTCTCCCATCAGGCAGGGATTATTTTTGGTTCTGCGGCTGAGTATCTGAATAACCCGATTCATCTCACTCTCCCGACCAATACAGGGATCAAGCTTCCCCTCCCGGGCCATTCGGGTTAGATCCCGGCTGTACTGATCCAGCGTGCCAGTTCCGCTTCGATCATGACTCTTGCTTTGCCGCACCCGCTCTTCCTGATAGGCCCGACCCTTGGGACCCATGGATTCCAGCACTCCCATATACAATTCTCGGGCACTGACACTTAAGGTGTTCAAAAGGCGGCTGGATACACATTCCACATCCTTTAGCATGGCAATAAACAAATGCTCCGTGCTTACCAGCTCCTCCCCAAAAGCTTCCGCCTCTCTTCGGGCCTGACTGAGCACCCGGCGAGCCCGGGGCGTATAATCCGGCCGCTCTGCCACAACGCTTCCTGTTTCCGGCGCTATCAAGTCCGAAATCAGCTGCAAAAGCTTTTCCTCCTCCACCCCCTTTTGGGACAGGAGCTGTCCTGGCACACAGGTCTGCTCCCGCAAAAGTCCAATGAGCAGATGCTCCGTTCCCACATAGCCGTGCCCCAGATGGCGGGAAACCCGTTTTGCACTCTGTATCACCCGCTCTGCCTTTTCCGTATACCCATGAAACATTGTTCTTCCCTCTTTCCTGCCTGAAATATTTCCTTTCGCTGCAATGGGCGAGGTATATTACCCCGCCCTTATCTGCCTGCTTTTTCTATAAATCCATGTCATCCAGATCTACAATCTCAATGTCAAAATCTTCCTCTTTTCCCTTGGCCGCTGTCCTTCGAGACTTCGATCCACCCTTGGTCTCCCCGCTCTTTTGAGAATCTCTCTCTACTCTTCCCGCTCCTTCTGGATTCTCATCCTCTTCCTTGGACTTTCTAGGACGCATCTCTCGGGGTCCAGCTCCAGCAGGACGAGCAGCAGGGCCTCCTGACGGACGGGCTCCCACAGGACGGCCTCCTGCTGTGGGCCCTGCCTCCGGATTGGCTCCGCTGGCAGGGCGACGTCCTGCCACAGGGCGGGCTCCCCCTGAGGAACCAGGCGCCACACCTGCTCCGCCCATCGGACGACCTCCTGCCACACCAGATCCGCCAGCAGGGCGACGTCCCTCAGGCTTCGCACCTGCCGCTCTCTCAGGACGGCCTCCCGTGGGGCTCATCTGCCCGGAGCGGCCCTCCGGACGGCTTCCTCCCGACGAACCAACTCCTGACGGACGACCGGGGCCGCCTCCCTGGGGACGCGCCCCCACTGGACGGCCCTCCTCCGGATTGGCTGTAATCGGACGAGCTCCTGACGGACTTCCAGAAGGACGACTCCCCATAGAGTTTCCTGTTCCCTCCTGACCAATACGAATTGTAGGACGACCTCCCGTGGAGCTTCCAGAGGGACGGCCTCCTGTGGGGCTCATCTGTCCGGAACGGCTGTCTGGACGGCTTCCTTCCGGGCGGCCTCCCGGCGAACCAACTCCTGACGGGCGACCGGATACGCCTCCCTGGGGACGCGCTCCCACCGGGCGGCCAGCAGCTCCCTCAGGACGGCCTCTCTCTGCTCCCGCTCCTACCGGACGGCTAACTCCTCCTGTAGGACCGGCTCCCGTAGGACCGGCTCCTTCCCCACCAGCTCCTGACGAACGACCGGATACACCAGTAGATCGACCCTTTGGTAAACCAGTCCCCTCTCGGCCCACTCCTGACGGGCGGCCAGTTCCTCCTGTAGAACGACGGGAAACGCCTGCCCTGGCTCTATCGCTCCCGCTTTGACCTCCCCTTTCCTTGCCACTTTTTTCCTCTCCATCCCCTGACACAGAGGAGTCCTCCTCGTCCTCGCCTGGCTTCTTCTTCAAGACCGCAGCCAGAATATCTTCCTCCTCCATGTCATCATAGGACAGATCTTCCTCTTCTTCAGAGTCAAAATCCTCATCCTCCTCTTTCCTGCCAAAGAAAGATCTCCTCTTCTTTTTCTCTCTTGGAGTATTCTTTTCTTCCTTTTTGGCGTGGACTGCACTCATCCAGATAGGTTCCTCACCATCATCCTCATCTTCGTCCTCGTCAAAATTTTCTCTGTCATCGTCCTCGTCATCCACATATTCTATCCGACTAAGCTTTACAGCCAGCATAACTACCAGGACTAAGAGAATCAGGCAGGCCACACCCAAGCCTATAATAATATAATTTCGAACAGACAGGCTTCCTTCCTGCCCCTTTTGAAGCTCTTCATTTTCTTTCTGTAAAGCCTTCAACAGAGCATCAGAACCGCCGGAAAACTGCCCCATATTTCGCTGCAGCGTTCCCTGGGCCGGATCATAGAAATACCATCCTCCGTTTCCAGACCCATCCACTCCATAGACCAGATAAAATTCTTCCTGGCCAGTGAGCGATGGGGCAACCACCATGGCGGAATAGCCCTGCTCCCCAATCCAAACCTGCCCTGGGGAAAGGTTCTCTGTGGTCTCGGGAAGGCTCTCCGGCTCCTGAATGGTAATCCCATTTATCACTGGTGCCACAGTAATCTGGCCTTCTCCTTCCTCCTCCCCTTCTACCGGAGCATCTGGTACATCCTCCGCCGTAATCTCAGATGTATCGGAACGTATCCAGCCAGTCTGCTGGTTTCCATCCACAGTAAATGTCACATGATACCAAGTAAATCCACTTCCATCTGCGACTTCCTCAGTCACCGTAAATGTGCTGCCTGCGGGAAGCTGGGCCACCTGCTGGGAATTTTTGTTAGCTTCACTGCGCACATTGGCCATCTCAGCCTTTACTCTTCCCTCCTTGGCCGCCAGAGACTCTGTTCCGCTGAAAAACAGCATCAGAACCCCTAGGCAGACAATGCCTCCTTTATACCAACCCGGACAGCGTCGGTTTTTCTTTTTGTTTCTCATCTCCATACCTCCATTTTTCTCATACGCAAAGGGCTTTATACCCTGAAAATCTTATACAGATGTACCTATTATAGACGTAAACCCAGGGCTTGTCAAATAACACCTGGCCCCTGTAAAAAATTTATCTCTTCCGGATTTTTACCGTTCTGCCTTCTAGGGTATACCGGGCTTTCAAAATAGATACAATCACTATCCAAAAGCAAAGAAACACTTGTGGGAATCTCCATTCAATGTTAAGATTATGGCAGGAGTATGCACAAAAAGCCTGCATATCATACAATTTTGCAGCCAAGCTCTCCAATGCAACTATCAAGAGGGATAACAGACAAGGAGGATATCGATGAGCTATTTGGGAGAATCCATTCCCAAGCTGGGATTTGGGCTTATGCGCCTGCCCATGTTGGGAGAGGAGGTTGATTTAGAGCAGACAAAACAGATGGTAGACCTTTTCCTGGAAAAGGGATTTACCTACTTTGATACGGCTTACGGCTATCTGGGAGGAAAGTCCGAGGCCGCGGCCAAGGTTGCCCTGGTAGACCGGTATCCCAGGGACGCCTACCAGCTGGCTACCAAGCTGCCGGCCTGGATGGCAAAATCCCGGGAGGAAGCAACAAACATGTTCCAGATCTCCCTGGATCGCACAGGAGCCGGATACTTTGATTTCTACCTGCTCCACAACCTGGGCGCCGACCGGATCCAGTATTTTGAGGAATATGGCATCTGGGATTTTTTAAAGGACAAGAAAGAGAAAGGCTTGATTAAGCATCTGGGATTTTCCTTCCACGATAAGGCCGTGCTCCTGGATGAGCTTTTGGATAAGCATCCGGAGATCGAATTTGTACAACTGCAAATCAATTATGCAGACTGGGACAGCGAGACCATCCAATCCCGGAAATGCTACGAGACCGCACGAAAACACGGCAAACCCGTGATTATTATGGAGCCGGTAAAGGGTGGTTCCCTGGCTCGTCTGCCAGAAGGGCCTGGAGCCATTTTCCATGAGGCAAATCCGGACGCCTCTCTGCCTTCCTGGGCTATCCGCTATGCGGCCTCTCTGGAAGGGATTATTACAGTGCTTAGTGGCATGTCCACCCTGGAACAGATGCAGGATAACCTCTCCTATATGGAACATTTCAAGCCCCTGACACAGGCTGAACATGAAACCGTAAAAAAAGCCCAGGCAGAGCTGGCGAGAATTCCCCAGATACCCTGCACGGGCTGTGATTACTGCCGGAAGGGCTGTCCCCAGCAGGTTTTGATTCCCAATATGTTCCGTTCTATGAACAACTACCTGGTTTATAACAACCTGCAAGGAGCCCGCAGCAACTATGCCTTTGAGACCCGCAATGGTGGAAAAGCCTCGCTGTGCGTGGAGTGCGGACAATGCGAATCCGTCTGCCCCCAGCACATCAGCATTATAGAAGAGCTGAAACGCATCGTCACAACTCTGGAATAAATAAGTCGGTTTCCTGCGTCTCTCAGGCGGTAGGGGGCCTTCCTTTCGCAAGAGCGTCACATGCAGGCAGTGTGCTGTCTCCCTTATTCGGAGGCAGCACATTCGTCTATGGCTTTTCCAATATCACTGCGGCAAAACATATCTGTAAACGCAAGTTCTTTGGTCGCCTGGTAAGCGTTGGCCCGTGCCTCTGTAAGAGTGCTTCCCATAGCAGTCACTCCCAGGACCCGTCCACCACTGGTGACTATCTCACCATTTTCCCACTTGGTTCCCGCATGGAATACATAGCATCCCTCCCGATCCTGGAATTTCTCCAGACCCGCAATGGGATAGCCCTTCTTATAAGAAACCGGATAGCCTCCGGAGGCCAGCACCACACAAACCGCCGCATCCTGGGTGAAATCCAGCTCTATCTGGTCCAGAGTCCCATCAATGCAAGCCTCAAACACTTCCGCAATGTCATTTCTCATACGGGGCAGCACCACCTGTGTCTCTGGGTCTCCGAAGCGTGCATTATACTCCAGCACCCGGGGTCCGTCTGCCGTCAAAATCAGTCCAAAAAAGATAATTCCCTTAAATTCCCTTCCCTCGGCTGCCATGGCATCCACCGTGGGCTGATAAATATGCTCTTTGCAGAAGGCATCTACCTCCTGGGTATAAAAGGGACTGGGAGAAAAGGTCCCCATCCCACCAGTATTCAACCCCTGATCCCCATCAAGGGCACGTTTGTGGTCCTGAGCAGAAGTCATACACCGAATGGTCCTTCCGTCCACAAAGGCCAGGACCGATACTTCCCGCCCCACCAGAAACTCCTCCATAACCATACGGTTGCCCGCTGCTCCAAACTGCTTGTCCTCCATGATGCTCTTTACCCCGTCCTTTGCCTCCTCCAGGGTATTGCAGATAAGCACACCCTTTCCCAGAGCCAGTCCGTCCGCCTTTAGCACAATGGGAAACTTGGCTTTCTCAAGATAAGCAAGGGCTTTCTTGGGATCATCAAAGTTTTCATAAGCCGCCGTGGGAATCCCGTATTTTTTCATCAAATCCTTGGAGAAGGCCTTGGAGCCTTCCAGGATGGCCGCATTCTTTCTGGGTCCAAATACTCTTAACCCCCGCTCCTCAAATACATCCACAATACCGCCCACCAGGGGATCATCCATCCCAATAACCGTGAGATCCACATGCTTTTCACCGGAAAAATCTGCCAGTTTCTCAAATTCCATGGGGCCCAGGGGCACGCATTCTGCTATCTGGGCAATGCCTGCGTTTCCCGGAGCACAATAGATTTTTTCCACCCGGGGACTCTGGGCAAGCTTCCAGCACAGGGCATGTTCCCGGCCACCGGAGCCTACAACCAATACCTTCATCTTCACACCTCACATTCTCCGTTTGCGATCATATCTATAGCCTTTGGAAGAATCACCCATTCCGCCTGCTCCATCACCCTCTGCTGCAAGCTTCGGGGGGTATCCCCCTTTTCCACGTCCACCGCCTTCTGTAAAATAATAGGCCCTGTATCTGTGCCCTCATCCACAATATGCACGGTAGCTCCTGTCACCTTTACCCCCCGTTTTAGGGCTTCCTCATGGACCTTCAGCCCATAAAAGCCCTTTCCACAAAAGGAGGGGATCAGGGAGGGATGAATATTGATGATACGCCCCCGGTACTTTTCAATCATACAGGAGGGAATCACCACCAGACAGCCAGCCAGCACTACCAGATCCGCACTACTTTTCTCCACCGCCTCCATAAGAGCCTGGTGAAAATCCTCCCGGCTGTCATAGCTCTTAGGAGAAACGCAAATCCCAGGGATATTATGCTTCCTGGCCCGCTCCAGGGCATAAGCCCCAGGATTGTTGCTGATCACTGCCGTTACCTGGGCATTGCGAATGCTTCCCTTGTCTATGGCATCCAAAATGGCCTGGAGGTTGGTGCCTCCTCCGGATACCAGAACCGCTACCCTCAGCATATTTCTACTCCCTTTTCTCCGGCCTCTATCCGTCCCACCACATAGGGCGTCTCCCCGGCTTCCCGGATGGCCTCCATGGTCTTGTCCACCTGGGTAGCCTCCACAGCCAGCATCATGCCCATGCCCATGTTGTATGTATTGTACATCATGTGCTCCTCAATCCGGCCTTCCTCCGCCAACATGCGGAAAATAGGGGGTACCGGGTAGCTGTCCTTCACCACCACAGCCCGCACTCCCTCTGGCAACATCCGGGGAATATTCTCGTAAAAACCGCCGCCGGTAATATGGCTACAGCCCTTTATAGTGACGCCCGCCTGCTTCACAGCCTTGAGAGCCTTTACGTAAATCTTGGTGGGAGCTAAAAGGGCTTCCCCCAAAGTGGTTCCCAGACTGTCAAAGTAGGTATTCAGATACTCCTCCTTCATGGGGAATACCTTGCGTACCAGGGAAAATCCATTGCTGTGTACGCCGGAGGAGGCCATACCAACCAGCACATCTCCAGGCTTCACAGCTTCTCCCGTAATCAGCTCCTTCTGATCCACGATGCCCACGGCAAATCCTGCCAGATCGTACTCATCTTCCGGGTAAAAGCCTGGCATTTCTGCGGTCTCTCCGCCGATAAGTGCCGCGCCCGCCTGTTTGCAGCCCTCAGCCACCCCACTTACAATCGCAGCGATTTTTTCCGGATAATTCTTACCACAGGCAATATAATCCAGGAAAAACAAGGGCTCTCCCCCTGCACAGGCAATATCATTTACGCACATGGCCACACAGTCAATGCCCACTGTGTCATGGCGATCCAGCAAAAAAGCCAGCTTCAGCTTGGTTCCTACCCCGTCTGTTCCTGACACCAGGGTGGGTTTCTCCATATGCTGAAAGCTCTCCAGGGAAAAGGCTCCAGAAAAGCCGCCGATGCCTGTAAGAACCTCCGGTCGCATGGTCCCCTGGATATGCTTTTTCATCAGCTCCACGGATCTGTATCCCGCCTCAATGTCCACTCCTGCATTCTTGTAATCCATTCTCTTTCCCTCCATGCTTTCTAAGCAACGCTTCCCCAAGGGCAGCTGTCAATAATTTTTATACCCCACCTGCGCCAGGCGCTCCGCTTTTTGCTCCACCTGCTTTTTAAGCTTCTCCGAATACTCCTTCAATCTCTCAAGCAGAGCTTTATCTGAAGTGGCAAGAATCTTTGCCGCCAAAAGTCCTGCGTTGGCTCCCCCATTGATGGCCACCGTGGCTACAGGAATTCCGGAAGGCATCTGTACAATGGAGTACAGAGAGTCTCGGCCTCCCAACGAAGTGGTATGCATGGGAATCCCAATGACTGGCATGGGAAAAATTGCCGCACACATTCCAGGCAGATGAGCTGCCATGCCCGCTCCCGCAATAATTACCTGAAATCCCCGGCTCTCTGCACTTTTGGCATATTCAAAAAACACGTCCGGCTCCCGGTGCGCAGAGATAATCGTCATCTCATAATCTACCCCCAGCTCCTCCAGAATATCCGCCGCCTTGCTCATCACTGGCATGTCCGAATCACTGCCCATAACAATTCCTACTCTTGCCATTTTTATCCTCCTCATTTAAAATCGCTGCGCGATAGCACGAAAGGGAAAGCCCCTATATAGAGTACCACATCTGTCCTGCCAGCACCTCACAGCATCCTTTGTCTTGTTTTCCAACTGCAATACACTGAAAGTTTACCCGTTCTACCGCTGCTTGTCAACTCATCAGCGGGATTTCACCCCAAATCAAACTCCTCCAACGGCCGATTCAACTCCTCCGTCCCTGGCAGCACAAAGCGCCCCTTCTCAATAATGGAGATCTCACTGCCATCCCTCAACTGTACCCGAATATATTCCAGCTCATCATAGGGGATGGTGATATCCGTATGACAGTTAAAATACGCCTTTCCCGGGTCTTCTCCCCGAAGCCTGGAGCATTCATTTTCCTTTGCCATCATCTGCTTTCCGTCAGGATTCCAGGTAGGGACGTCCTCCTCCCAGGAAAAACAGGTGTCCCCCAGGGCAAAATGAGGCCCCATCTTTTCCGCAATGAGAATGGGTAGCTTATCCCCTATGCCGTATCGCCTGGCCATTACATAAGCGGTGGTATTGGTGCCGATGGCAAATTCTCCCAGGGGAAGACTCTCGTGATGATACAGCACATGCTCCCGGATATAGGCTTTGTTTTCCTCCTCAGAAGAAAAATTGCTACAGTTGTAATCCTTCGTCCTTCCATCCTCCAGGTGAATTTCTAAGTTTACATAATTCAGATCATGGAGATATACTTGGCTGACATGAAGCAGGCCGTTGGTTCCTGCAAGCCGGGGAGATGTGAACACCTCTCCCACAGGAATATTTACATCCGCCACACAATTTTCAAACAGCGTCTCCTTTTCCGGCTCCGAAAGCTCCTGCAACTGCACCCACAGATCCGTTCGATTCCCATTTCCTCCCTTAATATGAACACGAACTCCCTGATCCAGAGCATCTATCAGGCACTGTTGTATTTGCTGATAAAGTTTGTAATCCAGTGTGTTAATTTTCACAGTCTCCCCAAAGATCTCCTGGTACTTTGGTCCAATCTCCGGCAAAGGATATGCAATGATGGTAAAGCTTCGCTCCTCCCCGGGAATATAGGCATTGACAAGCCGTCCAGATTCGCTGCTGTATTGCACCTGTAATTGCCGCTGTTTTTCGCTGGGACTTAGAGCCTGGGGACAAATGTGAGGAACAAATTCTTCCTCCCCAAAGACCTCCATCACCGCCGGTCCTGCGTGTGTCGCCGCCAACTCCCTATATTCCTCATAGGCCGCCCGCAGCACCCCCAGCTTACGCTCCACCAGCTTTTTGTCCAAGTAGAGGGCGTCGTCTCCCTTGTGGTCATACCAGTATTGCCGGTTAGGGCCGGCGGAGGAGTAGCCCGGATTAGATTGGGGCCGGCGCAACAAGCTGTGCAAAGGCTCCCGGTAAAGAACCGGCGCAAGACCCATGGCCTGGAAATTTTTTATGGCTGCCCTGACCAGACGCTCAAACCCCAGGCGCCAGCGGATATTCACTGTTTTTTTCTTTTTGAGAGGCTTTCCCGCCACCTCAAAACCGATTCGATAGCCCTCCGTAAAGGTGGCAGCCATGGCGTCAATCTCCCCCTGGGATAAGGACGCCAGATATTGGCTGGTTCCTGTCTCCGAGGCTGTTATATACTCCCCAAACAAATACAGATACCGAGGATTGCTCAGATCCTCCCCACAGATAATATCCTGGGCAAAGGACAGAGTGGGGTCAAGCTGTTCCCGGACCCGATAGGTGAGGAACACATCGTTGTAGTCACTGTTCCACCAATACAGAATCTGACGCACCTCCTCCGGCGCTGGCTCTTCCTCCTCAAACAGATTGTATATCTGGATCAGCAACTCATTTCCCACGGTAATATCCACAAGACGCTGCTCAAAGGCATAGACAATGTCCCCCCGAAGCTCTGTGTACAGGTAACTCAACATGGGGCCCATGGCATCTCCCAGCCGCTCCGCAGCCACAGCTGGGTTGGCATAGCTATTTCCATAGGCCTCCCCAGCTACATCTTCATAAAGCCGCCGGTTCCACTGCTCCAGCCTTTCCTGACTGGCCTTTTCCAGGGCACCTCCCTGGAGCTCCCCTATGAGCTCCTCTATCATCCCCACAAACGCTGCCATGGAATGAAAATAGGAGCGGTAGGGCTCGGCCGTGGTTTCCTCCCGGCGCATAGCCGCAATCCGCTCCATAGAGAGCTTATATCTCTCCTCAATGGCTGCATTCTCCTCCTCAAAAAGCTTCCATACTCTCATTTCTTGTCAATCCTTCCCAGATCCGTTCTTTTTCTTACTGGCTCCCAATCTCTTTCTGCCTCTGGTTTCCCTCTACATTCCCAGCACATATAGCAGCATCCAGGCCACCAACAGCAGTCCGTTGAGCATACACCCAAAATAGGAAAAGAAATAAAACCTATCCTCCTCCCGCAGGCCCTGAAGTCCCAGAATCAGTCCCTCCATGGTGGCCAGCATGGCTAAAAAGCCCAGAAATCCCGTATAAGCTCCGGCATTACCTGACTGCCGGTAAGAAAGATAAAAAAGGCCGCCCAAAAGGAGCAGCGCAAGGAATCCCATACCACTGGAGATCATACCTCTCCGGGTATGCTTTTTGTTTGTAAACTTATAGGTCCTTCTGCTCACATCCGCTTCCTCCATATATGACGGCACAGGATAAACAACACATAACCAATACAGCCGCCAATGGTGTTTAGCAGCAGATCATCCACATCAAAAGTTCCCACCTTGGCCACCAGCTGTATCACCTCCGCGGCCAGACTTACCTCAAAGGATAAAAGGGCCACCTGGGGAAACCGCCGGAAACGCTCATACAACAGGGGAACTGCCATTCCCACGGGGACGAATACCCCTACATTTCCCACCAGATTTACCACTACGGTTTCCAGTCCCAGCTCCTTCCGATAGGTCCAAAACCGCTTAATCTCCTTAAACAACTCCAGATTGTAATGATACTCCCGATTGGAAAGAGTACGCCCATAACGCTCTGAAAAAAACAGGAAATACATAAGACATGCCATGTACAAAAAGAACAGTACACGCCCACACCAGAGTATCCGCTTCCTGTTTTTGGGGTCTTTTAACAATCCTCTCATGCTAAAACATCAGATCGGATTTGCGCTTTAACAGGCGGCCTCCATTCACAATCATCAGGACCCCGGCTGCCAAGCCTACCGTCAAAAGAATAATACCAATCACAATATTTCCGGCCCCCACGCCGGACATGGTCTTATATGCTTTCTCGTTCATATCCCTACCTCACTCCATACTGCTCATAGTATGTGTCAATCGCTTCTTTTAATGCATCATCAATGATAATCTTTCCCTGGCAGGGACGGTTGTAGAGATGTTCCACCACCTCTGCCATGGTCACAATGGCTGTGGTTTTCAGCCCGTATTTTTCCTGAATCTCTGTCAGTGCGCTCTTCTCTCCCTGACCCCTCTCCATCCGATCTACAGAAACCACCAGTCCCAGAGCATCCACCTCTCCCTGGGCCTTGAGTATGGGCAGGGTCTCGGAAATAGAGGTGCCGGCTGTGGTCACATCCTCAATGATCACCACCCGATCCCCGTCACCAATAGGGCTTCCCAGAAGAATCCCTTTATCTCCATGGTCCTTGACCTCTTTCCGGTTGGAACAGTATCGGATATCTCTGTCATAAAGTTCACTGATAGCCATGGTAGTGGCCACCGTCAAAGGAATCCCCTTGTAGGCCGGCCCAAAGAGTACGTCAAAATTAAGGCCAAAGGCCTCCTCAACCGCTCTGGCATAAAACTGCCCCAGACACCGCAGCTGCCCGCCCGTCCGATAAAACCCGGTATTCACAAAAAACGGGGTCTTCCTCCCGCTCTTGGTCACAAAGTCGCCAAACTTCAACACTTGGCATTCTATCATAAACTCAATAAAATCCTGCTTATACTGTTCCATTCTATTCCTAAATCCTCCTATGGTGTATCCTCGCCTGTCTGATTCTCCTCTGAAACAGTGTAAGTTTACCATAAACCCTGAGCTTTTTCAATGAATTTCCCAAATGTTTCTACGAATGCTAGGGTTCTATGTTTTGTCTACAGCCCCGATCAAATCCCGGATGTCCTCCACCTGATATCGCTCCATATAGGCCGCTATTCCCTCCGCCGTCTTTTGGGCCGCAAAGGGATCCCGAAAGCTGGCTGTGCCTACGGCCACTGCTGTGGCTCCTGCCAAAATAAATTCCATGGCATCCTCCCCATTGCAGATGCCCCCCATGCCAATAATGGGCAGCTGAACAGCCTGAGCTACCTGATAAACCATCCGCAGGGCCACCGGCTTTATGGCCGGACCGGACATACCGCCGGTTTTGTTGGCAATGGCGAAGGTTCTCCTGTGAATGTCGATTTTCATACCAGTCAGGGTATTGATAAGAGAGAGAACATCTGCTCCCCCTGCCTGAGCCGCCCGGGCCATCTCCGCAATATCCGTGACATTAGGGCTTAGCTTCATAATCATAGGCTGTCGGGCATATTTCTTCACCTGGCGGGTGATGGCCTCCAAAGCTTTTGGATCTTGCCCAAAGGCAATGCCCCCCTCCTTCACATTGGGACAGGACACATTGATCTCCAAAAGATCCACCGGCGCCTCAGCCAGACGCTCCACCACCTGACAATATTCCTCCACAGTTTTTCCGCATACATTCACAATCACTCGGGTGTCAAACTGGCGCAGAAAGGGTAGATCCCTCTCCAAAAACACCTCCACCCCGGGATTTTGCAGACCAATGGCATTGAGCATGCCGCCCCGGGTCTCCGCTATCCGCGGCGTGGGATTTCCCGGCCAGGGCACATGGGCCACCCCCTTGGTCACCACCGCTCCCAGAGCACTTAAATCAAAAAATTCACTGTATTCCTCCCCAGAACCAAACGTACCAGAGGCTGTCATGACCGGATTCTTTAACTCCACACCGGCCAACGTCACCTTCGTATTCCTCAACTCAGATCCACCTCTTCCCCGGCAAACACCGGTCCTTCCCGGCAAATGCGTTTATTTTTTACATGGGTATGGGAATCCACCCCCGTGGACTTGCACACACAGGCCAGACAAGCTCCGATGCCACAGGCCATGCGCTCCTCCAAAGACAGATAGCATGGAATGCCACGCTCCTTTGCAAAAGCCTGGATAGCACGCAGCATAGGGGTGGGACCGCAGGCATAGAGAACCTCTGCCTCCAGCTTGTATCTCTCTATGGCATCCAGAACTGTCCCCTTTGCCCCGAAGCTTCCATCCTCCGTGGCATAGTACACCGGTCCCTGGTCTTCCAACTCTTCCTTTAAAAATCGAATATCAGTTCTGTATCCCATTACCAGGCTTTTTTCACAGTCCAGCTCCCGTGCCAGCTCTATCATAGGTGGAATGCCAATGCCTCCCCCAATTAAAAGGGCCTTCTTTTTCAACAAGGGAAAACCGTTTCCCAAGGGGCCCATAACCTCCAGGGTATCCCCCTTCTCCAGGCCGGAAAATTCCCGAGTTCCCTCTCCAGCCACCCGGTATACCAGACGCAGCGCCTTTTTCTCCCTGTCAATGGTGCAGATGCTGATAGGACGTGGCAAAAGCCGGCTTTCATCCCTGCTGAACAGGGACAGAAACTGCCCGGCCCGGGCCTCCTCCCCTATATGCTCTGTCTGTATCCACAGACTGAAAATCCCCGGAGAAATTTCTGACTGCTCCAAAACCTTTGCAGTTTCCTTGTACTTTCCCATTTCCCTATTCTCCTACTACCTTTCTTTATTTGTCCAGACCATAAGCCTGGCCACCTGGTTCCCCAACTACCCCAAAGCGCCGCGGATATCCGCGATCATAGCCTCCACTGCGGCCCTGGAGGCATCTCCGAAGTTTTCCGGCCCAAATTCTTTATAGGCCTCCTGTTTATAGGCGGCAATGATTCCCCTGGAGGAGTTCACAATAGCTCCCAGGCCATCCCTATCAAAGAAATGCACCAGATCCTGGCCTTTTCCTCCCTGCGCTCCATAGCCAGGTACCAGAATAAAGGATTTTGGCATAATTTTTCTAAGGGCCTTTCCCATCTCTGGATAGGTGGCTCCCACCACAGCTCCAATATAGCTATAGCTACTGCCCATATGCTCTTCCCCCCACTGCGCTACCTTTTCCCCCACCAGCTCGTAGAGAGGCCGGCCATTTACCAGCTGATCCTGAAACTCCCCGCTGGATGGATTGGAAGTTTTTACTAAAATAAACAGGCCCTTTTTCTCCTCCTTACACACCTCTATAAAAGGCCTGACACCATCACTTCCCAGGTAGGGATTTACTGTGGCAAAATCCTCGTCAAAGGGCGCATAGGTCTTGCTGCCTATCTGCACTTTTCCCAGATGTCCGGCCGCATAGGCTGCTGAGGTGGAGCCAATGTCACCCCGCTTCACATCCCCAATAACCACCAGTCCCTTTTCCTTGCAGTATTCCACCGTTTTCCGGTAAGCCTGTAAGCCCTCAATGCCAAATTGCTCATACATGGCGATCTGAGGCTTTACGGCTGGAATCAAATCCCAGGTCTTGTCCACAATCTCCTTGTTAAACTGCCAGATGGCCTCCGCTGCCCCTGCAAGGGTCTCCCCGTATGCCTCATATGCCTTTTTTTGCACCTGTTCCGGCACATAGGACAGCATAGGGTCCAGCCCTACCACAATAGGCGCCCCTGTTTTCTGAATTTTCTCAATTAGCTTGTCAATCATCTTTCTCCCTCCTTGCCAAGGCATGGTCCAGCTGCCCCTTAAGAGCCCTGGGCACATAAGCCTTCACATAAATCCCCTCTGCCTCATAGCTCTCAAAAAGCAGTGTTCCGTATTTTCGAATCTGTGCAACCTGGCTGGCCTGGTCATAGGAAAACAGGCTTTCCACATATACCTGTCTCTCCAGAAGAATTTCCTCCAGCATATGCAGCAGATCGTCCAGTCCCTGTCCGGTTTTCACGGACACTGGCAAACTTTTGTCCGCCTGAAAATCCCGCAAAATCACCGGCCCTGTAAGCACGTCCTGCTTGTTAAACAGCGTCACTATTATTTTATCTGATACCTGCAAAGAGCGCAAGGTCTCATAAACCGTAAACATCTGCTTTTCTGCTCTGGGATTGGAGGCATCCACCACATGGAGAATTATATCCGCGTATTTTGCCTCTTCCAGGGTACTGCGAAAAGCCTCTATCAGATGATGGGGAAGCTTTCGGATAAACCCCACCGTGTCTGTCAAAAGCAACTCCTGTCCCCCTTCCAGACACAGACGCCGGGTGGTGGGGTCCAGGGTGGCAAACAGTTTGTTCTCAGAAAGCACCTTGGCACCGGTGAGCCGGTTTAGCAGGCTGGACTTCCCCGCATTGGTATAGCCTACAATAGCGGCCACTGGCAGCTTTTGCTCCGTCCGCCGGCTGCGGGTCACCTGTCGATGTTGCTGTAGTTCCTTTTGCTCCCGGTTTAGCTGGGCGATTCGACTCTTGATATAACGCCTGTCCATCTCCAGCTTTTTCTCTCCTGGTCCCCGGGTACCGATACCTCCTCCCAGACGGGACAGAGAGTGCCCCAACCCTACCAGACGCGCTAAGCGATAGCGCAGCTGAGCCAGCTCCACCTGAAGCTTCCCCTCGCTGGTAACGGCCCGGGCTGCAAATATATCCAGAATTACCAGAGTCCGATCCATCACCTTGGTTTCCAGCGCCTGTTCCAGGTTCCGCAGCTGGGCAGGGGACAATTCGTCGTCACAGACAATGCCTGTGGCCCCTGTCTCCTCCAAAAGCTCCCGCACCTCAGCTACCTTTCCGGAACCCATGTAGGTCCCAGGATGAATGGTATCCCGCAGCTGGATCACCCGGCCTACGGTAAGAGCTCCGGCTGTCTCCACCAACTCCGCCAGCTCATCCAAAGATTCCTCCAGATCCGATCCGTCCGTGCCTACAGCCACCAAAAGCACCCGCTCATAAGGTCCAGTTTCCAACCGGTCATCCGGAATGTCTTCCTCTAAAATTCTTCCCATCCTGCCTCCTGCACTCTGCTATTTTTCCTCTGCTTTTTTCTGACTTTCCTTTATTTTTTTGGCCTGAAGCCTTGCATACTCCTGCCGTTTTTCCTCACTCATCTCGGAATATTCCAGAAAACTTAATTTTGTGAGGGGCAGATGCTTCCTGCCACACCGGGAGCAATCCACGGATGCTCTGCGTGATGCCAGCACCAGACGATTACAATCCGGACATAGATACAATTTCATCATTGCCAGGTCCGCTCCTATTCCACTGTCACAGATTTTGCCAGATTCCTGGGTTTATCCACATCGCAGCCTTTTCCTATGGATACATAGTAGGCAAACAGCTGCAAAGGAATTATCGCCAGAGAATTGGTAAAATACTGGTTTGTCTTTGGGATATAAATCACATAATCCGCGTTTTTTTCCACCTCTGTATTTCCCACTACCGTTACGGCCAGAACGCAGGCTCCCCGGGTCTTAACCTCCACCATATTGCTCATGGTCTTTTTAAACAGATCCTCCTGAGTTAGAACAGCCGCCACCAGGGTTCCGTCCTCAATCAGGGAAATGGTCCCGTGCTTCAACTCTCCGGCTGCATAGGCCTCTGAGTGAATGTAGGAGATCTCCTTTAGCTTTAGAGAGCTCTCCATAGAAATGGCATAATCAATACCTCTGCCAATGAAAAACACATCCTTGGCTGCCAGATATCGGTTGGCAAACCGCTGAATCCTCTCCTTATTGGATAATAACATTTCCATCTGCTCTGGCAGACGCTCCAGGTCCTCCAGCATGACCTCCAAAGTCTCCTGGGAGATTTCCCCCCGCACCTTGGCAAACTTCATGGCCAACAGATACTGGGCAATCAGCTGGGTGCTGTAGGCCTTTGTGGTGGCCACGGCAATCTCCGGACCGGCCCATGTATACATCACATTATCCGCCTCCCGGGCAATGGAGCTCCCCACCACATTTACAATGCCCAATACCCGAATTCCCCGCTTTTTCACCTCCCGCAGGGCAGCCAGGGAATCGGCTGTCTCCCCGGACTGGCTTACGATTATCACAAGGGTCTTCTCATCCAGAATGGGATTGCGGTACCGGAATTCCGAGGCCAAGTCCACCTCCACAGGTATGCGAGCCAGACCTTCGAACACATATTTGCAGGTCATCCCCGTGTGATAAGCTGAGCCGCAAGCTACGATGTAAAGCTTTCCGATATCCCGGATCTCCTGATCTGTCATCCCCAGTTCCTCAATGACAATATCCCCGTTTTTCAGCCGGGGGCTAAAGGTATCCCGCACTACCTTTGGCTGCTCATACATTTCCTTTAGCATAAAATGCTCATAGCCGCCCTTTTCCGCCGCATTCACATCCCAGGCAATGGTGACCGGCTCCTTGGAAATCTCTTCCTCATCAATATTGTAGAATTGCATCCCCTCCCGGGTCAACCTTACAATCTCGCCATTTTCAATAAAATACACACTTCGTGTATATTTCAACACCGCAGGCACATCGGAGGCAATCAGGCTTCCTGTGTCTGCGTGTCCTACGATCAGAGGACTATCCTTCCGCACAGCATAGATCTCATCCGGATGATCCTGAAACATGATACCAAAGGCATAGGAGCCCTCCAGGCGATGCATCAGACGAGTAATAGCCTCCAAAGGATTCCCCCTGTAATAATAATCCAGCAAATGGGCTACAACCTCTGTGTCTGTCTCTGAGCGAAATTCATAGCCCCGCCTGGTAAGCTGCTGCTTTAACTTCACATAATTTTCGATGATTCCATTATGTACCACCACAATGGAACCGGTTTTATTCAGGTGGGGATGGGCGTTGGCATCCGAGGGCACCCCATGGGTGGCCCAGCGGGTATGTCCGATCCCAACGGTTCCCGGAAGCATGGCCCCGTCGTGGGTCAACTCATTTAACACCTTGAGGCGGCCCATGGATTTCACCATCTGGATTTCCTCTCCATTGTAAACCGCCACCCCAGCCGAATCATAGCCCCGATACTCAAGCTTGGAAAGTCCATCCAGCAAAATGGGAGCTGCCTGCTCCTCACCAATATAACCAACAATCCCGCACATATATACATTCCTCCTAAATTTTAAGTACCGCTACAGTCCTTCCGGGTCTTGTCAGGACCTTCGCTGTTTTTTTATCGCTGTGCCAGGCACGAAAGGGTAAAGTCCCGCATCCGCCCATTAATTTTTGTTCCAGTAATGGGGGCTCATGGTACACAGGCGCACCACTTTTGGGGGAAGCTTTCTGTGAATCTTTCCCAATCTGTAGCCCAGGAATTTGCAGCCGCTTTGTACCAGCAGCTCTCCCAAGAGCCAGGGCTTTCCCGCACGGATACATTGCCTGGCCACCTGCTTTATCATGCGCAGCCCCTCTCCCTCAGAGGGAATGCCTGAAAAAATTTCCGGGTGCTCCACCTGAGACACAGCCAAATCAAAATTCCGCCGAAGCTGCTGCCATCCACTGTAATTGTGGGAATGGATGACCTGGGCTTTTTCCTGGTAGGCTATGCCGTATCCAGCCTGTATAAGTCCCCCGGCATATATCATATCCTCATTAAAAATCGTATGCCGGACAAATCCCCCCAATTCCTCAAAGGCCTTTCTTTCATACATAGCACATACATTAGAGCAGAAAAATGTCTTGATCCCCAGTTCCGGCAGATCCTCCCTGGTTTTCACCCGGCTTTGGGGCGGATAATTAAAGCTTCGGGTATAGCGCTCCAGCTCCCTACAGCCGTCACGGGGCACCTGTCTGGCATAGGCAACCTTTACCCGGGCATCCAAAAAGCATTTTGCCAACTGCTCCACCAAATGGCAGTCCGCCGGCACCGCGTCCTGGGTCATATACAGTAGATACCCGGCCTGGGAATAGCCGGCTGCCCTCTGTCGAGTCCCCCCGTGATCAAAATCCTCCAGCTCCACCTGGTAAAGTTCTGTAAAGGGATGTATCCCCAACAGCCGGCTGGGAAACGTCATCTCCCCTGTATTCATCAGAATAATCTTCTGTACAGGCCACGTCTGCTTGGAGAGCATCTCCAAAAGCCGCTCCAGCTTTTTATCCGGCTTGTAAACAGGGATAATCACATCGATGCTCCTGTTGATATCCATAAGTTCCTCCACTTTGAAAAATGGACGAGGCAGTCTTACCTCGTCCATATCCTGTTTATCCCACATCCTCCGCGGAATAAATTCCTGTATCCGCCTTGATCTTATCGCTGATTTTTATAATGGTAGGCGACGGATAATAGTCATCCTCCTCAAACAGGAACCGGTGAAGCTCCTTTACATTCTCCTCCAAATCAATGGGAATCACACAGTCTCCATAGCCCTTGCCCAGATGTTTGCTGGTTTTCTCAAAGGGAAATCCGGCTGTCTCCCCAATCTCATAGGACATGGCATCCGCAGCCCGTGTAATCAAATCCGCCGAGGTAAAGTTTGACATAATCCGGGGAAATACTTCATCCACAATATTTACCATGGTGGGAAGTCCCGCTGCCTTTGCCTTTGCCACCAGAAGCGTCAAGACCTCTCTTTGACGCTCAGTTCTCTTATAGTCATCCCCAGCTGTCTGGCGAATCCGACAGAAAGCCGTGGCCTGCACTCCATCTAAGGTCTGAAGCCCTGGTCCCTCCAAAAGGCTGGTCTCCACACCGCTCTCATAGGCAGTCTCCAGAATATAATTATTTACAAACTCCCACTCCACTTCATTCACATCCACTTCCAAGCCGCCCAGCAGATCGATGGTATTGATGAGTCCCAGCCAATCTACGCTTACATAATACTGAATATTCAGATCCAGGTTCATATTCAGCATCTGCACCGCCTGATCCGGTCCTCCTATTGCATAAGCGCTGTTGCACTTATTATATTTGTCATTGGCCAGGTTCAGATAAGTATCCCGGTACACGGAAACCATCCTAACTTCTCCAGTCTCATTGTTGATATTGGCGATAATAATGGTATCACTGTTGTTTCCAGCTCCCAGGCTTTTGTTCCCCGTGGTCATTCGCCTGTCAATGCCAAAAAGGGCGATGGTGGTGTAGCCCTTCATGATCTCCTTGGACTCCTCCGCAATCTCCTCATTCATCTGCACATTTTCCAGGTCATTTCTCTGGATTTTACCCAGCTTGTTAACCACCCAAAGGCCGCCGGCCAGAATCACCAGAAGAAATACCTCCATTGCCAATACCAAAATCATCCGCTTGCGTTTTTTCTTCGTTGCTTTTTTGTTACTGTGTTTCCCTTTTGTATTGGTTGCCATACCATAACCCCTTCCGCTTATCTAATAAGCATTTTTGTTTATAAATCCTTTAAAGAAGGTCAGAAATATGATTTTCAAATCAAAGCCCACAGACCAGTTCTCAATATAGTACAGGTCATGGTCGATACGCTTGCGAATGGAAGTATTTCCCCGGTACCCGTTGATCTGAGCCCAGCCGGTCATTCCCGGACGTACCTGATGTTTAATCATATATCTGGGAATCTCTTCCCGGAATTTTTCCACAAAAAACGGTCTCTCTGGCCGGGGACCTACAAGGCTCATATCCCCTTTCAGTATATTAAAAAACTGGGGCATCTCGTCAACACTGGTGCGGCGAATGATCCGTCCCACCGGCGTCACCCGGGGATCGTCAGGCACCGTCCAGGCTCCCCGCTCCTTTTTGGGTGACTGCACTCCCATAGAACGAAACTTATACATCTGAAAAGTCCGGTTGTGAAGCCCCACCCGCTCCTGCTTGTATATAAGGGGCCCCGGGGAGGTAAGCTTAATTGCCACAGCTGCCACCAGCATAAACGGGGAAAATACCACAATAGCCACCAGAGCCCCCACAATATCTATGCACCGCTTAACCATGGCATTGAAGGTATTGGTCAGGGGCACGTGACGGATGTTTACCACAGGTAGCCCCAGCAAATCCTCCGTGTAAGGCTTGGTGGGAATAATATTATTGTAATCCGGAATAAATTTTGTATGCACGCCGGATTTCTCACAGACCGCTACAATATGCTCAAGCTTGGAGTATTCATTCAGTCCCAAGGTAATGGCGATCTCATCCAGATGATGAATCTCCAGAAGCTCCGAGAGCTCCTCTGTCCTTCCGATAACCTCGATTCCCCGGTACTTTACCCCCGGCTCCACCGTGTCATCCAGAAGTCCCAGCACCTCATAGCCCCACTCAGGATTGGCCTTCAGCCTGTCGATAAATTCCTCCGCCGCTCTGCTGTAGCCCACCAAAATTATATGCTTCAGATTAAAGCCCCGCTGACGCAGGCTGGTTAACACCACACGTATAATATTGCGCACAATGCCTTCCAACGCAATATTAAACACATAAAAATAGATCAGCATAGCCCGGGAGAAGTTGTTGGTAAATTCAATAAAATTCCCCCGAACCAGGTACATGGCGCCCAGAAAGATCAACAGACCAATGGAATTTGCCTGGATAATTCTTCCCAGCTCCAGACGGCGCCCCTGAACACGTTTGGCCGTGTACAGATTAAAGGCCATATACAGCACCAGATACACTGGCACCACCAGCCACAGCATTTCCGCATACTGCTGAAAGGTCAGACCTGTGATGGCTCCTTGGACCTTAAAAACCAGAAACCAGGCTGCCAGATATGAAATTATGATTACCAGACCGTCAATTACCACGTGCAGCCGGTTAAAATGCCGCTGATTATCTTTAATCAAAGTCTGTCACCCAAGTCTCTTTCCAAGATTCTTCCACAGTTCTATCTGGATTTTACTATAGCAGGGAAAGTTTTTCCAACTAAATCTCACCTTTGCCTCCCGTTTACACAGAGCAAAACCTGCCAGAAATCCTTTTCTGTAAATTTTCCCCATTTTTTTTCGGATAAAAAATATATATTTAATCCCAAAGCCCGCCAACAAAAGGGGAAAATTCAGAATAATCTGGGGCCAGGGCATATTTTTGTAGATAAGATACACATTATTTCGGGTGCTGTGGAATACCTTAAAGGCGTTATACCGGGAACCACTGGTTCCGCTTCCCACGTGATACACCTGGGCTGTCGGCTCATAAAGGTTGCGCCAGCCAAATATCCGAGCACGATAGCCCAGATCTATGTCTTCCAGGTAAGCAAAATGGGCCTCATCAAAGTCCCCGATCTGCTTCAACACTGATTTTCGGTAGATAGCTGCCCCGGCACAGGCGGCAAATATCTCTTCTGGCTTTCCATATAAGGTGCTGGGCTTGTCCTTCCCCCGGGCAAACGCCCACCCCAGAGCACAGTACAGATTTCCCGCATCATCAATCCGATCCGGCCTGTGATACTGCAACATCTTGGCTGCAACAGAAAATGCCTTTGGGTTTCTGTCAAGGGCGCCCACCAGAGCCTTTACAAAACCAGGGCATACTCTGGTATCGTTATTCAGCAAAATCACGTAAGGTGTCTGCGCCGCCCGTAGCCCCTCATTGACCGCTCGGCAAAAGCCATAATTTTTTTTCAAACCCACAAGACGTATCTGAGGGTACTGTTGAAGCACCCACTCCCGGCTGCCATCGGTGGACCCGTTGTCCACCACAATCACCTGCCAGGCCTCCACCTGTTTAAGCAACGCCTCCAGGCAGGTTTCCATATATTTCATGCCATTGTAATTGGGGATTACAACGGAAACACAATTATCTTTGTTCATATAGCACCGCCCAGGGCTCGTACACTATCCGATGCCCCATTTCTCTCACCTGTGCTCCCATCCATACCATATCCACAGTAACGGTGTCTTTGTCAGAGTCCCCCTCTTTGTATAGACGCAAAAGCTCTTCCAAAAGTTTCCCCTTTATGAGAAAACAATCCGTTGGCTCTAAAAGCTCCTGCTGCAAACAAGCCCGGTGAAAATATCCCAGATATCCCTTTTTCAGTCCCTTCATGGTAATCCCCAGAGGATTGCGCACCCCGGCCATGACAACAGAATGGGACAACCGGCCGTGAACATCGTATACCCGGGCGCAAGCCATGCCCACTCCCGGCCTTTCACAGGCCACCCGCAGCTCCCGGAAGAACCCCGGTGTCACCTTTCCCTTTTTTACACAGGTAAAAAGCACATAATCATCTGTTACATCTCTTTTCCGAAATGTTACAATTTTATTACGTACCTTACCATAATATACAACTTTTATTCCCTTTTGTCCATGTAAATTTTCGAAAGAATTTATTAAGACCTGTTTTTGGGTTTTACCATTCTCCTCCCGCCTAGCTTTTTTACCTCTGTATTTTACCCGATAAAACCCATAATTTTCCGTGTCTACCACCTGTCCGGTCTCCCCAAGCCGGGCCAAATGGGCTGCAACCGCCCGTCTTCCAGCCTGGTAGGCATAAAGCTTGCTCTCCGGATCAGCTGCCGTGGAGGAGGCATGACTCCGCCAGGAATAGAGAATTTCAGGGATGTGCACCACTGGCCCTCCCTGCTCCACACAGCGGAAAATAAAGTCATAATCCTGAGCCCCATCAAATTCGGAAAGAAATCCTCCCACCCTCTGGGCCCTTTCCCGGTTCACCACAAAGAAATGACAGATATAGTTGTTGCTCCGCAGAAGCTCCAGATTAAAGTCTGGCTTAAAATGGGGCTGGAAATGCCTCTTCGTGTCAAAGCTTACCTTATCCTCATCCGTATAAAAAACCTCTGCCTGGGGGTTCTTCTTGATGGCCTTCGCCACCTCATAAAGGGTCTGGGGAAACAAAAGGTCATCGTGATCCAAAAGTGCCACATACTCCCCGTGTGCCATGGCAAGAGCTGCATTGGTATTCTGGGAAATGCCTCCGTTTTCCTTCAAATGCTGATAGCAAATGCGGGGCTCCTGTCCCAGAACCTTTTCCAGCGCTTTCTCCACCTGATTACTTTTGCTTCCGTCCGCGATACACAGCTCCCAATTCTCATAAGTCTGATTTCGGACTGATTCCACCATTTCCAGCAGAAACTCCCGGGGCGTCTCATAGGCCGGCACCAAAATGCTGATTCTGGGTGCCAGAGGGTCTTTATCCTCCCGCTGTGCCTTAAGCTTCTCTATTCCTGGTTGACTGCGGGTAAGCCAGGCCTGGTAGGGAGCCTCCAGTCTGTTAAGCTGACGGCGTTCCTGTATTTTCCGATATAATTGTACTGCTCCATACTGTCGGACATAACGGATTCCCCGTCCCAAAAGTCCCCCTATGTTTTCCATTTGCATCCCTTTCTTTCTACCAGCTTTCCATTTATGACCCCTTTAGAAGGTTACCTCGCCGTCGTGGGAGAGCAGTGCAGCCGCCTCCACCTTGGCAAGCTCAGAAACCGCCTTGGCAAGCTCTGCCTCCTTTTTCACCCGCACCTCCATCACCAGGTCCATCTTCCCGTTGGAGATATTTCTGGACTTTACCCGAAGAGTCCGGCTATACTCCCTTACCAGATCCATCAGCTCCTCCTCCCCGTCCACCTGGCTAAGATTCACCACCAGCATCATGGGAGCCCTGGAAACCGGAAGATTTTCCAACAGCAGGATCAGCATGGTCACCACCAGGCTGGTGAGCACCGCCACCTCATAGAGGCCAGCCCCGCAGATAATGCCTATGCTGATAGACCAGAATAAAAACACCAGGTCCATGGGATCTTTAATGGCTGTTCGGAAACGCACAATCGAAAGCGCACCCACCATACCAAGAGAAATCACCAGATTCGACTGCATGGCCAAAATAATGGCCGCCGTTATCACCGAAAGAGCCGCCAGAGCCACATTAAAGCTCTTGGAATAAAAGGACTTGCGGGTCATAACCCGATAAATAATAAAAATATAAAGGGCCAGGATACAGGTCACAACCAAAGCTGCCATTATCCTTCCCGCTGAAATATCCATGCTGGAAAATCCTTCTAAAAATGATTTCTTAAATACATCCTGAAATTTCATCTTTATGTTCCTCCGAATCAAAGTTCCGCAGCAGCCTTACCAGTGCACCAGATCAAGTTCTGTCCGCCTCTGGCGTTCAGAAATCCATCGAACACTCTCCGGGCTGCTACTGTTTTAAGTTTTTCAGATCTACATCCCTCTACCAGCCCCCCAAGGCTTGCTGGACGCCTCCGCTTCTCCCATACTTCCGGCACAGATAATATTTGGAGAAGGCTGTCTGCCGCAGATTCTCCAGCTGTAGGTTACAGCGGATGGTGTCTGGCAGAAATTCGTCATACTTTACTTCCAAAATGTGCTGGCCAGGCGGTAGGATAGGCCGTTTTCGGATGTGCTCTTTCAGAAAGCCGTCCAGATCTCCGGAGGATGCAATGTTCTGGTCCAGGGTCACCCGCACATTTCCCAGCCGCTCCACATAGGGAATCCGATCATACTCCACGATAACCTTGGGCCGTAGCCTGCGGGTGCGCATGAGAAGCAGCAGCTTTTGCAGCACCGGCGGATACTGACCACTTACCGGCAAAGGTTGTCCCCTCATAAGGCATTGGCACTGCTCCCGGGTAAGCGGGCAGGAAAGCTTCCGGGTCATGCCATGCTCCTTTTGCTTTAACTCCAGGGCAATCCGCTCCGGGCTGTGGTTGTAAATCCGGATGCGAAATTTTTCCCGGGGATCTGTCCCTATTTCATTTTCCAGCATACAACTGTCGTAGGCATCGTCAAAGTACAGACTGCGTATCTGATAACCTCCCCCAGGTCCCGCGTGAATATCTGCGTGCATCAAATGTGAGATTCTGCCCTGGAGAAGCCCCATCTGCGCCACCGACACCAAATATTTTAATTCATTTCTGTAATCCATGCGAACCCCTCCACAATTTATTCATAGCCCAAATCCAGGTAAGCCTCCAGATTATCATAAAAATAGCCATCCAGCAGCTCCATACGGTAGCACAGAAGTGTTTTCAGCTTCTCATAATCCTCCCCCTGCTTACTTCTGGGCCACCGCAGACCGTCCCGCCTGAGAGCGCCAGAATCCTGCACCTGATGGTGTAAATCATCCACTGCCGACAAAAGGGCCCCTTCTCCCAGAACGCCCTGCCTGGCCTGCTCCCAAATCCGGGCCACCCGCTCGCTGGCATCCATGGCATGGGTTCGAATCATCCGATCCCCCACAGTAAAATTAACCCGTTCCCGATATATCATAGGATTTTGTCCCACATCCCATGGGTACTCATTTTCCGAATCCTGCAAGGTATCTCCCAGGGTCAGATCCATGTCCCAGGGGGCCAAATACATGCGACGACCATCCTCCGTATATTTTGTCACATAATACATGTTTTTGACCCGGTTGTCAATTCCCATCACCGCCTGGAGATAGGTCCAAATCTGCAAAAGATTATCCCCATCCACCATCTGGCCAGCCTGGGCTACAAACACCTCATCCTCCGGTGTATTGCTCCACTGAAGATAGTCAAGCAAAGGCTGCCAGGTCTCCTGCGTTATCTCTGTGGCCTTGCCTTTTAGCTTATATCCGCCCATCTCCTCGGTCCATTCTGTGCTGGCAAGAAACTCCTCCAGAGTCATGCTCTGGGGCGTAGAGGATTTGTAGGCGTTTTCCGCTGGTCTGTCTTCCTTTTCTCCCCTCAAATCCAGCTGTTTGGAGTCCACCGGCTCCATAAGCAGATACAACCCCCAGTATTCTCCATTGAAAAACACCTCCACATAGGTTCCCCTGGTTCCCAGCCGCATATGGGGAAACTCCTCCTCATAGGCACCCATGCCACTCCAAATATCCGCGCACAGCTTATCCCGAATCTTGGAGGCGTCTGTATACATGGCGCTGAGAATATATTCGTCATCCTCCCGCAGGCCAAAAATTGCCTGCTTATCCTTCACCACATTGCCCTCCCGGTCCTGCTTTTTCAGTGTCAGCTTATACCCCTTCTTAGGATAAAGACGGCTGGTATTTCCTCTGATATGGGCCTCCAGAATATTGGAGCGAAACCAGTCCCGCTTGGTATTTGCCTCCCAGAACCGGATGCTTCCCCCAAAAACCTCCGTCTCCGCTGTCTCCGCCGTCTCAATGCTCACAATGGGCAGTCCGGTAAACACCAGATAATAGGATCGATAGCGTCCGCCCTGCACGGCCAGAAACTCAAAACGCGTTCCCTCTCGTATGGCCTTTTGCTTATCCTCCCCGGTAAAGGACTTCTCAAAGAGAATCTCCACATCCGGCTGACCACTGGTTATCTCTCCCGGCTCCCAGAGTTCCTCCTCCATGTTTAGAGGCAGATAAAAGGTGGCCGTGTCCACATCTTGCACCAGGCTCACCTGATTAAAACGCAGATCCGTCAAAATATTCTCTGTGGTTCTCTCACAGGTCTGTCGAACCTGCTGGAGCCTCTCCTCCTCCGCCATCACATAGGCCACCCCATTCTCTCCAAGAGGCCAGCATATCACCACTCTCAGAAAGCCTGCCAGCAGCATAAAATTTAACAATAACCAAAAAACTTTTCTTTTCATAGCACCTTTCTTGGGGCATACAGGCCCCGGAGGCTTTTCTTCTCAATGCTTTTCAATAAAAATTTTCCGGGTGATAAAATTGTAGACCATAACCACGCCAGTTGCAAAAATCTTTACCAGCATATAGGATCGCTTCATATACACATCCAGCCATGCGGTTCCTGCCCACATAATCAGCTGATTGATCCCCAGACCGATAATGCTGAGAATGAGAAAAACAACAAATTGCCCAGCTTTATTGGCCTCCTTGTCCGCGTCAAAAACCACCGTAATGCTTAAAATATAATTCACAATCACGGACACGGAAAAAGAAATACCACTGGCGATTAGCTTATCAACGCCAAAAAGCTCAATCAGGCCTGTCATAATTCCGTAGTCAATAAAAAAGCAGAGAAAGCCCACGATTCCGAATTTTATAATTTGTTCTTTAAGCTTTTGCATATTATTTTTCTCCATTTTCATAGGGATCATTCGGAATGATGAAATCCGAATAATAACCATAAATTCCCCGCTTGGAAAGCCGCCATACATCGGCCCCATTATTTAAAGTATGTGTAAACAGGGTCAGTCCGTATTCATCCGCCAGGTTTATAAAATGATCCGTACCCATACAGGAGGCCGGAACCGTCAAGACCTGCATATCCTTTTCCCGTGCAAAGGAAGCTGCTGTCACATCCCCTCCCGGCGTATCCAATATCTGGTAAGTAGTAAACAGCCAGTGTTTTATGGGATAAATGGCATTTACTCTGTCATAGTCCTCCGGAGTATAGGCCTGGACTATCAAATGATCCAAAAGTTCTTCATGGCCCGTCTCCTTGGCCAGAGCCACCAGTTTTTCCATGACCTCCACCAAATTGGTATTTTCATCCTGCTTCACATCTGTAATAAAATAAAGCTCTGGATGCTCTGCCCAGATTTCCAGCAGCTCCCGGCCTGACAGAGGGGTGAGGGTCCCAAAGTATTTTTCCCTCTCAAAAGTGGCCAAATCAGGAATTTCCCCGTCATAGCTCACTGCAAAGTCATCGGAATACCAGGTATGACGGCATACCACTTGACCGTCTGTAGTCAAGCTTAAGTCCACCTCCAGATTTTTGTACCCCTGGGCAATGGATTCCTCCAGAGCCTCCTTGGTGTTGGTATAGGTATATTCTCCCGCATTGCCCAGGGCATGGGCGATCAAACAGCTTTTTTCATACCACTCCAGCTGGTGATTGGCAAGCTTATCGTGATCTTCCCTGCGGCACACATTCACCAGAAACCGCCCCAGATCCTCTGTTTTTCCCGGTTCCGTATATGGCCCCTCCCAGTATACCTGGATAATTGCAATCCCTGCCTTGTGGGCTTCTAAAACTCCCTCCTCTGTCACCGTCACAATCTCCGGGGCTCCACTTTCAAAAGTGAGGTTTTCCACCATGGCATTGGAGGGATAGGGCAGGGGAACCATGGCCGGGGCATCTCCTGTATGTAAAAGATAATAGTACTCATTGGCAGGTAGCTCCTCAGGCATGCGGATCTCCATGCGGACTGCCTTTTGCAGCACGGTGACAGGAAGCTCTGCTTTCACCCAGGGATTGGCCTTTGCCGTTACAGTAATCAGGGCATCTCCTGGATTCTTTATGGTTAAAATCCCCTCCTCTGATACCTCCACCAAATCCGGTCGGTCAGAGCTGTAGTTAAGCTCTCTGGAGGCCAGCTCATTGTCAGCCACCACCTCTGCCAGCAGCCTCTGTTGCATATCTTCCTCATACCGGATAAAGGTGCACCTTCCATCCTCATCCGTTTCATTCCAGATTTTCACACTTCGTATGGAAAACACAAACACATAGGTCAAAAGTAGCCCGGCTGCCAGTATGGGCAAAGCCAGCACAACCAAAAGGAAGGATCTTTTTCTCATAACACGTACCTTTTTCTTTCATTTTTCTCCTTTTCCCTCTCTATCATACCTGGACTCAAAAATTCAGGGAGCTATTACAAACAAAGCGTCCTGCCGGTTCTTATAATCTACCACATAATTATACTCCAGAATCTGATAGCTCTGTAAAGCCTCTGGCCTCTCCCCCTTGTCACTCCAGGAAACATAAGTTCCGTCCGCCAGATAGTATCCATTTTTCCCCAGGACCGGCACATCCTGCCAGGTGTCCAGTAGAAATTCATTATAGGCAGACATCTCCAGATTGGCCAGCTCCAAAATAAGGCTTCCCAGGTAGTTGGCACTCATCTGTCCGATGGCTCTCTCCTCCATCTCATAGTTTGTCCAGATAATTAAGGGCGTCACATACTGCATGTCCGCCTCCTGGGCCGTCAGCTCCTCCAGGGGCTTTCCGTAAAGCTTCTCATAAAATTCCGTCTCCACCGATGCCTGGTGGTCCCCAAACATCACGATCATGGTGGGCTCCTCCACCTGGGAAAAATAGTCCAACAGATAGGCAAATGCCTGGTCTGACTCCTTCATCAGAGAAAGGTACCGATCTGTCTGGGGATAGCCCGCCCATTCTCCTGTCAGCTGAATTTCCTCCTGAAAATTATCAAAAGCTCCCTCATAGCCTCCGTGATTCTGCATGGTCACATTAAAAACAAAGAATTTTTCTCCCGGGGCCTTTTCCTCGTATCGCTCAATGAGGCGATCATAGTTTCCCCGGTCACTGGCGTATTCCCGCAGCATATCAATGTCCGGATAATGATACCCGGATTTGGAGATAAATTCATCAAAGCCCATATACCCATATACCACCTTCCGATTCCAGTTGCTGGAAGCTTCCGGATGCATGGCAACCGTTGTATACCCCTGGGAATTCAAGGTACTCACAAGACCATATTCATTTTCTCTGCAATAGGGCTGATAAGCGCTGATCACATAGGGAAGAAAACTCATGCTGTTTCCGGTCAGAACTTCATATTCTGTGTTGCTGGTTCCCCCTCCAAAAACCTGGACAAAGAGCTGACCTTTCATGGTATTCTCCTCCAGGCTGTTGATAAAGGGAAAAAACTCCTGGTTGGTCTCAAAGTCATGTATCACCCGCATATCAGCCAGGCTTTCATTCATAATCACAAGGATGTTCTCAGGTGTAGTGGCCGACACTGGCCGGGACTCATAGGATATCTCCCGGGACACCTCCTCCACAGTGGCAAGGGAATATCCCTCCGGCTTCTCAAAAACCATGAATTTAAGCAGGATGGCTGTGGAAGTGGCATACCCAAAATTCTGATAGCTGCTGGGGACACTCCACCAGAAGATATCATCATCAATATCTGCCAGGGGTAACTTCACGTCATACTTATAGAAAGCGGTCAGCCAGACTGCCCCGGACAACAGATAGATTCCCGCAAAAATCCCCCTCCTCCTCCAGGACAACTTTTCCACTCGGATGTGGAGCAAAAGAAAAACCACTAAAAACAAAACAACCCCTCCCAAAACCACAGAGCGGGATACTTCTATTCGATAATTGGGCAGCACAGCCGCCGCTGTACGCCAGGCAAAAAGATCCTGGGGCAGCATAAGAGGATTTCCCCGGAACTGGAGCACATAATAATCCACCACAGCAATCCCATAAAGCACCACTGTGGTTCCAATCATAGCTATGCGAAAACAGTTGATGCACAGATATACCAATCCGTAGAGCAAATAGTAAAAGAGCAGATTAACAACCCCTCTGCTAAAGTTGATATATGCCAAATTGCCCGTAGTTGACTCGAATATCACATAACCCCAGATAGGTGTCAGGCATCCCAACACCCAACCATAGGGAATGGTAAATCTAAAACCCTTCATTTTTATTTCCTCAGCTTATATTAATTTTATCATTATACACGTTTTTCCCAAAATTGTAAAACTTTTTAGATTTTCTCCAAAATCCGATAAAAGATTCGGATTGAAAAATTGCCCAAAAGCCTGTATACTGGGGTTTAGATTTGGAAAGGAATATCGCTTTCATGAGTAAGCTGTCTTTTGTAATTCCCTGTTACGGCTCAGAACCTACCATTGAAATTGTAGTCCATGAAATCATAGATACCCTGCGTCAACGGCCAGAGTATGACTATGAGATCCTGTTGGTGAATGATTGCTCCCCGGACAATGTTTGGGAACGCATCCGTGCCCTGGCTCTCTCCAATTCCCGGATCACCGGCATCAACCTGGCAAAAAATTTCGGGCAGTCCTCTGCACTTATGGCCGGATACCGCCAGTGTACTGGAGATTTTGTGATCTCTCTGGACGATGACGGACAGACGCCGGCCTCAGAGCTGTTTGCCCTGGTGGACAAGATACAGGAAGGCTGGGATGTGGTTTACGCCTCTTACGATCACAAGATGCACAGCCACTTCCGGAATTTTGGCACCTGGATGAATGAAAAAATGACCGAAAGCCTTCTTGGAAAGCCAAAGGGGCTGAGGGTCACCAGCTATTTCATTATGCAGCGTTTTATTTTGGAGGAGATCCTTCATTACCAGAATGCCTATCCCTATATTGAGGGTCTGATTTTTCGGGCCACCCGGCATATTGCCAATGTACCCGTAACCCACCACAATCGCATGGTGGGGGAGTCTGGCTATACCCTTAAAAAGCTGATCGCTCTGTGGTTCAATGGCTTTACCGCCTTTTCCGTAAAGCCACTCAGGATAGCAACCATATGCGGAACAGCCTGCGCTCTTCTGGGTTTTTGCTATGGCATCTATGTGGTAATCCGCAAGCTTATTGATTCCACCATTGAGATGGGCTGGAGCTCCATCATTGCCTCTATTTTTTTCCTGGGCGGTCTTATCCTGGTTATGCTGGGACTGATTGGCGAGTATATTGGCCGTATCTATATCAGCATTAACAATGCCCCTCAGTATACCATTCGGGAGATAGTTAAGCTTCCCTCCCCGGAAAAGAAGCTTATGACCAACTCCTTTCAGCTGTAAAACACCAATATTCCAAGAAGAATCAAGCTGTTTCCCAACAGCTTTTTCTTTGTGATTTTTTCCCCGAAAAAAATACGGCTTAAAACCATCACCAGCACAAAACCCAAGGATTCGATCACGGCTCCGTTTTTATACTCCAGTCCTGCGTAACCAGCCACTGTCAAGAGGGTGGAGCCCACCATCATGCCATAGCCAAGAATCACATAGAGATTCAGATATTCCCGTAAAACGGAGACATAGGTCTTCCCTGCACTTTTTTTAAGCAAAATCTGGGAAAAGGACGCCACCACCACAGACAGCACCAGAAAAAACATATACTTATTCACCATCCCTATTCACTATCATTGTTCCCACAAAAACAATCATCACTCCTATTATATTTTTCTTTGTCAGAGATTCCTGAAAAAACACCACCGTCCATATCAGGGACCACAAAATAGCCATAGAACGGTTGGCATAGGCTACCGACAAATCACATCGCTTGATAATCTGCTGCCAGGCAATAGCATAGATTCCAAGAATCAGGATCTCCACGCCATAATACAGGAGAAAAGCCATGCTGAAAGCCTCCTCCCCGGAAGCAAGCTTAGCCGCCACGCTGGACAGCGTATACAGCATCACCACCAACTGCAAGGCCAAAATCATTTTTATGGATATCTTTTTCATATAGCCACATACTCCTTTGCCTGAGAAAGATTATCAAAAGCCAGGATAAAATATCCAAACCTGGTGGAGCTATCTCTCACACATCCCTCATGGATCTCCTCCAACTCGCTGACAAACTGAATGTTTTCCGGAATCCTCTTCTTAAGCTGCCGTAAAAGCTCCAGGTCCTTATGGGTAAAAATAAAGTGAATGTACGCCACTTTCTTCTCCCCCACAGGAGAAAAATCCGGCTTTTTTCCGCAGGCCACATCAATTACCATGCGAACGTAATCATAGCCTGTGGAAAGAGGAACCAGATTAGAGCCAATGCAGTCTCCTCCCATACGGGCCCCTGTCTCAATGATCTGCACCTGCCCCTTCTTATTCAGCATAAATTCCGTGTGAGAGGCCCCATTTCTAACCTTCAGTGCATCCAGGGCCTGGAAAACTACCTGCTGTACCTCCTGGGTCTCCTGTTGGGAAAGTCCAGAGGGTTCCAGATGTCCCGTCTCTATAAAATGGGGATGACCTGTGGTATATTTTTTCGTCAGAGCCAAAAGCTTATGAACTCCCTCATAAGAAATACACTCACAGCTGTATTCCTGCCCCTCAAGACACTCCTCCACAATGGCCTTTTTCTCAAAGGAATTTTCCACCGCAAGAGACATTGCTTCCCAAAGGCCTTCCCAGGTCTCCAATTTTGTAATTCCCCGGCTGCCGGAGCGATCCGTAGGCTTTACAATCACAGGAAGGGTGAGCTTCTCCAGGCCTTTGGTCTCCAGTGGCAGTCCTACCTTACAAAACCGGGGCACCGAAAGACCTCCAGACTGAAAGGCCCGGCGCATTTGGTATTTATTGGTGGAGATGTGGGTGCACTCCATGGAATTGCAGGGCAGTCCCAGCTCCTCCGCCACGTAATTCACCGTCAGCATGGCCAAATCCGAGCCAATGGATACCACAGCCTCGGGCTTTATCCGCCGGCATTCCTCCAGGATCCGCTCCCGCTCCACAATGCTTACAGGATAAAAATAATCTGCCGTCCTCTCTCCTATGGACCCCTCCCTCCAGGCAAATACATGGGTTTCAAACCCCATCTCCTTTGCCTTTATAATCAGTGGATTCTGGAAGCTGTTTGCGCCTATCACCACGATTTTTTTCATTTCCATCCTCCTATTCCATTGGCTGTGCACCTTCGCAATTTCACCGTCCAGCTATGAAGCTCAAATAAAGTTTGTTATTTTTTAGCCGGACTCTTTTCAACACTGCCAGCTTGAAAACACCAGAAGCCAGATATAATACCCCACACCAGAAAGAGCATGGTACACAAACAACAGGTTTCCCCCTATCCATATCCACTTTTTCTTCCATCTGGTCTGATAAAAACGAAGGGCTGTCATGATAAACAGCATAAACATGGCAAGCTGCATGGCCCACTCAAAATTTCCTGAAGCTGCCTCCGTCTCCTCAATGAGCAGGATAAACTCCAGCAGGGAAACCAGGTAAAAGACAACCGCCAGCCAAAGTGCTTTATCGTTAAATACCTTTTTTGCCCCCAATGCCACCAGGACAAAAAGCGGAAATGCAATGCCAATCAAAATGGAAATCCCCGGATTGGGGGAATCCAGGCGCATAACTGCAAAGGGCTGTATTCCAATTTTCCGGTCTCCTGAGCTGTCAAACATCAGCAGATATTGCACAATAAAATAAATACCCGAGGGGATAAACATCAGCGCAACCTTCAAACTATACCAAAAGGTCCTCCCTCTGCTGGGAATCAGCTCCAACAAAAGAAACACCACCATAGCTGGCAGAAAGCCCTGTATAAAGGAGGGCTTTACAAAGCAGCTCAATAAAAGCAAAAAGGAGACAAGGACCAAAGCCCTCTTACCAATGGTTTCCCGCTCCTGATATATCCGAATAAAGCACAAAAATATAAGGAGCGCCAAAGGTTTTACTGCCAGATTGGTAGGATTGTGCCAGATTGTAGGGCTGCTCTGTCCCAGGTATAACTCCTTATTAAACCAGGGCATATATAGAGCTGTCACAAAGAGCAAAGCCAGGGTCAGCAATGCACACTTCCACACAGGCAGCTTCTCCCCCAGCTGTCTCCTCATAAACAGGTAGAGAAGCACTGCTGTGGCTCCTCCAAAGCAAGCCGTCACAAAGGCGGCCGACCATTCTCGTCCCAGGGGCGTAAGGATATATACCGCCCGCACACAAAAATGCCACAGGGGATAAAAATAAAATTTGTCAAATTTATGGTCTACCAGAATCCCCACAGCCCAGCGAGAATGGGTGCGAAAATCCGTAAATTCCTTTCCCATCTCCACCTTAGTCATCACCAGGGTCGCTGCAAACAGCAGCAGCAGGCAAAACCAAAAGCCAACATCTACTCCTTTAAAAATTTCTTTTTTTCTGTTCTGCATGTACTCTCTCAACCTCTGTAAAACGCTTTCACCATCTCTGCCACATACAGTACCTGCTCCCTCTTCAATCCATAATACAGGGGCAACCGCGTCAATCGCTCACTCTCCTTGGTAGTAAACCGGTCCTCTCCCTCAAACCGTCCCACGTGTTGTCCCTCCGGAGCTGTATGGAGGGGAACATAGTGAAATACCGCTTGTACACCCTTCTCCTTTAAATAGGCAATGAGGGCTGTGCGCTCCCCCAGATCCCTTGCCTTTACATAAAACATGTGGGCATTGTGCCGGCAATCCTTTGGCACCACGGGAAGCTCCAAAATCCCCTGCTCCTGTAAGGGTCTAAGCTCCTGGTAATAGGTCTCCCAGCTGCCCATGCGGTCTGCCGTAATCTCCTCTGCCATTTCCAGTTGGGCCCACAGATAGGCCGCATTCATATCGCTGGGCAGATAGGAGCTCCCCTGGTTTACCCAGGTGTATTTGTCCACCTGCCCCCGAAAAAACTTGGATCGGTTTGTTCCCTTCTCCCGCAAAATCTCCGCATTCTCCACATGCTCCCTGTCCCGGATAAGCAGGGCGCCTCCCTCTCCCATGGAAAAGTTTTTCGTCTCGTGAAAGCTAAAGCAGCCGTAATCCCCTATGGTTCCCAGGGCTTGTCCCTTGTAGGCGGACATAACCCCCTGGGCCGCATCCTCCACCACTGCCAGATGATAGTTTCCGGCCAAGGCCATAATCGCATCCATCTCACAGGACACTCCAGCATAGTGAACCGGCACGATGGCCTTTGTTCTCTCCGTAATAGCTGCCTCAATCAGCTTCTCATCCAGATTCAGAGTATCCGGCCGGATATCTACAAATACCGGCACCGCTCCCCGCAGAACAAAGGCATTGGCTGTGGACACAAAGGTGTAGGCTGGCATAATCACCTCATCTCCTGGCTGAATGTCCAAAAGCAGGGCAGCCATCTCTGTAGCGTGGGTACAGGAGGTGGTCAGAAGAGCCTTAGCCGTCCCCGTGTGTTCCTCTATCCACTGGTTGCAACGCCGGGTAAACATGCCGTCCCCGCAGATATGCTCCGCCTCAATGGCCTCTTTGATATATGCAAATTCCTTTCCCACAAAGGGAGCTATGTTAAAACCAATCATTTCTCTTGTCCTTTCTGTGCGCTTTTTCCTGCCTGCTTATTCTGCCAGGGAAAACTGATATACCGTAAAGTCCGTATCCCCATAAGTCTGTACATCCACCACCGTTCTCCCCTGGTATTGATTTCCATATTTCTTCAAAAAATACCGGTCCATATAGTCCACATTTACCAGAGATATTACGAAAACATGATCTTCTGTAAGCATGGCATGCTCCATGGTCTGTCCCCCGATCCCCAGCTTCTCAATCTTTTTATTTTCCAGCTGAGAAAAGGAATGCCAGCCGCCCACAGACAAAAGATTGCTAAAGGTAAAATCCCGGCGCAGGGTAAAGTTATCCGTATAGGTTTCAATGGAAAAGGTCGTCATAAAATAGACATTTTCCATGTGTTCCGCCATATACTGATTGATGTCTAAAAACTGCTGATTATATGCCCAGCGCTCCCCGCTGTTTTTTTTCAGGTCCTTTATCTGTATCTGGCATATTGCCACCAGACAAAAGCCCAATGTCAATAAAATCACCGGATTCTGCCAGGTCCCCTTTTCCTTTGCCAAAATTCTCTCCGGCAACGCCTGTATCAGCAGTCCTCCATAGGTAAAAATCTGGAGAAGCAAAAGCGTATAGACCACCCGATCCACCACTCTCCCCCGATACCCCAGATACAGCCAGCAGGATCCCCACAACAGGTGCAAAAGGACCAGCATGCTAAGGGCCCTTTGCCTTTGCAGAAGAATCCATAGAGCTATAAACAAAAGACTGCCAAAGGCCGTCAAGGGCAGGATCTGACCGTCCAGCAAATTCTGCAAAACCTTTGTGACTCCCTCTCCCATTCGTCTTAAGGGCGGATTTTTCTGCTCATACAATTCTCGGGCATTTTCTGCCAGTGCATGCATTTTCTCTGGATAAATGTCCTCCACCAGGTACAGGGAATACCGATGCAGATTCACCACCGTTTCCTCCCTCATTCCCATAGAATCATAGAAAACCTGATCCTCCTGATAGTCCGGAATTCCATAGAAATCCATAATGGCTTCCCGATCCTGATTATAGGCCAGAAAGCTTTTCCATTCCGGGTCCTTATACGCAAAAAACTCCACGCCCAGGATCACCAGAACTCCACCAGCCAAAGCGGCCGCTATCTGCCAGTGGTTCAGCCGAAAGGGAATCTGCCCTCTTACAAAGCTTCCATGCCGATACCAAAATACAAGAGCGGCCGCAGGAAGCACCAATAAAAACACATCATCCCGAATGCACAGGGAAAGCAGGAGCAGCCCCAGGGAGGCCCCCTCCTCCCACCAGCTTTGCAACCCTTCCCTGGTTTGACAGGTAACAAACAAAAATAGTCCGGCCCCACCTATCATTCCCGCTGTTACCGTCCACTGAAAGCAAACCAAATGCTTCAACCCCAGCCAGGTAAACACCAGCAGAATTCCACACACATAAACCAGCTTCCAGAGCCATCCCCGCTCCATCACAAGCCCCCGGTAGAGAAGTACAGCCAGGGACAGGCTTACCAGCCCTGTCATGCCAATACCATACCAGTCAAAGCCGGGCACTGTGGCATAGAGGCCCCGGATAACCAGCCCCCATATATATTTTATATGGATCAAATGTGCGTCCGGACTTCCTGTAATCACCCCGGCTGCCACATTGCGCATGGCAACATCGTCATTGATATCATAGAAAAAGGAAAAGGATTCATATGCCCAGAGAAAATATAGCGCCGTGATGCCAAGCGCTCCCAGGAAAGCAAGCAGCATATTCTTTTTTGTACTCATGAGTCTTTCTCCTTTTGTTCTCAACTGCACTTCACCTCCTGTGCACCCCTTGGTCTTCCTGTATGGATTTCTTCTGTATTCCCTCTGATTTTCCTATATGGAATTTACCTGATACAAATAATAGCTCCGTCCCTCCAGTGTGACCACATCCTGGAGAGAAACCTGAAGGTTGTCCTCAGTCTCTCTTATATAGTCCCCAAAAAAACCGGCTCCCTCCACATCACGCACCACATAATACACCTGCTCTCCAGTCAACAATGCCTCTTTAACCTGGGATATTCCAAGAGCCGCAAATCGCTCCTGATCCAGAGGTGAGGTGGAGTACCAGTCCCCCAGAGTTAGGCAGCGGTTTAAAGAAAAATCACCCTGTGCTGTCACCTGGGCCCCGCCCACAGGTTCCGCCCGAAAGGTTTCTATAAAAAATAGTGTATCCGTCTGTTTCTTGCAGTACTCCTTAAACAACTGATAATTTCCATCATTTTCCATTTTTTTCCAGTTTGCATGTAACGTGTTCTTCCAACATAGGGAAGTCAAAATCAAAAAGCAGACGCCTCCCCCTACCAAAAGCGGTTTCTCCAGCCTTTTCCCTGGAAACGCTTTCATTTGACACAGTGCCCCTACCATCATCACCAGATCCGCCACATGCAAAGACTGAGCTACCCGCTCTGGCAACCTACCCGTCACCCCCAGTGCCAGCCACAGAAATCCCTGGAAACATAGAAGCAAAAGCACATAGCACAATCCCTGCCTATCCTTTTTCCATCCGTACAAAAGCAAATACAGCGCCAGAAAAATGCCGTACAGACTCATGGGTGCATAGTCCAAGGTAAAAAACTGCTCTGCGGCCAGAAGAATTCCCTGCCGAAGCCGCCCTTTGACTCCCATATCTTGGCTGTTCTGCCGCTTTGCCTCTCCTGCCAACAGTTCCATTTTCTCTGCATCCATGTCCTCCACCAGATAAAGGGCATAATGCCGCAGACTGCGAACCTCCTGACTGGTAATCCCCTGGCTCATAAAAAATTCCGGATTTTTTTCATAAACAGGAACCCCATAATAATCATATACCTCTGAACGGGCAGTCTGAAACCTTTGAAAGCTCTTCCATTCCTCCCCTCCATAGGCCAGCTGTTCCACAAAAAGCACAATTCCCACACTCAGAAATACGGCTGCCGGAAGTCCCCAGCAGCAAATATGCAAAGAAAACCGCCTGCCCTGGCGGCTCTCCCCCTGCTTTTCTAGGCTTACATGCTTCCAAATATAAAAAATTCCAAAGCCAGGCATCAACATCCAGAAAATATCACTGCGGATACAAAAGGTCATAAGCAGAAGGCCATAAACCGCCACATTTTCCCCCCGGCTGCGGAGTGTCACATAAAAAAACAAGGCCTGGGCTCCGGCAAAGGCCGCGCACAGAGTCCACTCAAACTGTGCCACATGAAACAGCATCACATGTCCATGCAATAAAAGCACCAGAGCTCCGTATACCGCCTTCCAAATCATGCTTTTCTCTGTCCCAAATCCCCGGTACAGACAGGCCGCCATGCCAAGAAACATAACGCCAACCAAAATAAATCCATACCAATCCACAAAGGGCAACAACAGATAGCACCGACTAATAAACCATCCCAGGACAAATTTAATAAAAATTAAATGTCCATCCGGTGTGCCTGTAAAAGCACCAGATGCAATATCCCGCATAATCACATCGTCTGCAATGGCATAAATCCATGTAAATCGAAAGTATACCACAACCATGCATAGAAAGGAAAGGCCTAGGGCTGTTACAGCTGCCACCAACTGACGCCTACTCTGCTTCATTCAGATTCTCCTTTCCACACAGTCGTTCATATTGATAGTAAACCCGCAGCAGCTCCAGCTCAAAATCCTGTTTGTTTTTCTTTTCCATCCCCTGTAAAATCAACCCGGCAAATAAGGCCTGAAGGGCGGCGATCAAACCAAAGCCGCAGACAATCAGGGTGGGAAACCGGGGCACCAGCCCAGTCCTCAGATATTCCACCAAAATAGGAAGAAAGAATCCGGCGCTAACAAGGGTCAGCAAAGCGGCGATACAGCCAAAAAAGGCAAAAGGCTTATAATTTCTGTACAGGCCCAGGATACAGCCTAGCACCTTGAGACCATCGGAAAAGGTGTTAAGCTTGGACACACTCCCCTCCGGTCGGTCCCGATACTCCACCACCACATGGTCCACCTGAAGATTTTTATCTGCCGCATGAATGGTCATTTCCGTCTCAATTTCAAAGCCCCTGGACAATACAGGAAAGGTTTTCACAAAGGTATAGTGAAAGGCCCGGTATCCGGTCATAATATCCTGAATATTGGTGTGGAAAAACCAGTTGATGCAGTTTTTCACCATAGAATTTCCAAAATTATGAAAAGGCCGTTTATTTTCCGTATAGTAGGTGGACGACAGCCGGTCTCCCACCACCATCTTTGCACCATGCTCCCGTATATGCTTGACTAACTGGGGAGCTGCCTCCGCCGGATAGGTATCATCTCCGTCCACCATCACATAGATCTCTGCCTCAATCTCCTGAAACATTCGCCGGATCACATTGCCCTTTCCCTGCTGATGCTCATAACGCACCACTGCGCCAGCCTGCCGGGCCAGTTTATCTGTGCCATCTGTGGAATTATTGTCATAGACATAAATTACAGCTTCGGGAAGAGCCTGTCTAAAGTCTTCCACCACCTTTTGAACGGTTTTGCTTTCATTATAGCAGGGAATCAATACTGCAATCTTGTCCATTTCCCTTCTCCTTTACAAATGTTAGATAGGCGATCACTGGTAGGCAAACTATTACAGGGGAAGCCCTGCCCTATCTCCCACTACTTCACTGTATAATCCGAATAATCCAAAGAAAAATTCGGATTAAAATACGGGTCTCCTGCCTCCAGCTCTGCCTTCCATTTCTCCCGGAACAAAGCTACCTCCTTCTGGAAGCGTTGCAGCTTTTCTCCTTCCTCCATTCCTCGCGTCTTGGATTCATAGTGGAAGAGCTCCGCAAAAGGGGTAAATACATTCAGATATCCCTCTTTCCGCAGCTTTAGGCAAAAATCCACATCGTTAAAGGCCACGCTAAAGCTCTCATCTAGCCCGCCTACCTGATCATACTGGGCCTTCTTTACCAGCAGACAGGCACCCGTAACCGCCGTTACATCCTGGGCATAGCACAGGCGCCCCATATATCCCAGATGCTCCTTGGCATCCTTATAATGGGTATGCCCGGCGGCCCGGTGCGCTCCCAGACCAATGACAATCCCTGCGTGTTGTATGCTGTTGTCCGCATAGTAGAGCTTTCCTCCCACAGCCGCCACATCTGGTCTCTGGGCATACATAAGCATTTCCTCCATCCACTCCCGGGTGATCACCTTCATGTCATTGTTCAGAAGGAGCACATACTTCCCCTGTGCAAAGGATACCCCGAAATTATTGATTTTGGAATAATTAAAACCACCTGTCTCCTCATATGTGACAATGCGGATTTTCTCATTGTGTTCTAAGGCCTTATAATAGTCAAAAATCTCCTTTGTCTCACTGTGGTTTTCCACAACGATAATCTCATAATTTTCATAAGTGGATTTGCTCACAATGGACTCCACACATCGGGACAGATCCTCCATATGATCCCGGTTCGGTATCACGATGGAAATAAGAGGCCGCTCCCGTAAGGGATAGCGAATACGAAAAATGGTGGGAAAAGCCCGGGTGCTCTCTACCTTCACTTCCATGCCATAGGTATCCCGCAAGTGATCGTGGACTGCCCGCTTGGCTGCATCCACTGCATAGGTCTTAGCATTGATATCCTGCGCCACGGAAGCCTTGTGGGAACGCCAGTAATACAGCGCCTTGGGAACATGACACACCTTTTTTGCCCGGGCCGTCAGCCGCAGAATCATATCATGATCCTGGCTGCCGTCATATTCACTGCGAAATACCCCACTCTCATCCAAAAGCTCCCTGGAAAAGGCAGAAAAATGACAGATATAATTATTTCCCCGCAGATTATCCGGCGCATAATCCGGTTTAAAATGTAGCACGATCATATGGTCAATGCTGTCTCCCTGGAAGGTAATCTCATCACAGTAGATATAGTCTGCCTTCTGTTCGTTAATTACTCTGGTATACTCATAGAGCACACTGGGATGCAAAATATCATCGTGATCAAACAGGGCAATGTAATCCCCGGTGGCCATTTTCAGACATTCATTGGTGTTTCCGGAAATCCCATAATTATGGTCCAGCACATGGTATTTGATGCGGCTATCTTTCTCCACATACTCCCTTACTATCTGTCCCACATAGGCATGATCCGAGTCACTGCCGTCAGCCAGGCAAAGCTCCCAGTTTTCATAGGTTTGTACAGCCACAGATTCTAACATATCCCGCAGAAATTTTTCCGGCGTATTAAAAAGGGGCACTAAAATACTGTAGCGCACCTTGTTCTCAAAGACCGTCTCCCGCTGGTTAGCTGCCTCCTGTGGAGAGGGAAAGCTGGCTGTCCCATGGCTTTTCATGTTTCGCCGCTCCCTCAGCTTACTGCGCACCTTGCGCATAACCCCCGGAATAGAGCCATATCGGGTCAGCCTGTCCCGGGTCTTTTCATAAAAATGAAAGGCCTTTCGCAGGGGAATGGAAAGCTTCCAGGCAAAGCTGCCCTTGATTCGGTCCAGCTTAAATTGAAGCTCCTCTATCTCCTTTTCTGCCTCCTCAATTTTGCTCAAAAGAACCTCCGTTTTTTCCCGCTCTGCCACATACAGCTTTTGATAGTCCCTCTGAAGCTCCTGAAAGCCCTCCTCTGTTTTCTGATTTTCTTGCTTCTCAACCATATACAATCCTCACATCCGTTCTCTTCGCCCGTCTTTTGCCTGTTTTTTTCAAATTTTTACAATACCAACCCTTATATCCAGAAAATTCTTTTATCCCTTTTCCTGAGGGTCTTCATAGGCATCACAAACTTCCTCGGCCTCCCCCATCATACGGATATGGCCTTTATCAATCCAGACGGCTTTTTTGCAGATTTCCTTTACCTGCTCAATACTGTGGGACACAAACAAAACGGTGGTATTCCGGTCCATCATCTCCCGAATACGCTTTTTACATTTATTCTGAAACTGGTAATCTCCCACGGAAAGGATCTCGTCGATAATCAAAATATCCGCATCCACAATAGTGGCAATGGAAAACCCCAGCCTTGCCAGCATTCCTGAGGAGAAGTTCTTAATGGGCACATCCACAAACCGCTCCAGCCCTGCAAAGGAAATAATATCGTCAAACCGTTCCTCCAACATTTCCTGAGAATAACCAATAAGCGCCCCATTTAAAAAAATATTTTCCCTGGCTGTCAAATCGTGGTCAAAGCCCGCACCCAGCTCAATCATAGGTGCAATGGTTCCTGTAGTGTGCACTGAGCCCTTGGTAGGCTTTAACACCCCGGCGATAATCTTTAGCAGGGTACTCTTTCCGGAACCATTCATTCCCACCAGTCCCACGGAATCCCCCTTTTTTATCTCAAAACTAATGTCATTCAGCGCCCAGAACTCTTCATAAAACAGCTGACGCTTTAAGGCCTTAATCACATATTCCTTGATACTGTCCACCTTTTCCCGGGACAGATTGAAGCACATGGACACATCCTGCACCTCAATGGCATTTTCAATTTTCATGTGCCTCTCCTCTCATTGCGCCTGCCTCCCTTGTAAAGAATGGGATGATAAAATCCCCAATATCAGCATAAAACAGATCGTATGGCGCTGATGATTTTCCCAGAAAATATACAGTAAGCCAACACCAACTAAAACAATCATACAGCAATGACAAATATTCCATTTGTCTACATTCCACATACATACTGTCTGCACCAAAAGCAGAGCAAACAGTAAAAAATTATAGAACTGACAATATTGCTGGAACCATCCGCTTTTCCCTCCTGCCAACCATGGAAACAAAAAACTATCTTTAACCGTCTCCTTCATATATTGTCTATATCCCTTTGTTCCAATGGCCCAGACCCCTATAAGCTTATTTTCTTGCAACCGCAAAAATCCTCTTGGTCCCAACTCTCTTAAATTTTCTTTTATTTTCTGCATGGCTGCGCTTGCCTTTTCCTCTTTTGTTGGAAAACTAATTGTGTATACAAAATCCTCCTCTGAAAATTCCCCATCATTATGCGTCCCCATCATAATAAAATGTGTTGCCGGCAACGCTCCCTGCTGAACCTCTGCTGGGATCTGTTTTTCATAAATAACCTGAAATAATTCACCAGCAGCAATAAAGGCGAAACCTGCAATTAATAGCTCCATCATTGATTTTTTCCATTTTACCTTTTTACTGCTAACAACTGTATATATTATAATTGCCACTCCTGCTATTAATACAGTGGCCCGAATAGTGCCTCCAATCAATAAACAAACCCCGGATATTCCCTCATAGATGAATCCTTTTATACCACCACCTTTTCCTTTAAAAAAGAAGTAAAGTCCTCCCATCAAAAAAGGAATGCATATGGTATCTGTGTAGTAATATGAAACATACACATAAAGAACCGGATTCAACATGCAAAACAATAAAATAAAATATGCCTGTTTTCTATCCAGAGTAATTTCTGCCAGCCTATAAGTAAAATAAATTGCCAGCTGTATCATACAGGCGTTAACTACACCGCCCACCAGATAATAATTTGTAATTCCCAGGATTTTTGCCAGTTTAAAAAAATAAGATAGAAACATCATAAGCGGAACATTGTTAAAAACATACCCCAACTGCTCTGAATAGACTAATCTTCCATTTTCCGCTAACTCAATAGCACGGTTATAAATCTCCTCCAAATCTAAAATCGGCACCAACTGCATATCAAATGCAATCCAAAGCCTTAGAACAAAGGTAACCAAAAAAATTCCTTTGATCATCCTCATTCCCATGGGACTAAGCAATCCCTCTGTTATCGTCTGACTTTTTATGAGCCAGCTCCATCCAATCACTGCTGCAATACACAGGAAAATTTCCAAAACAATTCTGATGAAAGGCTCATTCAGAAGAAACAACCACTTTACAGATAATATACAAATTAAAAGTGCCCAAAAACCCACCATGAAAAGAAGTGATTTTCTCATCCACCTCATTAAGCTTTCCATCTTTCAACCAATTCCTCTATATTTTCAGAATAAACGTATCCTGCGCCCTGCGAAACACCAGAGCGCCAATCACCAAAGCCACCAGGCACCAAAGCAGGCTCTGTACATGCAAAATAGCTGGAGCCGTCACACCCTCCAGCACCACACAGCGGAATATTTTAATAAACGCCGTCAGCGGATTGATATTTACAATAAACACCACCCACCGGGGCGCATTCTCCAGGATCTCCATGGGATAAATCATAGGCGTTAAATACATCCAGGCGGTGGTCAGCACTCCGTACAGATGAAGCAAATCCCGAAAGCTTACCGCCGCCGCTGACAGGAACAGGCTGACTCCCACAGAAAACAGCAACACATAGGTCAGGGGAAACACCGCCAGCATCACGGTGGGCGTCACCCGGGCCCGGGTCACCACCATGACGATTACCAAGGCAATCATAGAAGCCAAAAGGTTCACTCCGCTGGACATAACCTTGGAAATGGGAAATAGATACTTGGGCACATACACCTTTTTTATCAGCTCCCCACTGTGGATAATAGATCCCATGGCAATGCTGGTGGACTCGTTAAAAAAGTTAAAGATTACCTGTCCGCAGAGCAGGTACACCGGAAAATTATCGATATTTCCATACCTGGAAAAGAAATAGGAAAACACAATGGACAGCACCACCATCATCAGCAGGGGATTGAGCACCGTCCATAAAAGTCCCAGAACGGAACGCCTGTATTTGGTTTTGATATCCCGCATGACCAGCTGATCGATGAGGGCTCTGTATTTCACAAACACACTAATAAAGCTCATGGCGATACCCCTTCATCACTGCCGCCCGAACAATGACAATCAGAAAAAACACTCCCAAAAACACCAGTCCAAAGCGCAGAAACTGAAAGTTTAACACCTGTCCATTGGGTCTGGGCGTGGCATAATAGGCGTTGTTAAACCAAAACAGCTCACTCATCAGAGCCACATACACGGAAACCAGAAAGGTGACAATATTTCCCTTGTTAAGCAACACCCGCAAGGGTCCCTTGGCATCATGCTGAAGCTTCCAAATGCCCGAAGCGTAAATATCCCCGTGCTCAACCTTCAACCGGCGGTTTTCCTCCGCCAGCTGCCTGTTTTCCTCCATGGCCGCCTCAATCTTTCCCAAAAGCTGATCCCTCTCCCTCTGGGAAACGTTGGATTTTTTTATGTCCTGCCAGTAGCTTTTATTTTCCACCCCGATTTCCAGCACCTGAAATTCCACCTCTGCCCCAGCCAAATGGGTACAGAGAGCCTCGTCCACAAAAAATTTGGGATCGTGGTGCAGATACACATAAATGGGTTCCAAATCCACATCGCTGTTGGTCTTTATCCGGGACATGGGTATCTCCCGACGTTCTCCCTTTTCCCCGGAAATGGCAGACGCCACCGGTTCCGCCTGTGAATTTCCCCCCTGGCCGGCATCATAAAGCAAGGTAAGCCTAAGAAGCCGCACCATACTGCTGTCCTCCAAAAGAGGATCAAAGCGAAAGCCCACAGTCTTTTCAAAGCAAGTCAAATCAAAGGAAAGCCGCACGGTCTCTCCGGGCACACAGGAATACTCCGCCTTCAGAGAATCCTCCGGGCGGAAATCCTTCCCCGTATCTATAAACACTTCTGCCGTCAACTGTACTGCTTCCATCTACCCTTTCAGCTCCTTTATACCGCCCCATCTCTGATCCTTTTCCGAGATAATAAGCTCCATCCCTTCTGGTATAGGCCATTCCACTCCAATATCCGGATCGCTCCACAGAAGGCCGCCCTCATCGTTGGCGTGATAAAAATCCGTGCACTTATAGGCAAACTCCGCATACTCCGACAGTACCAGAAAACCGTGGGCAAAACCCTTGGGAATAAAAAACTGCTTTTTGTTCTCCGCAGACAGCAGGACTCCATGCCATTTTCCATAGGTCGCTGAGCCCTCCCGCAGATCCACAGCCACATCAAAGACCTGCCCAGACACCACCCGGACAATTTTGTCCTGAGGATGCTGAATCTGAAAATGAAGGCCCCGCAAAACGCCCCTTTTAGAGGCAGACTGGTTATCCTGAACAAAAACCAGATCTATGCCCGCCTCCTGAAAATCCTGATAATTATAGGTTTCCATAAAATAGCCCCGCTCATCTCCAAAGACAGTGGGCATAATCACCTTAAGGCCCTCTATCTCACACGTCTCTACCGTAATTTTTCCCATCTTTTTTCTCCCAAATATCCTTACTTTCTGCCTGTTCTCCCCATCCTTCAGGCTGGCCTGCTTCCTTATTAAAGACCGTTGGCCACATCCACCAGATACTGGCCGTAGGCAGTTTTTAACAAGGGCTCCGCCAAAGATAAAAGCTGTTCCCTGTCAATAAAGCCCCGGCGATAGGCAATCTCCTCAATGCAGGAAATATACATGCCCTGCCGCTTCTGAAATGCCGCCACAAAATCTGCCGCATCCAGAAGTGCGTCATGGTTCCCCGTATCCAGCCAGGCAAAGCCCCGGCCTAAGGTCTCCACCTTCAGGGTCCCTCTTCGCAAATATTCATTGTTAATGCTGGTGATCTCAATCTCTCCCCTGTCCGAGGGTTTTACATTTCTTGCAATCTCCACCACATCATTGTCATAAAAATACAAGCCCGGAACCGCATAGTTAGACTTCGGCTTGTCCGGCTTTTCCTCAATAGAAAGGGCCCGTCCCTCCTCGTCAAACTCCACCACCCCATACTCTCGGGGATCTTTTACATAATAGCCGAAGATTGTGGCGCCCAACTGCCGTTCTGCCGCCCGTTTCAGCACCCGGGAAAAGCTCTGTCCATAAAAAATATTGTCTCCCAACACCAGGGCTACGCTATCTTTACCGATAAAGTCCGCCCCGATAATAAACGCATCCGCCAGCCCCCGGGGAGTCTCCTGCACTGCATAGTGCATGGAAAGCCCCAGCTGAGATCCATCTCCCAAAAGCTCCTGAAACACCGGAAGATCCCGGGGAGTGGAGATCACCAAAATCTCCCGAATCCCTGCCAGCATCAGCGTGGACAGGGGATAATAAATCATCGGCTTATCGTAAACCGGCATTATCTGCTTGGAAATCGCCTTCGTCAACGGGTACAATCTGGTCCCGGCTCCTCCTGCCAGTATAATTCCCTTCATCTCTCTCCTCCGTTATACACCTGGCCACTAGGCCTGGTACATCTCCGCGTAATATTTCTGATAGTCTCCACTGGTCACGTTTTTCATCCACTCCTCATGCTCAAAGAACCACTGAATGGTCAGACGAATGCCCTCCCTGAACATGGTCTCCGGATACCAGCCGATCTCTTCCTTAATTTTGTCCGGTGCAATGGCATACCGGCGATCATGGCCCTTCCGATCTTCCACATAGGTGATAAGCTTCTCGCTTACCAGCTCTCTGCGGGGATCTCCCTTGGGCAGCATTTCCTGAAGGGTGTCCAGAATTATATGAATAATTTCAATATTTTGTTTTTCATTGTGCCCCCCAATATTGTACCGCTCTCCCAGGCGGCCCTGCTCCTGAACCATGTCAATGGCCTTGGCATGGTCATCCACATAGAGCCAGTCCCGGACGTTTTTGCCATCCCCATATACAGGCAGCTTCTTACCCTGGAGCGCATTGTTGATAATCAAAGGAATCAGCTTCTCTGGGAACTGATAGGGACCATAATTGTTGCTACAGTTGGTAATATTTGCCGGGAAATGATAGGTGTCTATATAAGCCTTCACCAGCATGTCCGAGGAGGCCTTGCTGGCCGAATAGGGGCTGTGGGGATCAAGGGGCGTAGTCTCATAGAAATAGGTATCCCCCTCCTCCAGAGAGCCATACACCTCATCCGTAGACACATGAAGGAATTTTTTGTTTTCTTTGAAGCTTCCGTCCGGATTCTCCCAGGCCTTTTTAGCCGCATTCAGCATCACCAGGGTCCCCAGCACATTGGTTTCCACAAACACCTCCGGGTTGCGAATGCTTCGGTCCACATGGCTCTCCGCCGCAAAGTGCACCACCCGGTCAATGTCATACTCTCCAAATATTTTCTCAATGGCCTCCCGATCCCGGATATCGGCCTTTACAAAGACATAATTATCCCGGTCTTCCACAGCCTTTAAATTCTCCAAATTTCCAGCATAGGTTAGGCAGTCTACATTGATGATCCGGATGGTATCCCCATATTTCCGAAACATATAGTGTATATAGTTGGAGCCGATAAACCCGGCGCCTCCTGTAACCAGATAGGTTCTCATCGTTGCATTCCTCCAATATCTATTTTCCATTAGTTTTCCCGATTATACTTCCAGAAATTCTCTTTATTTCCTAACTATAGCATAAAGTTTTGACAAGTTCAACCAATTTGCGTCATTGTTCCTTTGTCTGCCCTTTAGGCTGGGAGGGTACAAATATCCCATACACCAAAAAGAATATACCACACTCCACACCTCCCAGCACATACCGGGGGTCCTGGGCAGGAATGGCCAGCATCAGCATGGCCAATACCGTCAGTACTGGCAGGCATGCCACCAGGTCCCGCAGCCGCCGTTTCCACACTAGCAATGCACAGGAGAACAAAAGCCCAAAGGTCCAGATGCCTCCCCGCCAGGTAAAGGAACGGACAATGGGAATCCGGGTGCTGGCATTGGATAGCTGTAGCATAATATTGGTCATGGCTGTCCGGGGCATCTCCTCCTCGCTGGGATAGCCCTCCATAAACTCAAAACAGGTTCCCTCCACCGGCGCCCACTCATACCCATCCCAGGGCCGTCCCATCTCCCATACCAGGGAATTGCAGTTGAAAAATACGGTCAGGTATTTCACCGGGTACCGGCGAAACAGGCTAAAGTTCAGGCGAAGCAGAGGTTCTCCCAGATCATACTCATCAATTTTGTGGACAACCCCTCCAATGGTGCTCCAGTCCCGGGCAATGGGATCTGCCCAGTAGCCGTTTCCTGTCCTGGCATAAGCTTCCCGCCAGTGCTCCAGGGGGGTGATAATCTCCATCACCGTGCGCTCATCCTCTGTAAGCTCCACCTCCTCATCGCTGGCCATAGCCCCGGCCAGCACCATGGGAAGCGTATAGGTTACATAGCCAGGGTTTCTCGTGGCATCCAAAATCTGAAAGGCCAGAAGATCCACAATGAGAAATTTTAGCACCAACACTCCCGCCAGGCTTCCCGCCATTTTGAGACTGTCCTTGTTACGTTTTCCCACAAGTAAAACCGCCAGCATGGTAAGAGCTCCGGCCAGCACCGGCACCAGGCTTCCATGTCGGAATAATACCACCACCAGTCCAAAGCCTAAAAACGCTGTAAAATTTTTCCAGTTCGTCTTTTCCTTTGTAATACAGTCCAAAAGGTTTAGGCTGAACGCAAACAGGCACATGGTGAATAGTATATCCTTGTAAGTCAGCTGCAAATAAATATAGGGTGTAATCACCAGAGACGCCACCAGCACATATATTCGGCAGGCCTTTTTGGACCTGGTCAGCCGAAAGAGCAGTCCCAATGCGCCGTTACAGATATAGAGGTACAGAATGCTCTGTAAAATCCGCACAATCCAATAGGAATTCCAGATTTCTGAGCAAATTCGAAGGAAAAAGATATATCCGATAGGGTCCCAGTCATTCCATTCCCCAGCCACAGCCTGATCCCAGCACATAAAGGAATCCCCCAGCCTGTAATTGGGAAAGGAGCACAGAAGATAGGCCAGTATCAGCAGCGCTACCGGCAACAGATACGTATAAACCCCCAAAAATTTTATCCGGGGCAGAAAATTTCCCTCCTCCACTTCCATTTTCTTGGGAGAAATTCCATAGGCAAAGAGCTCATAAAGCAAGATCACCAGGGCATACACCAGGGATACCGGATACAGGGTGCATGCAAACCCATAAAAGAAGCCCGCCCGCTTTCCCGGATAAATCTCCCGCAGCCTCTCCAGGGAATACAATCCGCTGCCCAAAATCTGGCTGGCAGACAGCATGCCTATAAAAAGCAGAGCAAACAGCAGACTCAGGAAAAGATGAAGCCGGTTTTCCCTCTGCCACATCTGCCTTCCATCATAATCCGGCCTTCTCAAAAGCAGAAGAAATGCCACCGCCAGAGGCACCAGGGACAGATAGGTGGCGTCCACCACCAAACGACTGTCCACACACATCAGCAAAAGTCCTGTTATGGCAAACAGTGCCATCCATCCCTTTCTCCACCAACTCATATCTCTTCCTCCTGAAAATTAATCCGCTCTTCCTCCACCACCAAAGGCTTGTGCATCACCCGGGCATTGATATTCATAATGTATTCTCCCAATAAGCCAATAAAAAACAGCTGAATGGACCCCAGCCCAAAGATTCCCAACAGCACAGGAATCATTCCGGCGGGAAATCTGTCCCACCAGACCAGCTTCATAATCAGATAGACCAGAGCTACCACAAGGCTTAAAGCCGATCCAATAAAGCCCCCAAAGGTGGCCAACCGCAGTCCCACCTTGGTGTAGGAGGTAAAGCTTAGCATGGCCGCATCGTAGAGGCTGTACCAGTTATTGTGGGTCTTTCCTGCCCGACGACGGGGCTGCTCATAGGGAATATCCTTGCGCTTATACCCATATTCAGCCACCACCCCCCGGATAAAGGGAATGGGGTCATCAAGCTTCTGTAAAAGCTTTACAAAAGTTTTATCATAGAGGCCAAAGCCCGTAAAGTGCTCGATCATTTCCACGGAGGACATATTTTTGATAAGCTTGTAGTAGCAGGTTCGCAAAAAATAGATCAGACCGTTTTCCTTGCTGGAGCTTTTGATGCCGCTTACGATTTTGTAACCATTTTCCCATTCCCGGACAAACACAGGGATCAGCTCCACCGGGTCCTGAAAATCACAGCAAAGGGAAACCGTGCAATCCCCCGTGGTCTGGCAGATCCCATAGTAGGGAGAATTAAACTGGCCAAAATTTGTCACATTAAAAATCGCTTTGATTTTCTTGTTCTGGCTACAGATCATCCGCAGCAAATCCCGGGTATGATCCGTGGAACAGTTGTCAATAAACAAAATTTCATAATCATATTCTGACAGATCCCGGGCAAACATTTCCACCACAGCCTGGCTGATAGGGACCACATTTTCCTCCTCATTATAACAGGGGATCATCACACTGATTTTTTTCATTCTTCCTCTTTCTGATGCTTTTGCCGCATCATTTGCTCCTGAACCCAGGCGCAGGTTTCCCGAATCCCTTCCCCAAAAGAGTATTCTGGCACAAAGCCTGTGTCCCTTGTAAGCGTTGAAATATCTGCACAAAGCCGCATAACCTGCCCGGGTCCATAGGGAATCGCCCCAAAGCCCAACTGCGCCCCTAAAGCCACCACATCCCGCAGCTCCACAATATATTCCCGTAAGGGCCGTGCCTTCCCACTTCCCAGACAGTAAACAGCCCCATCCTTGCCCTTCTCTCCCAGCAGATATAAGGCCCGGCCTGCATCTTTGCTGTAGAGATAGTCCCACTGCTGCTCGCCGGCCGTAAGGGGCGGACATTCTCCCGCTAACAGCCGACGGATGGTTGACATAATCATGGTTCCTGCCCCATCACAGGGCCCGTAGACACTGAGAATCCGGGTCCAAACATGACGGATTCCCAAACTTCTGCACAACTCCCGGCTCATCTGTCCTGCACAGAGCTTAGCCATTCCATAGCCGTTTTCCGGAAACGTTGGCGCTTGGGGAGTCAAATCCCCCTCCACCCGTCCATATTCCGCCTGGGAGCCTGCCCCCACAAAGGCCTTACAGCCCAAAGCCACTGCCAGTTTTACCGCGTCCAGGGTATGCCGGATATTTGTAACCTGGAGCTCCATATTGTTGCGATTGTCCCCAAAGGTCCCCTCCCAGGCCAGGTGATAGAAAACCTCACAGCCCTTTGGCAGTTGGCTCTTCGCCTTCTCCAGCTCCCTGATATCCACAGGCACCACCTGCACCAGAGGATGACGGGGCAACTGCCCTATCCGGGGAGAGCCCGGACGTACCAGGGCATATACCCTGGCCCCCTCTCTAATGCAGGCCCGCACCAATCCCACACCCACAGCGCCTGTAGGTCCTGTTATAACTACCTGCTTCATTTGCTCCTCTCCCATCACCCCTCCACTGGGGCAATCAACAGATTTTTACGTACCTCCTCCCGAGGCAGGAAGGGAGCTAAATCCTCCAGGGGAGGGCTCACCAGAGTACCATCCTCCAGTCGCCTGGTTGCACTTTTCGGTTCGAATATCTGTTCTGGTGATACAAAAATCTCACAGATCACGGCTCCTGGCTCTTCAAGCGCAGCGTCTACCGCCTGCTTCATCCCTTCATTGCTTCTGGCCGAAAAGTAGGGATAGCCAAAGGCTGCCGCCAGCTTTTCATAGGAGGGGAAGGACAAGTCCCGGCTCTCCGGTCCGATGCCCACCTTGGTATGCTCTCCGAAAAGATTATTCTGGGTTTGGCGGATGGAATGGTAGCCCTGATTATTGATAAGGAATATTTTAATGGGAAGGTTATTGGTCAGCACGGTTTGCAACTCCTGAAGATTCATCATCATGCTGCCGTCTCCCTCAATGCAAATGGTTTCCTTTCCTCCAGCTCCAATGCAGCCGCCAATAGCGGCCGGAAGTCCATACCCCATACTGGCAATGGCGCTGTTAATAAGAAAACGGGCATCTTCCTGAATCACATAATTATGGCTGCCTACCACACAAGCGCTGCCATTGCTGACCACAGTCAGATTTCCCCTGGGCAGGCTGCTGCTCAGATACCGGATAAAGGCATACACATTGGCATAGGCTCCATCCTCCTCCCAATGTCTGGGAAGGGTTACCGGATAGTCCCGTTTCCAGGCCTGGCAGCGCTCCACCCAGGCTTTCCCCTGAAATACCGGCTTTCCTTGCGCTTTAATCCCAGAGCTCTCCTCCATGGCCTCCCCTTCCTGGGAAAGCCGGTTTAGCACAGTAAAAAAGTCTTTCGCATCAGCACAGATAGGCAGCTCCACATGGATGGTATGCTTGCAAAGCTCCGCCTCGTCCACATCCACCATAATCACATAGGCCTCCCGTGCCCAGGTTTTCCAGTTATAGCCTACCTGGCGAATGGACAGCCGATTTCCCACTGCCAGCACCAGATCTGCATTTTGCACGGCAAAGTTTCCGGGCCGGTCCCCCATGATTCCCGCCCGTCCCACATAGAGAGGATGCGCATCTGCCATCAAGTCCAAGGAGTCCCAGCAGGTTACCACAGGAATTCCTAAATTTTCCACCGCCTTCTGGAATTCTTCATAGCCTTCTGAGAGCCGGATGCCATTTCCTGCGTAGAGCACCGGTCTTTGAGAATTGTAAATTTTTCCCAGAACCTGTCTCACCCTATCCGGGTCCACAGGCTTTGGTTTCTGATCCTCATCCTCCGCCGGATCATAGCCTGGCAGCTCCTCCGTCTCAACAAAGCACCCCTGATAATTTACGGGAATATCAATCCACGCCGGTCCCCGGCGGCCCGTGACGGCCAGATGAAAGGCCTTTTCCAGCACATACCGAATCTGGCTTGGCTCTTCCAACATCACCGCATATTTACACATGCAGGAAACAGATTTGATAATGTCAAACTCCTGATCCCCCACAGCCCGCAGGGGCAAGCCTTTGGTAAACTGTTCTGTATACCGGGCTGTGGTATCGTAGCGCACCTGCCCGGAAAGCACCAGCATGGGAATGGAGTCCAACCAGCCACCCACCACCCCGGTAATGGCATTGGTTCCCCCTGGTCCTGTCGTCACGCACAGGGCAGCCATCCGGTTGCTGTACCTGGCATAGGCCTCTGCAGCCATGGCGCTGGCCTGCTCATGGTGGTTATAGGTGCAGTGAAGCCCCTCCTTGTGTCCCAGCGCGTCATTGAGATGCATGGCGCCGCCTCCTACTACGGTAAAGCAGTCCGTAATTCCCCGATCTACCAGGAAATCTGCCACATAATCCGCCAGTCTTTGTCTCATACCTGTTTTTCCCCCTTTCCCCGGAATGCCCAGAGCTTATTCAATAAAAAATTTAATGGAATGGTAATTAGCAGGTTCAGCACCGGCCCCAGTGATTCCGGAATGTGAAGCAAGTCCACCCAGATTACCAGCAGCACATTGGCCAACACTAACCCTGTGGAGGCATAGGACAAAAAGGTTTTCATCCAGGTTCTCCACCAGACCCGCTCCTCTCCCTCTCCTGCCCGAAACACGTATTTGTTATTCCAATAAAATGCATTTTGCACGCTGACCACAAAGCCCAGCACACTGGCCGCCAAATAGTGGAGGCCAAGGGAAATTCCCAACAAATATACCACATAAGAAATCAGGGTATTGGATAAGCCCACCAGCCCAAACTGCACAAATTGCCAGAAGGCCTTCCACTGCTCTTTTGTCAGCTTCTTTCCTCCTATCCCCAGCAGCCCGTTTACCAGCCAGAGGGCCAGTCCCTCCACCTGTCCCCACAGGGAATGGCGCCGCCCTTTGTATTCTTCTGTTGTCTTGTATTCTTCTGTCAATTTTTCTCTCACACCTCTACTTTTTCCAAGACTTTCCGGAATTCGCTAACTTTTTCCCGGCTAACCCTTTACCGCTTTACAGATAACCTGAGCCATATAATCCAACATCTCCTCTGTCATTCCCGGATATACCCCTACCCAGAAGGAATCCCGCATAATCCGATCCGTGTTTTCCAGGCCACCGGCCACCCGATAGCCCTGACCCTGGGCTCGCATCTCATCAAAGCAGGGATGCCGGACAATATTTCCCGCAAAGAGCATGCGGGTCTGGACACCTGCCTCCTCGATTTGTTGCACTACCCGATTGCGATCCACTCCCTCCTCACAGGTAACTAAAAATCCAAACCAGCTGGGATTGCTGTTCTGGCAAGGCTTTGGCAGAATCAGCCGATCCTTTACCGGAGAGAGTCCCTCTTTGAGCCAAGCAAAATTCTTCCTGCGGCGTTTTACAAATTCTGGAAATTTAGCAAGCTGAGCACAGCCAATGGCCGCCTGCATGTCCGTGGCCTTTAAATTGTACCCAAAATGAGAATATACATATTTATGGTCATAGCCCAATGGCAGCTCCCCATACTGTCTGTCAAACCGGTGTCCGCACAGGTTGTCCCGCCCGGAGGGGCAGACACAATCCCGGCCCCAGTCCCGGAAAGACTTGATACATTTATACAGCAAAGGATTATTTGTATAGACGGCTCCCCCTTCTCCCATGGTCATATGATGGGGCGGGTAAAAGCTGGAGGTACCTATATCCCCCAGAGTGCCCGTGAGGAAGGTTTTTCCATCCAGTGTGTATTCCGATCCCAGAGCATCGCAGTTATCCTCAATAAGCCAAAGCTTATGCCTGTCACAGAATTCCCTCACCGCCTTTAAATCAAAGGGATTCCCCAGTGTATGGGCCAGCATCACCGCCTTGGTCCGCCCGGAGCAGGCCTCCTCCAGCTTTGTCACATCTATGTTATACTGGGGAATGGTCACATCCACGAAAACCGGCACCGCCCCATACTGCACCATGGGGGAAATGGTCGTGGGAAAGCCGGCGGCCACGGTAATCACCTCATCCCCTCTTCGTATCTGCCGCTCTCCTAAAAGGGGCGAGGTCAGTGCCATAAACGCGTTGAGATTGGCAGAAGATCCGGAATTCACCAGGCAGCAGTATGTTACTCCCAGATATTCCCCCAGCTTTTTCTCAAATTCCTCCGTATAGCGGCCCGCTGTCAACCAGAATTCCAGGGCGCTGTCCACCAGATTTACCATCTCTTTGCTGTCGTAGACCCGGGAGGCATAGGGAATCCGCTGTCCCTTCTCAAAGGGCTTTTTCTGGTTGTGATAGCGGCCCCAATAGGCCTCCACAGCTGCCAGAATTTCCTCCCTGGCCTGCTGCTCCGTTTTATTTTCAAACATATCTTTCCCTTCCTTTCTCCTGAATCAAGGCACAAGACAAATGCAAGCCTTCTCTATATAGATTCTTCCATTTATTTCCCATTTTGTAATCCGCCCAACTTTTAAATTGCCAGCTGATCTAAATATGCCTCTATCTGCTGGCCCATCAAAGCAGCCACATCCTCTCCGTCCAACCACCCCTGGTACCACCGGGCCGTTTTCTCCACGGCTTCCTCCACGGACCAACGAGGTCGCCAGCCAAGACGGCTTTTTATTTGGGAACAATCAAGCTTCAGAAAATTTGCCTCATGGGGCCCATCGTCTGGCTGTGCCCGCCAGGTAAGGCCCCTTCCCCAAGCTTTACAGAATAATTCCGCCAGCCGGCCGGTACGGATGCAATCCCCATCCTCCGGCCCCACATTGTAGTTTCCGGAAAGCTTTGGATCCTGGTATTGCCTCTGGGCTATGAAAAGATAGGCAAACAGCGGTTCCAACACATGCTGAAAAGGACGAATAGACTGGGGATTGCGCAGTATCACCGACTCTCCCCTCTGGGCAGCCCGCACACAGTCCGGAATGATCCGATCCCTGGCAAAATCACCGCCACCAATCACATTTCCTGCCCGGGCTGTGGATACCGCTGTTCCCCCGGCTGCCAGAAAGGCCTTGGTATAGCTGTGAGTCACAAGCTCCGAGCAGGACTTGCTGTTGGAATAGGGATCGTATCCATTTAGCCTGTCTGTCTCCCGATATCCCCAGGCCCACTCCCTGTTTTCATACACCTTGTCCGTGGTCACGTTTAGAAAGGATTTTACCCCGGGCGTTTGCCGGATACATTCGCAGATATGCACGGTTCCCATTACATTGGTTTCATAAGTATAGACTGGTTCCTCATAGGAGGCCCGCACCAGCGGCTGGGCCGCCAGGTGAAACACCAGTTCTGGTTTTGTCTGAGCAAATACCTGCTTTACACGCTCCAGGTCCCGGATGTCTCCTGTCACAGATTGCATCCGCTTTTCGATTCTGCTCAGGGAAAATAAATTGAGCGCTTCCCCCGGCTCCAGTCCATAGCCTGTCACCTCCGCCCCCGCATCAGTCAAAATGCGGCACAGCCAGGAGCCTTTAAACCCTGTATGTCCTGTGACTAGTACCCGCCGGCCTCTGTAAAATGTCAGTTCCGTCTTTGTTATTTCCGTCATTCTCCGCATCCCTTATTCCTGTTTCCAAATCTTCTTAGCCATCCTGAAACGGTTTCTCTTTTCAGGCTGACCTGTTTTCCTCTTAGCCTGCCTTTGTTCCCAGAGGAGGCTCCTTCTTCTCAACCTTTATGGGATCTGTCCTCCCATATTTTCCAGGGCGCTTGGCCCAAGGCCCACAGCTTTTCCAGCTTCTCCTTTTCTCTGGCTGTATCCATACACTGCCAGAAGCCATTGTGCCGATAGCCCATGAGTTGTCCCTCTGCTGCCAACCGCCCCATAGGGCCCTGCTCAAAAATCGTATGGTCGTCCTCCAGGTAAGAGAAAATCTCTGGGTTCAGTATCATATAACCCCCATTGATCCGGCCTCCATCCTGCTCCGCCTTTTCCCGAAAGGCATCCACCTGCCCCTCCTCATTTACCTCCAGCACACCGAAGCGCTGATCCAGGGTCACGGTGGTAATGGTGGCAATCCGGCCATGGGCCTGGTGAAAGGCCAAAGAGGCTGGGATATCCACGTCCGCCACCCCGTCTCCATAAGTCAAAAAGAAAGGCTCCTCCCCGATATAGGATCTCACTCTCCGAATCCGGCCCCCGGTCATGGTATGCAGCCCCGTATCCACCAGGGTCACCCGCCAGGGCTCCGCCACATTGCTGTGGACCGTCATCTCATTTCCCCGGGTAAAGTCAAAGGTCACATCGCTGTTATGAAGATAGTAATCCGCAAACCACTCCTTGATCACATGCTGCTTGTATCCACAGCAAATAATAAACTCATAATATCCATAGTGGGAATATTCCTTCATAATATGCCAGAGAATGGGCTTTCCTCCAATCTCAATCATAGGCTTTGGCCGCAAATGGCTTTCCTCACTGATACGGGTTCCCAGGCCTCCGGCCAGAATCACTACCTTCATCTGGTGTCCTCCTTATCTCTCTTCCAGGTGAAACAGCCCCTCTGCCTGTCCACCCTTTCCTGTCAGTGTATTATACTCCATATAGAAATAATTGTTCAACAGCTCTGTATGGGGGCTTTCTTCCCCATAGGTATAATATACCCCATCCCTGTCCTGATACTGGGCATAGGCTGTCAGCACAGGAACCTGGGGCAGCATTTCCTCTGCCATATACCTGTAATAGGGCGTCAGCTCCGCTCCGGAAAGCTTGAGCAGCACAGATGGGATATAGGGCAGCCCCATAAACTCTGGTAGCTCTGTCTCTCCCAAATCATAGTTGGTCCAAATCACATAGGGAGTGCTGCGAAGCTTCATATTCATCTCCGCCTGGCTAAGCTCCTTATTTGCCACTTCACTTAAAAACGCAGGTCCATGATCCCCCAGCATGCATACCAACACCGGTCGCTCCCGCCCCTCCAGCTCTTGAATAAGCTCCTGGAAGGCCTGGTCCGTGAGATTTACACAGGAAAGATACTCATTGGCCCGGTATCCCAGCCACTCCTCTCCCAGATCCTCCTGCACATGGACCGTGCTTTTTTGAAAATTATTCAGCACATAGTCTCCATGATTCTGGGTGGTCAGGTTGTAAAAAAATCGGGGGCCCTCCTCTCCCATGGTATCGTATACCTTCAGCATATTTCGAAAGCAGCTGGCATCGGTCACATATTCCGTCCGCTGCTCCCAATAATCCCACTCCTCAAAGTCGTCGATAAAATAATAGGAATCAAACCCCATGGCCGGGTACGCAATAATCCGGTTATAGGTAGAGCGGGTCTCCGGGTGCATCACAGCCGTCTCATAGCCCTGCTCCTTCAAACAACTCACAAGGCTCACAGCCCCTTCCATGTTTAAGGAATTAAAGGGAGTGATCCCCTGCATCAGCTGCAAAGAATTTCCCGTCAACGCCTCATACTCGGTGAGATTGGTTCCCCCGGAGATATTGGGCTCCACAATATACCCCTGTAGAGTATTTTCCATGTTGCGAATATAGGGCATAACCTCCACATCCGTGGTCAGATCAGATACCAGAGACAGATCGTACCAACTCTCGTTGATAATCAAAAAGATATCCGGCATTTGTTCGCCCAGAGCCGTCTGGCCCTCCTTCCAGAAGCCAGAGGCCTGGCCCTTTCCGCTGCTCTCCTGTCCGCCAAGCTGTTTTTCCAGCTCTGCCACCTGGTCCCAGGTATATCCGGCGGGCTTTGCCACCTTATAGGCAGCCTTTTGGAAAATTTCCACGGATACCTGCATAAAGCCATATACCTGGTAGCCCTCCTCATATCTAAGAGTGGACAAATTGGCCGGCTTTATGGCATGGGGACTTAGACACCCCCACCAAAAGAAGGCAGCGATGGCCACACCACCACCACAAAGCTGATAAAACCACCGCTTGAGCGCATGTTTTTTTCTCCTCTCCGCCCAAAAGCTTACAGCAGCTGCCAGGCAAAAACACACCCCTGCGCACACCGCAAAGCTTGTCCGCTTGTTCCAGGATATCTCATAGGACCCCAGCACGTTCATGGCCGAGCGAGCATTCCACAAATCCCGGGCCGATATGGGAGTGCTGCGGAACAGCATAGAGTAAATATTGATAATCCCCAAAACAGAAAACAAAATCCCACAAAATCCAATAGAAATCCACCATCTGTCCGTGATAATATAAACAGCTAAAAGTACAAAAAACAGGATAGCTCCATTCATCAATATATTTTTTGCACTCATCTGCGCCAATTTTGTGTTGTAATTGCAAATCTCTGTCAACACAAAAAGCCCGGCTGCTGTGACCAGAGCCAATAACCAGGGAAGCCAATTCCTTCCCCTTTTCATCCGTGTCCATAACTGCTCTCTATTCATACATACTCCCTGCAGCTTCTCTCTTTGGCCGCCTTTCTATTCCCTATTTCTCCTTAGTATATGTCAGAACAAGCGTTCTATTTAATCCCGCAGCTGGTAAATAATGGTCCCCCCATATTCCACCAGCTTCCTTGCCCCTATGCGCTGGCAATGCTCATCTGTACGCCCGCCAGCTGCCACAAAAATATATTTGGACTGCACATTGCTTAAATCCGAGGCCAGGCTGTCAAAAAGGCACATGTTGATGCCCATGCCCGGTGGAAGGGCGTAGAGCATCTGCCAGTTGGTGTAAACGTACTCCTCTCCTACCACATCGTCGAAAACCCAGATCACCGTGTTATCATAAGAAGGCCCCTGATCTGCCACTTCTATCTCCTTGTGCAGTATGGCCTCGCCCTTTTGTATTTCTCCCTGGATATTGATATCTACATAGGGGATGTTCCAGGAATAACCACCTCCTGCAACATTAGCCACAAAATAGTAGAATAGAACAAGTCCCAAAGCCACAGACTTTGAAATCTCCAGGCCATCCATAGCAAGTACAAATATCCCCATAACAATAAAACAAATCATATGCTTCCGTCCGCTGGCAACTCCAAATAAATAGATAGAAGCCATTAGCATTGCTATATAATAGAGAATCCAAAAACCATTCCAGAGTATCTGCTCACGTTCTTTCCTGCAAACTGCCCTATACAACTGGTAACAAAACAACCCAAACAAAATGGCAAACACGCCACACACATTTTCTGTCTTAATTGTTACCATATAGATCATAAACTCCTCCCAAGAGGAGAGAAACAGATAGATAAAATTCTTCAGTCCACTTTTAAATCCTTCTGTGAAAAACACCTCCAGCCATGCACCATTCAGCAATCCCTGCCCATCTAAGTAAGGCGAACAGAAATAATGTGTCATGGAAAAGTATAAAACCAACTGCAAAATAACCAAAGCTATTCCAATACCTATCCATTTTTTCTTCCTTTTCATTAAAAAATACCCTGGTATCACAGATAATAAAAGCATATAAGGGCGCATTAATGTCAAGATAGTTAAAATCACATAAAGTGCCACTATCTTTTTACCAGAATATGATTTTTTTATGGAATAAATCAGTCCCAAAGCCATAATCACAAATGCATATACGGGAATTTCCATTAATCCAGACAATATATAGCGATTAAAATATTGGAAAAAAGAGTAAAAAACAGCAATCCAAAAGCACTGTTTTTTGGTGGGACGAGCCATACCACAAAAGAACGCCATGGCCAGCATGGTGAATACCAGATTGCACCAGATAGGTGACAATAAATTCCATCCAAAAAAGGTCCCCCAAATGCACCAGGGCAAAAGAAGAGCAGGGCTCCAAACAGAAAGTGAGCCTGCCAGAGCATGGTTCTCACTATACCCAAAATATCCCTGGGGCATTCCATATTTCAAAATTCCCTCTGTCTCTTTATAATAAATAAGCTCATCATTCCACGGAGATGCTGGCAGATAGATATCCCACATGGAATTTCCTGTCTTTAAGCAATATACCATACAACAGAGCAGCGGCAAAACCATAAGTCCCATATAGCAGGCCAGCTGCCAGCCATTTTGTTTAATATAAGCTTTCATCGTTCATCACTTCCCCTTATCCCCAGATAAATTTTCCACCTATCATATTCGTCCAGCAGCTCCATCTCATTTGCCCCCACCGTATCCTGGATATAGGCTGTAATCTCCTCATTTAGCTCCGAATCTCCCACATATACCACTACTTTTTCCTCCTCCTCCAGAGCCTGCATGGCAACTTCTATATCTGCTGTAATATTTCCATAGGAAATACAATAAAAGCCTTTATACTCCTTCAACAGCTGAATAACATCGTAATACTCCCACCAATTATATTCCCTGTCAATATATACACAATACGTATCCGAATACTCCGATGCAAGCTGCAAATGCTCTGGAAACTCAGGATACACATATCCCGGCGTATCTCTAATTAATTTTGCCCCGGACATTCCCAAAAAAGCCACTGCGCAAAGAGCCATTGCTCTTTGCGGCAAAATCAGCTTCCCCAAAAACCAGCAAAATCCTCCAACCACAATTATATAGATAAAAGGATATAAGGGCATCAGATAGCGATCTGTCATATAAGGCGCTATCTTGGTTACTAAAATAAAATAGGCGGCTGTCATAAAAAATATCGGGTATAGCTTTCCCAGATCTTTCCAGGGAAATGATCTGTTTTTCATCAGATATATCACCAACAGAAGAATTGCCGCACCAAAAACCAGCCAAAAGAAACCGCCAAACAGCTGCTCGTTGAGAATCTGGAACATGGCTTTTAAGTTTCCACGAAAGCCACTCAGCTCTAACAAACTCTGCCGTGCTCCCTTTCCCCGATAGTCATTAAAAATATGATTCCACATTGCCGGAAAAACAGCTAGGCAAATCAATGCACTCAGCTCCGCAGTCACATGCAAGTAAGATTGCTCCCGAAAGCATCTCTGTAGCCAAAACTTTACAAAGTACCATACAGCCAGAAAAAATGCCAGCAGTATAAAATAATAGTGAGTCAAAACTCCCAGCACCAAAGTCGCGCCTAAAAGCACATATACTCTCAGGCTTATTCTCTCTTCCTCCAAAAATTTTAAATAAATATAGGTATGGACCAAAATCAAGAGAGTAAAAAGGGTATACATGCGAACAAAAAGCACCGTATTACATGCCCCATAGGTTACACCAAACAAACCAGCAACTACAAGCCCAATGACACGATTCTTAAAGATCTCTCTGGAAATCAGATACAGCAGTATGGTACATCCCACCATCAGTGCCATATTTAACCCGACCCCTACAGCGATAGAGATCTTACCAGGCACAAACGAGCAAAGTGTATGCATCAACATATAATAGAACGGCGGATGTACATCTGCTTCCTGATTCCGGTAAGGAATCCCATAGTCAAAGGTATGCCCCTCCATAGCTGCTCCCTGAGAAAGATACCACTCTCTATCCAGCCATTCATTTAAAGGCATATCAAAAGCCTGAATCTGTGCATTATTGGAGGAGGTATATGTAAACAACTCATCGCACATTAAAAAGGTTTTTTGTTTCCCATAGTATCCCTGTAAAAACAGCTGAACCAGGCATATAAAAAATAAAATACCTGCTGTTTTTCCCAGACATATTTTTCTATATCCTCTCTTCATTATCTTTGCCCTTTCCCTGCCCCTTTCATTTCTTTGCTTGATTTCCCTGTCCTTCATACAAACAAACCAGGAATATAATCAACAAAAACATAGCCACTTCATAATTCATCAGGGCATAATCCATATTCAAAAGCATAAAGGAAGCCGCACAAAGTCCAGCTCCCATCCAGCTTCTACACTTATAAATAGCATATGCCAAAATAAGGACAAACAGCAACGTAAAACAGATTCCCACAGGGGCAGAAAACCGCAGCATGGCATTTAAAAAAATATTGTGAGCATTATTGACAGCAAGCCCACCGCCACAATCGATCAATACCTCACCAAAATAATAGCCCCATCCATGGGGATATTCCCCAATAGTTCTAAGCGCCCCTTTCCATATGGGAAGGCGATTGCCTAAAGTGAGCAAATTCCGCTCTGCCAGCAGTATCCTACCACCTGCTGCCACCAAAAGTATGGCAAATAAGCCACCTGCTATATGAATCTTCTTTATAACTACCTGGCGCCAATTTATCCTGTCCAGCAGACTTCCCACGAAAACAACGAAAGCTCCCAAGACACCAGTCCAGGAATGGGTGAGCACCAAAGAGGTCAAGAACACCCCAAGGCTGAAAAAATACCATGTTTTCTTTGAAAATCGATCCTTATAACGAATGCAGAGGGCCAGAAAACCTATAAGCATCAAAGCATAATCACTCTTATGGCTATAAACCCAATAATGCCGAAATTCATAAAAATCCTCTGGTAACTTCCCAAAAATAATATGATTATTACAGATTACCAGACTGGTATAACCGAAAATAAAGTACAGAATACTGCAAAGATTGGAAATCACAGCCGCTTTTATCAAAAACGGAATGATATCCTGGTCTTTATCCATTATCGTATTGTCAAAGCCTATGAGACATAAAAAAAATAAAAATGCGATGGTATTGTTTATCTGCTCCCCATACCAGTGCAAATAGCGAACATTATAATAGGTAAAAAGCAAATTATATCCCGCAATCCCTGCCAATATTAGCCAGAAATACCAATTCGGCTTCCGAAATTTTTTTTGTAATAACAAGAGTATCATGGATAGAACCAGGAATGCATAAGCCCAGGAAAATCCCCCATAATATTCAATTAAATAATCCGCATCAAACACGCTGTAAAATGCTGGAAAAAATAAGGCCAGCAACAGAAAAAGTTTTAAGCAGATTCGTCTAGCAATATCCATCACTTTTATCCTTTCTCTAACCAAATGGAGGGCACAAGTAATCTTTTTGATTATATAACACTTTCATTCTATTTGACAAGGGATTCTATGAAATGCTACAATCTTAATGAAATTAATCAGGGAATTGAGGAAAAGTCATGTCCAATCTCAGCCAAAAAGAAAAAATCGTCCAAAATTATTCCATCCTGGGCATTGAGTGTGTCTCCATCGTCCTCTCTTACCTTTTGGGCCTTTTTACCCGGGGAGGCTCCCTTCTGCACTCCGATTACTCGGAGGATTACCTGACTACCATTTTCTGCATTCTGTTCTTCCATTTGCTGGCCCACTATCTCTTTGACTGGAACGCCTCCTTTTTTAAGAGGGGCTATTATGTGGAGCTTATTGCAATCATGAAATACAATTCTATCCTGGTGTTGACTCTGGGCTCCTTTTTGTTTGTCACCAAGTTTCAGGATTTCTCCCGCCTGGTTTTTATCTATTTTTTTATCTACAACATTTGCTTTACCTATATGGGGCATCTACTTTTAAAGAAATTTTTTGTGTCCGTCTACCGCAACAGTGTAAACAGCAATAAGCTTATTGTCATCAGCACTTCCCCCCTGGCGGAGGAAATTTTAAGCAAAATCTCTTCCTCCACGGAGTGGAGCTTCCAGGTGACAGGTCTTGTGCTACTGGACACGGACAGAATCGGAGAATCCATTCAAGATATTCCTGTGCTCTCTGACCGGAAGCATCTGTATGAGTATCTGAAAACAGCCCTGGTGGACGAGGTTTTTATCCATCTGCCAGACTATTCCACCCGGGATCTGGAGGAGATTATCACCTCCTTTCAGAGTATGGGCGTTACCGTTCATGTAAATATGGATATTTTCAGCAACATTCTGACCCACAAAACAGCAGAAAGCTTTGCCGGCTTTACGGTGCTCTCCTATGAGGCCGCCGCCTTTGATTACCGCCGCCTGCTGGTAAAGCGAATTATAGATATTATAGGGTCTTTGGTGGGCCTTCTCATTACCGGGATTCTGACTCCCTTTATCGCCCTGGCCATTAAGCTTGATGCCCCAGGACCTGTATTCTTTTCCCAGAAACGGGTGGGAAAAAACGGGCGCTATTTTAAGATTTACAAATTTCGCTCCATGTATGTGGACGCAGAGAGAAAAAAGCAGGCGCTTATGAAAAAAAATGAGATGGACGGGCCTATTTTTAAGCTGGAGAATGACCCCCGCATTACCCGGGTGGGAGCCTTTCTCCGAAAAACTAGCTTGGACGAGCTGCCTCAGTTTCTCAATATCCTCCTAGGACAGATGAGCCTGGTGGGAACTCGTCCCCCCACCATAGAGGAATTTCAGCAGTATGAGCTTTATTACCGCAGGCGCTTAAGCATTAAACCAGGTCTTACAGGCCTGTGGCAGGTGAGCGGACGCAGTGAAATCACAGATTTCCGGGAAATCGTCAAGCTTGATTTGGAATACATCGACCACTGGTCCCTGTCCTCGGATATTCGCATCCTGCTTATGACGATTTGGGTAGTTTTTATGGGAAAAGGCGCCCGTTAGGAGCGCCTGATCTCCTCTCCCACCTTTTCCATATGCTTCCGCTTTTGTTCCAGGGAGGAATGCACATAGCGGTTCAGGGTAATATTCACACTGGCGTGTCCCAAAATTTCGCTTAGGGACTTCACGTCAAATCCATCCTCGATACAGCGAGTGGCAAAGGTATGCCGGAGCACATGATAGTTCACGCCCTCCAGCTCACATTCCTGCAAATATCGTTTTAAAATATTTTCCAGGGTTCGGGGCTCTATAAAACGGCTCTCACTGCCTGTGAGAACGTATGCATTTTCTGGCAGATCCTTAAGAGGCTCCAGACGTTTTAGCAGAAAAGGTGGTATGGGAATATCCCGTACAGAGCTGCTGCTCTTGGGCTCTGTGATAATGATTCTGGTTTTCTTTTTTCTTTTGGGTTCCTCCTCCTTCAGATTCTGAATCCGTTGCATGGTGGAGCGGACGCTTAAAACCCCCTCATGATAGGAAATACAGCCCCGCTGCAAGGCACATACCTCCCCCAGCCGCAGCCCCATATACAGGCTCAAGAGAATTCCCAGCTTGGTCAGGCTATTGTCACTTACCAGAAATTGTGCCAGCTCCAGCTGCTTTTGTCTGGTAAGGATTCGTACTTCCCCGTCTCTGCGCCGGATTTTAATCTGTTCAAAATGGCAGGGGATTTCCAAATCCCAGTTGGCCGCATACAGGCAGACTTCTTTTAAGGTATTTAAAATGTCCTTTACCGTCTTTTCTGACAGGCCCCCTGTCCCATCCTTTCTACCATGCTCCAGCTTCTGCTGCACAAACCGCTCAATGGCCCCAGTTGTCAGCTGATCTGCTGTCCATTCCCCCAGCTCTGGTAAAATATGATTCTGCAACAGATTACAATATTTCACATAGGAGGACTCCTTTACCCGAAGCCGTACTCCCTCCAACCATTCTTTGGCCCAACAGGAAAGCTTTATCCGTTTGTTTTTTCCTCCTCTGGGGGGACTCAGCTGTTGCAGCATTGCTGTGAGAAACTGCTCCTTTCTTTCCATAATGTAACCATCCTTTCTTTTTTCTTTGATTATATATAGGAAAGAAAAAAGCAGCCGGCAAACGTACTATAATACGTCACCGGCTGTAAACAATTCCATACTGTTCAAATGTATCTTCCCTTACCCCCGCTTATTGACAAATGCTGCAACATTATGTAAAATCAGTATGAATAAGAGGGGGGAATTTCGTCGAAATATCTTATTCTTCATATCCACTACATTTCAATCTGATAAGCATACCAGTTCCAAGAAAGCTGCCATACTTAAACTCCGCCTGATACGTATTTTGCTGGTTTTAAGACAGTTTTACTGGAATTGTTAGCATATATTTTTTTCATTAACTATCATCATAAAGAAGGAGAAAAACATGATTACATGCCCGAAATGCAACAAAGAGCTTTCGGAAGGCACTAAATTCTGCGACAACTGTGGCTCCCAGATTTTTGAAACCATATTCTGTCCAAATTGCGGTCAAAAGACCAGCACTGAGTTTGCCTTCTGTCAAAGCTGTGGAGCCTCCATTTTAGAGGATACTACTCCCGAAGCCCCTCTGGTCATAGAAGCTCCTCAAAATAACGGAACACAGATTTCCTGCCCCAACTGTGGGAAAAAGCTTCCGGAGGGCACACAGTTCTGTGACGGCTGTGGCTCAAAAATTTTTGAGATTATCTTCTGTCCCAACTGTGGACAAAAAACTAGCACCGAGTTTGCCTTTTGCCAGAACTGTGGAGCTTCCATCACAAACTCCCTTGTTCCCACTGACACAAAAGTCAAACCAAAGAAGCCTATTCCCAAGAAAGCCTTTCTGTTTGGCGGAATTGGTCTGGTGGCTGTGCTGCTTCTTGTTTTTATTGCCTCCCTCTTCCTTAAGGGTGGTGGCGATAAGCCCTATGGCCTGTACCTTCGGGATGGAGAGGTTTTCTATTCGGAGCTCTCAAAAAAGGAGCCTTTAGAGATCACCTCAAAGTTAGCCAATGGAGAGTATGTATCTGATGCAGAGATGGCTTACGCTGCCGATACCCTTGGCTCCTACATTACCTTTAGCGAGGACGGAAAGCGAATCTTTTATCCTGACAGACTGGGAAGCGATTCTGACGGAATTACTCTGTACTGCCGGAATATGAAAAAGCCCAAGCAGGAGCCTATTCGTATTGACTCGGATGTGATGCTCTATACTGTTAATCAGGCCGGAAACTGCGTCACCTATTTGAAGGGTTATGACGGTATCCTTTACCAGCATAACCTGGAGGAAAAGGAAAAAATTGCTTCCGACGTAATGAGTTTCCAGGTCTCTGAGGATGGCAAAAAGATTGGCTATTACAATGAAGATGGCTATTATATCTGGAGGGCTGGTAAGGACACCAACAAGCTGGCCAGCGATATTTCCAGTCTGGTCTACGTGTCTGAGGATATTTCCGTGATTTACTATATCAAAGAAGGCGGTCTCTACAGACAGGCAGACGATGGCAGCGACAAGGAAAAAATCGCTTCCGATGTATCCCGTGTGGTAACCGTCTATGACTCTGGCGAGATCTATTATACCAAGGCAGAGAATACCCAGAAACCCCTCATGGACTATGTGGAGGATGATATGGCAGCCTCTGATTCTATTATGCTGGAGCCAGAGCGGCCGGAGTATCCTTCCTACTGGGATTTTGAAACCACTGATGAGTACAACGCTGCTGTAAAACAGTATGAGCTGGCCTATCAGGTCTACGAGCAGGACAAACAGGTTTATCAGGAAAAGGTACAGCGCGATCGCATGCGGGAAGAGCTGAACCAAATGACCATGGATGAGACTGCCTACCTGCTGTATTTTTATAATGGAACTGAGGAAAGCCTTGTTACCGATGGACTTTCTGACGAATATGACGTTACCTACGCCGCAGACAGCCCCGTATTGACCCTGCCTGTTTACAACCAGTCAGAAACGCCCCAAATCAAGCTCTCCAAGCTGGAGAATACCTATCAGGTCTATGACTTGGTACAGGAGGCTCTCTATTCTGTTTCTGAGCGATATTTGGCTGTAAAAAATGAGCTGACTGTCATTGACCAGATACAGGCCCAGGCCTTCCGTATCACGCCAGCTGGTGACGCAGTGTATTTTCTGGACGAAGTGGCAGAGGATGGATATGGAGATTTGTATAAAATGGAGATTTCTTCCAAGTCCATTAACTCTCCCTCTCTCTATGACAGCGAAGTATATAACTCCTCTCTCTACTTTGTCTCGGGTGATAAACTGATTTATTACAAAAATGTTGACAATGACTCTCGAAAGGGTGATCTCTTCCTGGACCAGAAAGAAATTGATTACGATGTTTCCCTGTATTCTGTTTCCTATTCCGAGGATTCTGGTTCCCTTCTGTACTACACAGACTGGAACAGTGAGCGGAGCTATGGCACCTTAAAAACCTCTAAAAATGGCAAGAGCACAAAAATCGCCGATGATGTCCATCAATTCCTGTCCCTGGATAACGGTGATGTTCTCTACCTGTATGATTACAGCAGCAACTATTATAAAGGAACTCTGTACCTTTACAGAAAAGGAAAGGCACAGAAGCTTGACGATGATGTTGTGGCAATTATCCCTATCAATGATTCTAAAATGAGAGGTGAATATTATTATGGCTGGTGATGCTTTTCAGAAATTCAAATCTTCCTTAAACCGCGGTGTTACAACCATCAGCGTAAAGACCTCCTCTTCCCTGGAGAAGGCCAAAATTAAAACACATATTGACACCATTCAGTCTGAGATACAGCAGCTGTCTCTTTCCATCGGAGAATTGGCTTATACAAAGTGGCTTAACAATGACACGGATACTTCTCAACTGGTTGAATTCTTTATCTCCATTCAGCAGAAAAACGGAGAAATCGAGAAGCTGAACGAGGAGCTGGCCTCCATTGATGCCCGGGACAATCAGATCCTTGGAAATATGGCCGTCGAGGAAGCAGCAGCTACCACAGACTTTGCTATGGTCTGCCCCAACTGTGGCACTGGGTATGAAACCCCTGTGAAATTCTGCCGGAAATGTGGTACAAAATTGATGGAATAGGGGTTAAAGATTGCGTAACACTTGTCTAATTTAAAAAGACTGCTATGCAGAAGGGCTTTTGGGGCCAGGCTGCATGGCAGTCTTTTTTGCTTTGTTTTGAGATCTTCTATACAGGAAAACATAGTCATAAAAATTTTCTATCTGTTTTTTCAATCTCTGAAATAAATATCTCGAGTATATACCTTGTCTTTTACATCCTCCAGCTCTTCGGAATAACGATTGCATAGAATGACATCGGCTCTCCTCTTAAACTCTTCAAAGTCCCGAATTACCCGGCTGTTAAAAAAGGTCTCCTCCTTCATGTTAGGCTCATAGAGCACCACCTCAATGCCCTTTGCTTTTATCCGCTTCATAACTCCCTGGATGGAGCTCTGCCGGAAGTTATCCGAATTGGATTTCATAGTCAGCCGATAAATTCCCACCGTTTGGGGATTTCGCTCCAGTATCTGTTCTGCGATAAAGTCCTTTCGGGTGCGGTTGGCATCTACAATAGCACCAATAATATTGTTTGGCACCTGATCAAAATTGGCCAACAGCTGCTTGGTATCCTTGGGAAGACAATAACCTCCATAGCCAAAAGAAGGATTGTTATAGTAATTTCCAATTCTTGGATCCAGACACACACCTTCAATAATCTGTTTGGTATTCAAACCGCGGACCTCCGCATAGGTATCCAACTCATTGAAAAAGGACACCCGCAAAGCCAGAAAGGTATTTGCAAAAAGCTTCACTGCCTCTGCCTCCGTAAAGTCAGTGAATAACACCTCCACTTCCTTTTTTATAGCTCCCTCCTTTAGCAGCTCTGTAAACTGGTGGGCCTTTTCTGTCAGATCCTGATCCTGTAAATCAGTGCCTACAATGATTCTGGATGGATATAGATTATCATACAGAGCCCTCCCCTCCCGAAGAAACTCCGGGGAGAACATGATATTCTTCGTTTTGTATTTCTCTCGGACAGATTTTGTATACCCTACGGGAACCGTGGACTTTATGACCATCACTGCCTGGGGGTTTACCTGGAGCACCAACTCGATAACATTCTCCACAGAGGAGGTGTCAAAGTAGTTTTTCCTTGGGTCATAATTGGTAGGCGTGGCAATTATGACAAAGTCTGCCTGGGCATAGGCTGCCTGAGCATCCGTTGTGGCATGCAAGTGCAAAGTTTTTTCTGCAAAGTATTCCTCGATCTCTCTGTCCACAATGGGAGATATTTTGTTGTTGATCATTTGTACCCGTTCTGGGATAATGTCCACGGCTTGGACCTGGTTGTGTTGGGACAATAATACGGCGTTGGATAGGCCTACATATCCGGTGCCTGCTATGGTGATTTGCATTTGGGGTTGTTCCTTTCTATAAATTTTTATACCTTTAATACAGCTTTTTTATAACGCAACCTATCATTTACTATCTGTAAAATTTTGTCTGCACTTTCATTCCATGTAAAACATTTAACTACTCGCTCCATCGCATGTTCCCCTATTTGATTTTCATTTCTATTTTTTATTATATTTACCATTTGTTCGTCATTATCGCAAAGAAAACCGGAAATTCCATTTTCAATAATTTCATTAGGTCCAGGTGCTCTTCTTGCTATAACTATACACTTTTGATACATCGCTTCCAAAATACTCATTCCAAATATTTCCTGTATATTAAAATTCACAAAATAGTCACATATACGATAAAATCGATACATTTCAGAATTTGGAATTCTTTCATAATAAAAAACCCTGCCCGATTTAAAATCTGATTGAATTTTTGCACAAAATTCCATCTTTAAATTCCCGCTTCCAATAACAACAAGACAATAATCCTGCCCTAATCTATTTAACAACTCCAAAGCTGCAAATGGCCTTTTATAATGTTCTAATCTTCCCACAAATAACAAAACTTTTTTATTTTCAGGAATTCCTAACTCCTTCTTTAGATCCTTTTTAGCACTACATTCAGTATTAATATTAGTAATATCCAACCCAACTGGAACTATCTGCACATTATCAACCCGTTTATCACCTAAACTCTTTTTTACAGCATTTGTCTTTGCCAATACAATACTTTTTCTATAGTATCTAAGATTTCTAATAGAAATCAACTTCATAATTTGCTTTTTTATAGCATTTTTCGAATCGCTATAGACTGTTCCAACATAATTATACAAAAGAATACCATTTTTTTGACAAAATTTCATTACCATAGGTGCATATATTTGATTATCACTGTTTAATTGTACCACTTCTATTTTTCTTTCTAGCAAAAATTTAAGATTGTAAAATGAATGAACTCCTAAATTAAAACTAGGTACTCGCAAGATTACAATTCGCTCTTCTATTTCTTGAATATCCATTCTTTTCTGCCGATTTATAGGATATATTATTGAAACATTAATACCTTTTTGTGCTAACGCTCGGGCAAGCCCTAATTCTTGGCTATTATAATATCCTAACTTTCCAGAATTTCCACAATATAATTCTAAAATTGCCCAATTCATTTTAAATCTCTCTTCCATTTTAAATATCTATCCAACTTTTTTAAGTCGACTATATCTGATATTGTTTGAATTTTAAATGCAGCAAATTTTCTTTGGAGAAAGCCAAGAAATGCATTACTGGAACGTTGAATATTTCCCGGCCTAAAAAATAGGCTATATTCATTCTGCAAGTTCTTTCTAATTTCTTCAATTTCTTTTAAATATGGAATATAAATACTATATTTTAACTCTTTATTTTTTGTTTGAGACTTAATATTTACTTTATTACCTGGCAAATAACGCATATTTTGAAAGTGATAAAACACCAGTTTAAACTTTTTGCCGTATTTGTCCTGCATTAACCATCGGTTATTCCGATCATCACAAATTTTATATTGCTCCAGATTCCATGGTGCTACACCTCCTCCCAGATATTGTAATTCGTAAACTCCGTCAAAATGGTCAACCCAACTGTTTAAATATTTTTGATCTCCCATTCTATCTAAATCTGGTATATCAAAACACCACTCAAAACACTTTTCTTTCCACCAATTCAATACTTTTCTTCCATTTACTGTTTGACGAAAATAATTAAATTGAACACAATATTTTCCATTCCGTTCTTCCATCTTACGTCCATTTTTGTTATTTTTAAATCTGTGTGGCACTATTACTACATCAGCTTTATTCCTTTCTATCTCATCAAACAAAATTTGTGGATCTACAAAAAAGTATAAATCAGAATCTAAATATGTACAGCTATCTACTGAAAAATTGCTCAACACATATTCTATAATAACTGGTGTGCAGGTCCAACAATATTCTGCTTTTGAACGTTCTTGTTTTAGCTTTAATAATTCATTAGTCTCAAAAACAGAATGATGTAACAATACCATATGTGTAAATGCCTTGTCTTTCAAAATTTTGAAGGATCTATCATCAAAGCAAAAGGTATATAACATAAAATTATTTGATACCTGCTCCAGTGAATGATAAAGCGCAATCCCTTTATCTAAATAGCAACTATCAAACAAAGTACAAAAATTTAACATTCCCCTTTCCTCCCGACTGCGCTATTTTTTTCGAATTAGTAACCAAATAAACTTCGTATTAGTAATTAAATATCGCTTAAATAATCGTTTAGGCTCTTGTAAAAGTCGATATGCCCATTCCAGGCTACATTTCTGCATCCATGCAGGTGCTCGTTTAATATTTCCAGCAAAATAATCAAAGCCAGCACCAACACCAATCATCAAACCATTCAGTTTATTTTGATGTTCATACATCCAACATTCTTGTTTAGGCGCTCCAAGGCCTATCCACACGAAGTCTGCCTTCGCTTGATTTATTTTGTTAATAATCACTTCATCTTCCTCCTTTGTAAGTTCCCGAAAAGGAGGCGAATACATTCCTACAATAGATAATTGATAATCTGTAATTAGCCTCTTTTTTAAAAGCCTTAATGTCTCCGATGTACTACCATAAAAATAATGAGTATAGCCAAATTTTTTAGAACATTTAAATATCTCATTCATTAAATCTGGTCCGGCAACCCTTGAAGTTTCCGAAAACCCTCTTTTCCTACAAAGAATAGAAAGAGGCTTGCCATCAGGCAATGCCAATATCGCTCCATTTTGGATGCAACGGTAAGTTTCACTTTCATAACTCATTATAGTTGTGTGAACATTAGATATACAAATGTAGCTTCCTCGGAGTCTTTCCAAATTTTTATGAATAAAGCATAATGTACTTTCCATATCAACTGCAGCAATATGAACTCCTAATATATCACATATAGGAATAGTTTCTCTTTTCAACAGACCTCCTCCAAAATTATAAAATTAAAGTAATTTCTCTATTTCTTGTATTCTTTTTTTCTTTTTAAAATAAGAACTTCTTAATCTCGCTTGTTCTGTATATTTTTGGCGTTCATCCACATTTAAAATCTGATTAAGGCCCTGAAGCAATCCTTCCTCATTATTTGGGCAAATAATTCCATATTCAGAATCTCCTAACAAATCTTGCATCCCTGCACATGCCGTTGTTACTATCGGCATCCCAAGTATAATTGCCTCTGTGGCTACCGTACTAAATCCCTCAGAATACGAAGAGCATACAAATATATCGCTTCTCTTCATATAGGCATATGGATTTTTTTGAAATCCCAACAAATATACCTGTTCCTGTAAATGGTATTCTTCTATTTTCTTCTCTAAATCACTTTTTTGCTCCCCTTCTCCTAAAATGTATAATCTCAACTTTGCATTATTTAATTTTGAAAATGCAATAAGTAAACGTAAATATCCCTTTTCATAAGACAAACGCCCAACAGAAATTAAATTTATATATTCAGAATCAAACTTTTGAGGTATAGGCTCCTCTGCCTTTCTCAAAATTTCTTGCTCATCTAAAACATTATATTGTACTTTTGCTGTACATCCATATTTTTCTTCAAATGATTTTTTGCATAGATTAGAAACACATAAAATCTGATCGAATTTATGATATGCCTTTTTTTCTTGTTTCAAACTAGCAAATGCAAAAGTTGAGTAGGTATGTCTTTGCATGTCCGCATGAACCCAAGCTAGCAATTTAGTTGTTTTTTTTGTAGACCCTGAAACAATTTTAGTACTCATTCCTTCTATAAAAGCTATTTCTATTTCATACTTTTCTCTAATAAAAAAATAGTGTAATAAAATGGCGGGGATTAAACGGAATATACGCATCATCAACTTTTCTGCAATTTGCTCTAACCATTTATTTCTCCAATTTCCATGAAATATTCCTATGACTTTTACATAACTTTTCATTTCCTCTAAATAAATTCCGGCTTCCCAAATAGGCATAACAGTAATGCTATATTTCTCTTTATTTAAACCTTTTACAGTTTCTAAAAGAACTTTTTCAGCTCCCCCGCCTTTTAAGCTACCAATTACAAATAAAATTCTTTTCATTTATCCTATCCTTATTTTATACTAAAGCATTTATATTTTTTATAGATATTTATTATAAAATCAAATCCTCTTTCTTCTATTATTTGCTTAAAATCATCTTTTAGCTTTCTACTCCAAAAATATTTTCTGTAAAGTAAATCATACCTTTGATTTATAATATAATTTAGTTCTTTTCTTTGATCAGATTCTAATAAATCCAAGTATAAATTATCTTTAAATGTTGGAAAATTTTTGGTAATATATTCATAAATTTCTTTTTGTAAAGTTGAACTTTTATCAATTCTATTTACACGCACTGTAGCATAATAAAGTACATGTAAAACAGCTAAGTATTCTATCTCTTTTATATATATCTGAAAAATTCCCTGTTTTTTATAATAATCTATAATACCATTAAAAACTGTAAATATATCAGAATTTTTTTCTACAAATATTTTATTATTCATCGTAGAATTATTTCGATGTACATAAAAATACAACTGCATGGGAGTATAATAAATTTTTTTAACGTGGGCTAATGCCTTCATTGTAAACTCCAGGTCCTCATACCAAACCTTACTACGAAACCATATATCTTTCTTTAACAATAAATCCTTTTTCCAAAGTTTACATGGTGTAGGAGGGATTGTAATTAAATATTCTTTTACTGTTTGCTCTTTTAATCCTCCCTCTTTTGAAACGCCAGATAAAACCCCTAACATATTTCCATTATAATCTACGTTAGCCAAATCAAAAGCTACTACATCAGCTTGTTCCCTTTTTACTATATAAGCTAAATATGTTAATGCTTCTTGCGCTAGATAATCATCACCATCTACAAATAGTAAGTATTCCCCTTTTGCTATCTTTATTCCTACATTTCTTGCTTCGCCCTGCCCTTGATTACTCTGAGAAATTACTTTGATCTTCTTGCTATTTAATCTTTCATAATCCTGCAATATTTTTAAACTCTCATCTGTAGAACCATCATCAACTAAAATAAGTTCATATTCATCGAAGCTTTGAGATAATATAGATTCTATACATTTTTTAACATAAGAAGCAATATTAAAAACAGGAACAATAATACTAATTTTTACTAATTTCCTATCCATTATCTTTACCTTCAGTTTAATGTTTTCGTTTAAAACAATTAAATAAATAGTAAGTCACACAAAAAAGATGTAGATTCAACCGAAAAATATACGCTTTAATTAACGTATTACGCCTATAGGCATGGCAGAGGGGAAATCTTTTATCTATCAATGATCGTCTATCTTTTCTGTATAGTTTTCCACTATAAACCCCACCCATATAAATCATAGATAAATAATCTCGTAACAGTTTTCCCAATTCACCTTCAATTAACGAATACATATCATCCAATTTATTACAAATATAAAGCAGATCCTGACCATTCTTACTCAGGTCTTTTCTCTGCGTAATGGAATCCGCACGGGTATAGTGATAATAAAATATATCTTTACAGTAATAAATATTCATAGCATTTAAAAATATTTGTGGTGTCCAAAGCTCATCCTCATGTAGCAGGCCTCTTTCAAAAAAAAGATTATTATCAATAATCAATTCCTTTCTGTACAAATTAAAAGGAACACACATCACCATCACATCATCTTTCAAACAATTTACTAAAAATTCCTTTGCATCATACTTTCCTTCCTTCAAAAAATCTCTCTGTTTCTTCAGATATATATGATTGTCATCCACATATGACACTGCTTCTCCTACAACAATATCTACTTGTTGCTCCTTAATTATCTTCAACATTTTTTGATATGAATTATTTTTCACAAAATCATCACTGTCTAAAAAAGCGAGATACTGTCCCTTTGCAACACGAATTCCAGTATTACGTGCCTCAGACAATCCTTTATTTTTCTGGTGAATCACACGAATAAAGGGATATCTTTCTTTGTAATCTTCACAAATTACCCCACTTTGATCCAAAGACCCATCGTCAACCAGAATTATCTCAAATTCCTTCTGCCATTGATTTAAAACAGATTCAATGCACCGCTTAACATACTTTTCCACATTATATACAGGTATAATTATACTCAATTCTATCATATTTTTCCCCATTTACAGGTTATTAACCTTTTAATAAGAACAATATAATACCTAAAATCACTATTTCTCCACATAAAAATAGTATAAAATGCATTTGCAATTACTGCACAAACCATAAAACGTAATACCAGCCACATAAAATTTAAAGGCCAAACTGCAAACACATTATCGATTACCATAACTACCAAAATACTCAGCATACTCCACCTTATTACAAGTAAATAATAACGCCAAAGTGAATTCTGTATTAAATACTTTTTTAATAAATAAGGCTCCCTCCACCATGCAGTTAATAATACACTTACAATCGTACCAATAAATACACCAGCAATCCCAATCTTTTTTACTAAAACAATGGATAGGATTAAATTAATTCCTGCCTCTATTAGAGGCCTTCCTCTATCTTTTACAAAAAGTCCTGCAGCATTTATAAAAGAGCCATTTATTATTCGACTTGTTCTAATAAAAAAATCTATAGACAAAAGCAAGACTATCTCTCGATTAAATAAATATTCTTGCCCTTTCCAAACTTGGATAAATGGATTTAGCAACTCGTATAACGCCACTGTACAAAAAGATGTGAGCCACATATTTAAAAAAAGAAGTCTTTCATACAACTTCTTTTTAGACACCATATCAGCAGATAACATAAAATTTCCTATAGATGATGTAAATTCCCCCATTATTGCATTCAATATATAGGCAACAGACAATATTATCAATGAATAATTTGAGTATCGCCCTACTGCTGCAACGCCAACAAAAGCCGAAAGTACTAAATTATCGGAAGTGAATACTATCGTTTGTCCTATTTTATGACATACTAGTGCTAATGTATCTTTAAATATAGAAAGCCTTTCTTCTTTGTCTAACCTTTCTTTACTTTCAAATACTTCTTTATATTTTGCTGTAATATAAAAATTAAAGCTAAAATTAATTATTATTGTTGTAAAAATGCCAGCTGTTAATGTTAAAGTATAATTATGGCTCATTACTAAAACTAAAATAAGAACGGCATTCTTAATAATAATAGTTCCAGCTCCTAGTAAAGCCACCATATACCCTTTTTGATCTGCCTGAAGTAAAGATTGCTTATATACAAAGAGATAGCTACTGGCGCTTTGAAACACATACAAAAAATAAATGGTATTTATGCTAACATCATCGGGTACCTCGTTTAAATCATGAATCAAATATGGCAAAAAAGGAATTAATAGTACTCCAAATACTAAAATTCCAACACCCAATGTATGATAAAAATTTTTATAAAAATTCATTAATGATGCTGTTTTATTAATATTACCATCTTTAATAGGTTGATACATGCGATATACAATTACACTACCAATCCCTAATTCTGCCAGTGAAAAAACCTGCATAATATTTGAGAATAGACCACTAATTCCTAAATATTCTACTGACAAAATATACAAAAAAATAGTTCGATAAACAAAGGAAAAAATAACATTGCATAACTGATTGATGACACCTGCTCCAGATGTCAATATCGCATTGCGTTTACGGGATTTTTTATTAAATTCCATTTTATAAGTCCTTTTTCTTATTTCTGCTGACATTTACTATTTCAGCTGTAATACCTGCAAAAAATGTATATAACATAATAAAATCTGGAACCCCTCTTCCTCCTACTTCAAAAGTGAGATAAAGCAGCAGTCCTAAGCTAATAGCAGAAAGTAAATATTTTATTTCTGTTTCCACAGCTTCTCTGATAATTATCTGAATATGGTCTGTCAGGCTAAAAACTGTAAATCCTACCATCAATGTAAAGGTAATAATTCCAGTATCATTATACATCTGCAACCACATATTATGAGCATGTCCATAACTTCCCAGCTCCATCTGTGTCCCTCCCCAAAGATGCAATGGCATCTGATGCAGAACATCCTTATAAATTTCGAAACGCTCATTATGCCATAAAATCAAAAGTCTCTGAAAGTATGGCTCCTTCTGTATACCGCCTACATTCATCTTAATTAATAACCCTATTGCACCTACAAAGCACACAAAGGCCACTAAAAATATTCTAATTTTTTTAGGATTTCTCCTATTAAGAAATAGTAACAAAGTAAAACTAAAAACAAAAACCACTAACATAATTCCCAGGTTCATTCTATTTCCATTTAAAACATTCATATAACTTATAATAATAATTCCTACAATAAGTCCTAATCCCAATTTCCACTTTTTCCGTATAATCCAGATACTATAGAACAGCAATGAAACCCATATAACAGCATAAAAACTGTATTCTGTGGCATATAGCTCTTCCCCTTTCCAAAAATCTGCCCAAACTCTAAGTGGATAATTTGGATCTCTAAAATATGCGTATAACTCTAATCCGCTTAAAATTATTTGTCCCAATAATATTGAAACAACCACTACACGAAGTCGTTGAACAGATATTTTCCCTTTTATTGGAAAATATACCATCTGTTTTCCCATTAAATAAAAACCAACCGGCAATAAAATTAAATCTAAACATTTACCAAAAGTCAATTTTTCTCCGAAAAGTTTATAATTTAATGTATGAATAGTCATACAGAGTAAAAGAAGTAATGCCTTTTTGTCAAATAAGATTTTTTTTTCTTCTATGGCAAAATAAATCTCAAATAATAATACCCATATCAAAATAATATGATTAGATAACCCAAATACTTTTAATGAAATTAAAAATAATGCTAAAATATTAATTACCCATACTAAAGAACATCTTTTCTTTTTGTAACACACCCTTTTAATTCCTTTCGCCAACCACTTCTACTTTTTTCTTAATTTATTAAGTATATCATAAAAAAAAGGAGATAGCAAACTGGCCTAATTATCAATCAAATTGGAAAGTATTTTCTAATCTATCTCTGCCGCCTGGCTTATGTTTTAAATTTTCAGAATTTAACTCCGACTTCCTATGCCTGTCTTCTGATTCTCCCTGTACTTCTTTTCAAAATGACCGACGCCTCCTAAATACCACCCAAAAGGTCCCGCAGTGAAGTCCCGTTCACCATCATCCATAATCGGCTCCACCCCAGGCTTTCCCTCCTTCCAGTCCCTTATTATGAGCATACCGGTTTCCCCAGAACCTGTACACCTTGTAAACCAACACCACAAAGAGTGCTTAGAAGAGCCTTTGCAACTCCTACACAAGCCACGCATTTCTATTGGCAACTCTTCTGAGCCAGCTGCCCTTAACAAGCGGTAAAACTCATAGCCTCATCATACACAACGAATATTCCTTCAACTCCCCACATTCTCTCAGATGTTCTTCCGATCCGTATACAAATTAATTACCTGCTGGATGGCCTTGGAAAAATAACTGTGAATCAGTCTCAGCCAGTGCACAGATTCCAACTGGCTCCGAAGCGTATCGATTTAGAAGGAATAGGAATTCCTTCCTTGGCGCAAATCCCAATGCTCACAGCATAGTAATACCCAGGGACCTCCTCACCCTAGATAAGAGAATGGACTTGTCGACCTGCTTCTGCCATTTATGATCTGATCTATAAACCTTTCCTTGGAAATCAATGCTTGAAAGCATTCCGTCATCAGGCATAGCATCCAACAAATATTCCCAGAATTTCTAGTCTACCTTGGATACCCCAATCCTTAGTTCTGGGATTCCAAAATCACAATCGCAGACCAGATATTCCCCCTTAAAGTTCCCTACCTCCCCAGCAAATCCAAAGGTCTTTATAAGACTCAAGGCTTCGGCCACTAAAAGCTTTTCTAGCGCCATCTATTTATTCCAGGCCCAGATGCAAAGCTCTTCCTAACTGTGAGAGGAATCCTCCTTTCTGCTTATTTCATGAACACACTCATATTGATAGTGTAATCTATAATTTCTATCTAAGCCATCCAAGAAATCGCCTATCTAACCACTTGAAACCTACCCCTTTGGACAGGCAGCACTATTTTGTTTAGTTTACCATGGATTTTTTATATTAACAACCTTTTTCGCTTACATTGCCTTCTCCACTCACGAAGAACCGCTGCGGCCACAGGGGCTCCCAACGCAATTATCCCTCCACAGACAATACTCTTCCAATCTGACACACCGTATGCAGCAACAAAAAGGCAAATATAACTGACCATACAGAATAGGTAATGTTAAAGCCTTAAAGGTGCCGCTTCCAGCAATAGCTCTGTAATAATAGAACATACAAGACTGTCTATCAAAAAGCAAAGATAGAAAATCTTCCCAGTTCCTCCAGTCTTTCTGTCTCATAGTGATATTGATACAAGCCTTCAGGGCCCTGAAATTCTATTCCAATAGTCACACCTTTTTCATTCTTCCAAGGACTTATCCCAACCAGCTCTCCCTCTCTACATCTAAGTCTTTTTGCCAGATCTGCCAAAATAACCGATCCACTGGAAATTTTATAGGCTGGGTCAAATTCCCGAAGTTCGTCCAGGGAGTCAAACTCATAAATGTCCCCCAAATGATATTTTCGAAGCTTCATGGGAAGTTCCTCCAGATGCTCTATAAAAATATATTCCCACAATTTATCCCGAGTTTCTGGCCACTGGTATTCCTCCTCAAGAATATGCAAAAAATTTTGGCTAAACTTTTCAGACCAGAATACATGTCCCAACATATACCAAGCCCCTGTTCCACCGATTTGTACCTCTTTGATATACCCCTTCTCATCCTCCCTCATACACCACTCGCTGGTAGGCCCCTCCGAATAGAGAGCAGCATAATAGCTCTCCTCCACCTGTCTCTCAAAGGGGTTTCGGACAAAATAGTTATCTGCTGAGCAAACATAAGTATTTCTCAGAAAATTTCGCGCCACATAAATACTTCCGTTATTATTTCGCGTGAGATACTCCGGATTCTCCAACAAGGTAACCCCGAATTTCTCTTTCAGATACACAAATTGTTCCTTTTTATATCCCACCACCACGGCAATCTTGGGTATCCCAGCTTCCAAAATCTGACGGATCTGACGCTCAATGAGAATTTCTCCCTTTACTGGAATTAATGCTTTGGGCCTTTCGTAGGAAATAGGCGCAAACCGGCTGGATGTACCAGCGGCCAGGATCACAGCATTGTCAACAAGATAGCTCATGCTGTTCCTCCTGGAAAATCTTGTAATATTCTTTGGCATACCGATACTGCCGGATGGAATACTCACCGAACTCCACCCCCAACTGGCGCTTATACTCACACCAGTTACTCCAAAGCAGACCACAGGTTGCAATATAACAGTAAATCTTTCTGCGCACAGCAGGATCACAGCCCTCTGAAAAATAGGCTTCTATCAGTTTTTCTACCTGCTCCCGGTCATACATGGCATAAATAGCAAACATGGCAATGTCCACATGAGGGTCCTGCATTCCCGCATATTCCCAATCAATCAGACGAATTTCCTCCTCTTCGCTTGGATTTCCGGGAATAAACAGAAAATTATCCGACACTGCGTCTATATGGGTCAAGGTCCACTCTTTAGGTTGCCTATCTATGTATCCTTTCAACCTGTAAACCTTCCCCTTAGTCTCATTGTAATCCTGGTAGCAGGAAGAAGCTCCATTCCAGAGAGTTTCATAGAATTCTATCTGCTGATAAAGGTCAAAGGTATGCTCCACCTTAAGATTTCGCTTATGAAATTCCCGAAGCCGCTTCATACAGGCCCGGACCTCCTCCAAATTTTCCGGATCGCAGGTTCGGGCGTTTTCCAGAAATGCGGTGATTTTGCATCCATTTTCCGGATTGATATAATACAGATCATCGCTGATCCCCAATCCATTAATCGCTTCGTAAACCTGGCTCTCCTGTCTGCGATTTATTAATTGCTCTGTTCCCTCCCCTGGAATCCGCATAATATAAGATTGATTCCTGCATGTAAACAAAAATGATCGGTTTGTCATGCCCTTTTTTAAAATCGTAATATCCCTGATATCCTCCTCCAATACTTGCAGGGTTTGAGCTATCAGCTGTATGGTCTGGGAATGGAGTTGTCGACAGGATGCATCCAGCTCCCGTAACTGCTCATAGGTGTTAATTTCGTAGGTGCTAAGAGAACTGGCAACTTTGGCAAATACGATCATTTTGTCCTGCAAAAACAGTGCCTCCTCCCAGAAACTATTCTGCCAGCGGAAATCCCCATCCATCTGTGCGATACGATTTTTAAGTTCCACAGCTGTGTCTCCAGTCACATAGGAGATCCCTATCATTTGATTGCCGCCGCGATTCGTCTTTACCAGCTCCTGCTTTCGATTTACCCGCACGCTGCTCTCATCATCCACCAGCTCGCAGACCATATACCAAGAATACAATTCATTCCTGCAGAAGGGGTTTTCCTGACACCAGATATCACAAGGAATAATATAAGTATTCTCGATTTTATCGCTAGCCAGATTCAGAGAATGGAGATTGTTTTTCTTTGCATATTCCATATTTATTAGAAGCTTTACCCCATAGGTGTCAATGAGATACTCATAAGATTCCTTCATAAAGCCCACCACAACCGTTATATCTGTAATTCCTACCTCCTGAAGCTGGCGGATTTGCCGTTCTATGAGAGGCTCCCCGTTTATCTGAAGCAATCCCTTGGGCGTCTCTCTGTGAATAGGCACCATCCGCATACCATACCCCGCCGCAAGAATCACGGCTCGCCGGGGTGCATGCTCAGAAAATAGGGTTAGAGCCTTATCTGTAAGATTCATCTCCCCTTTTAAATAGCCTTGGTCTTGCAAAGACCGAAGAGTTTGATTCACCTTTCCCAGAGAAAGCTTCATCTGCTCTGCCACAATTCTCTGATTTAGAAAGGAATGATTCTTTAAAAATAGCAGGGTGTCTTTTTCTGTTTTGTTCATAAAATCACCTATTTTATTTTTTATGAACACAATAGCACAAAAATTGGAATGTGTCCAGTAGAAAATTTAAATAAACATGCGAAAGCAAAAATATGCTGCCACCAAAATACAAAGGCAGGCAGCTCCGGTCCAAAAAAGCTTTCCCTTGGAGGTCTTTTTTGCCCCTCCTGGCCCCATGAGACTGCCCCACAGGCTCTGTCTCTGCATTGCCAGGGAAACACCTTTGTTCCTTCCCTCCCCCAAGGCTAATAAAAATTCTCTCCAGTTTTCCTCCAAAATTCGCAGTCCTCTTTTTAAGTCTGCTTCCATATTCTGATCCTGGAGCATCCGGAAAAACCCAGCCTGGTCCGAGTAGGCTGGCTGCACACCTAGGGCGCTCTGCCCTTTTTTTGCAAGAAACTGCTTATACGCGTATGCACTCCCCTCTTCCATGGCCTTCTGGGGATTTTTCGTTCTCTCATATATGCCTATGGTATAATAGTACACATCAAAAGCGCCCTTTTTAGATAGATAAGCGTCAACCATCTGATTGATAGCACCCTTAAGGGGCGTTACCAAGACTGCCTCCCGGCTGGAAGCGGAGGCATATACCTGTCCCTTTATATATGTGACCGCAGAAAGCAAACCCTGGATCTCCTCATTCTGGGCCGTAATGCCCGGATTTTTAAACAAATTTCCCCGGCCATTCAGATGTTCTGCAAATCGGTTTGCCTCCGTAAGGGATCTCCCCGCCAGGCTCCCCTTTCCGCTTTCAAGCGCTACACTTCTCCGTCCAGCCAGCTGCTCCTGGGCTCTTTTCTGGGTCTGGAAGCCCTGATTGACCTGGATATTTCCCCCTTTTGAGCGACGGTAAATCATACCTTCCTCTGTCACGGCTCCTCTTAGGCCCCTCTCAGTCTGACTCCCAGCTAAGATTCCACTTCCGGCCGTGGCCCTGGAGTTTGCTCCTGACCCTCTGTTACTTTCGGTTGTCTTAATCCCAGTTCCATAGGAACCAGCTCCTCCGACTGTGCCGGTTTTTCCAGCTCCATGTCCCTTTCCTTTCGCAAAAAATGTCTCTGCTTCCCTGGGAGAGATTGCCCTTCCGGCCGTCCGCTTATAAAGGGCCGCCTTTATAGCTCCGAGCCCTTTTGTCTGTCCGTTTTGCTCCAGAAAGCTCTCCAGCTCCTCAAGATTTTTGTCCAAAAGCAGGTTCAATTTCTGGGCTAGCACCATATCCAGCCGCCCAATCTGAATGCTCTGTTCCTCCCCCATGGTGTGTATAAGTACAGATTCCAAAAGCGCCAAGTACAACTGGGACAGCTGCCCCAGTTGCTTGCCCAGATCCCCTCCAGACACTGGCGTCCATAAGAGCAATGCCTCCCAGAGCTCTTTTTCCATCTCCAGAACCCATTTCTCATGGGCATTCACCATATGCTTTCCTTCCATACCAAACCATTTACTCTGTCTGGAAAGCTGAGCTGTATCCTGGGGCTCTCGCCCTGCACGTTTCTCCTCCAGCTCTCCCTCCCGGGCCTCCCGATTCTCTTCCAGCCGCTCTCTTGTCTCCTCCATCTGCTTTGCAGACTCTGCCAGCAGCACATGCTGGGTTTCTATCTTTAGGTTTAATTTCGCGGCTTCGGCTTCAGTGGTGGCCGATGGGGAAGCTGTTGGTGTGTTAGTCAGTTCTTTGATACTTGCCATGGATCTTTTCCCTTTTTCCTCGTTTTAGAGGAATCCTCTCTTGTTAAATATCGACGGGAAAGTTGGGGGGATAAAGAGAAGAAAGGACGAAAAGTCGGGAGATTTATTGTCCATGTTTGATTTTTAGATTATTTATCAAAAGCTTCATCCATCAAAATAAACTTACATAAAATTCTCCTCTAGCCATATATTTTCTTTGTTCTTTACCATTTCTTACAAATTATTTGATTCAGCCTATTGTACTAAATAAAAAATAAAAGGCCCTAACCAAAATATGCTCTGTTACTTGTAGCAATACGAATTCCAAAATAATACTTCCATAGTTACAGCTATATTTGAAAATTCTGACAAATATTTAGATATTTATAGAAATAACTCTGTTTTTATAAGAAGTTTATATCTGATCGACTTAGTTTCAAAAAGCTTTTGAATTTTGTAATGTGTAAATCTTCTGCCTTTTCTATCTATCTTTGACATTGAATTCCATGTCATTTATCCATCTTACTATAGTATATGAAACTTTTGATTCAACTAGCTTAATAAAAACAAAATTTTTTATACTACCGAAAAGAAAAACAAAACTATATGAATTAAGAAGCATATGTCTATCCCTTTATCTCTAATTTCATGTTTTTTAAATTTATATTTATGTATCAGGAAACATTTTCATTTCGGGTAATATTTTACTTTTTATTGGCCTTTGATTTCAAAATTATTTTTACAATCTTCTCACTGGCATGCCCATCCCCATAGGGGTTAACTGCTTTTGCCATCTGGGAATACTTCTCAAGATTGCTTAAAAGTCCACTGGCTACGTTAAAAATATCCTCTTCTTTTACTCCTGTTATCTTTACTGTCCCTGCCTCCACAGCCTCTGGTCGTTCAGTCTCTGTGCGCATTACCAGGACTGGCTTTCCAAAAGATGGAGCTTCCTCCTGAAGTCCCCCAGAATCTGTCATTACCATAAAACTCCTGGCTATCAGATTATGCATGTCTAATACATCTAGTGGTTCCAATAATTCTACTTGGGAATTATTATGTAATATCCGATATACTGTTTCCCGTACTGTTGGATTTAAATGAACTGGGTAGACAATCTTTATATCTGGATACCTTTTTGTCAGCCGTTTGAGAGCACGACAAATCTGCTCCAATGGCTCACCCAGATTCTCTCTTCTATGAGCTGTAACCAAAATCACTCTGTTTTTTGCATAATCCAACTCTTGTAAAACAGGATTACTAAATTTGTAATCATTTTTTACGGTGATCTTAAACGCATCTATTACTGTGTTGCCTGTAATAAAAATATTTTTCTTAACATTCTCTTTTACCAGGTTCTCCCCATTCCGCTTTGTAGGTGCAAAATGATAAGTGGCAATTCTGCCTGTCAGCAAACGGTTCATTTCTTCCGGGAACGGCGAATAAATATTTCCTGTGCGAAGCCCTGCCTCCACATGTCCTACCGAGATCTGCTGATAAAAAGCCGCCAATGCTGCTGCAAAAGAAGTGGTAGTATCACCATGAACTAAAACAATATCTGGCTTTGCTTCAAGCAAAACTATATTCATTTTTTCAAGTATGCTTATAGTAATTGTAGTGAGCGTCTGCCGCTCTTGCATAATATCCAGGTTATAATCCTCTTGAATTCTGAAGGCCTCCATTACCTGTCGTAGCATTTCTCTGTGCTGACCTGTAAGACATACCTTGCAGTCTATTTCTTTATGCTTTTTCATTTCCAATACCAGAGGGCACATTTTAATGGCTTCTGGTCTGGTACCAAATACCGCCAATACTCGCATCAATATTTCTCCTAACCAGCTTTTCTACTTTCATCAATTTATAAAGTTTTAAATTATAGATATGAGTTAATTACCTTTCTCATTAAGTACTACATTTATAAAAAGGAGTAAAAATACATTCACAATATTTATAGGCCAAAAATACCGAAAATCTGTCCAACCTGTTGATAACAAAAGACTTAAAATATGCCCTATTATAGGTATTGTGATTAGTAAATATCTCTTAATACCCTTAGTCCATATCATTATCAATATTGCCCCCAAAGTTAACAGAGATAAAAAACCACATCTCCATATAATTGAGGCAAATAACTGATTATTTGCTGAATATGCTGTAAGCCTGGCCATAATTGGATAAAGATTGTTATAAACTCTTCTGGGATAGTAATTATTCCACTCACCAAAATCATCCATTGTTTTTGTACAATTAACACAACTAATAATTGCATCTTGTCCTGGATAAACATTCCATAACAAGTCTTCCCGAGCAATTATGGCTCTTGTCATAATTATTGGATTCTTAATAAATGTGTTTAAATAGTTTTTAATAAATTCCATTGGTTGAACATTTAATCTGTAAGAAGATCTTGACCATGTAGGTACATAATCATACTCTGCAATATTATATGATGTCATTATATTTATCATTTTTAAAGTTTCTTCTGAAACCTCTCCTCCAGCATAATATACGCCCAGAATATCCTGGCTTAAACCAATATAAATTCCAAATTTCCCTGGATTCTCAACCTCAAAATACTGATAAACAGGCCCTTTAATTGTCACTATTGCAGCCATAGTAATTGCTAAAGTGACCAAAACTCTTTTGTTTTTCCACAAAAAAATTAGTATTGCTATAACGATTAAAATAAATGGTACTATGCCATTTTTTCGATATAAAAATATTCCGTTTAGTGAGACAAAAAGTTCTAAATATATATACCACTTTCTCTTATATTCTTTAAAATCCAAAGTTAATTTTGCCAGAATAATTACACTCCACAGTATCGAAAGTGTATATGGTATATCCTTCCATATTGTATTTATAAATAAAAAATTAGCTGGGCAAATTCCAAGTAAAAATGCTATAGCTAAAAGCACACTATCGCGAATCCCTTTTTTTCGAAGATAAAAGATACCTTCTGCCATAACATACGCCCAGAAAAAATATTGAACAAATATAACGGAATAAGTGGAATCCCATACATTTAAAATTGCTTTAAGTACCATACAATAGAATGCAGGATGCCAATCCAGCATACCTCTCAAATTGTGTGCATTTTCAACCATACACCCAAATGTATCTTCTGTAGAAATACCTGGATTATATGCATAAAGATTAATACCTGCTGGTAGCAATAACAGTACAAGGCATATGATTAAAAACTTAAAATTTTTCCATTTTTTATTCTCTTTTTGAGCTACTCTCTTACTTAAATAATCAAACACATATATCAATGAATCTACCACTGGAATAAACCAAATAATTGTCACTAAAAATACAAAACAATCAAGGGCTGTGACTTTTAAATTTAATGGATAAATTAACAGTCTTTGTCCAACTAAACAAAATGCCCCATAGACATATAGCATATATAAACTTATTCTCTTCCATGGTCTATCTGTTAATCCTTTTATCACCCCTATTTTGTTCTCTTTCAATTTCCATACACTAAACACAGATATTAAATAAAAAACTATTTTAGTAGCTGTTATCAGCTCAAGTTTACTAAAATGCAAAATAATAATACAAGCACCTAGTTCAAGCACAGTCGCAATTACCTGGAATTCCTTCAGTAAATATAATCTATAACCTAGCCCCTTTACTTTATTATATATTAGTTCGATATAATATAAAAAAACCACTATGATTAAAAAGCTTATACAACAAAAAAACAGGTGTTTCCCCTTATTAAATTTTGTTGGTTCACCCAGATACCTATATTTTAACGCCACCTGTTTATTCATTTCCACTTCATCAGAATAACTTATTAGGGCTTCAGAACTAGCATTATATGTATCTGTCAACAAAATATTAGGGGTTTTAACACAGTCTTGTGCATCAAAGCTAATCTTATATTCCCTTTCCAGTTTTCCTGTCAAATTCACAAATATTTGTTTCCACTCACGATTTTCAATATTTTTCAAAGATAGATTTGTCTGATAAATCTTTTGTCCTTCGGAGAATATTGTAACAGTTATAAACCCTGTCTCTTTTTCTGATATTCCATTTAGGATAAACTCTACACTATCTAAGTGTTTATCCTTTAATAAAAATGTTTGAGAAATATTTCTACAGAGTACTTCTTTTGTATCTTCTAAAGCAATGTCTCCAGATGTATAATATTCTTTTTCGGCCTCTCCAAGAAAAATGTATCCCACTCTTATGAATATAATTATTAAAAGAACTAACACGACAATTCTTTTCGAATTTGGAAACATTTTCAAAAAGTTCATATCTCCTCCTGTTCCTATTTCCCTACCACTTTTTGTAATAATCTCTCAATATCTTGAATTCTCAGATTTATCTTCCTGTCCAAAACTCTATCGTACCAATTAAAAAAAGGTCTTTCTAAGACCTTAATCCTCAGCATATCAATAAAAGTAGCAATTACATATATGCCAATAACAGAAGTAAAGGCATGAATCAATAAATAATTACTATGGTACGCCTGTACATTCCTCAATACATCCTGCCATAACCACTTACGCATTATGTCACTATTTGCATGAATCAGCAAAACTCCAAAAACTGATGCAGCAAATTTATTAATTATTGGACAATGTTTTAAATGTAAATTCTTAAAAAATAAGAACGCACTCACCGCTGTTAATACTGCCAATATTCTATTCGTATCTACAAAACGGTAAAAACGAATTCTTATTCCCCATTTTGCATATATATAGGCATTAAATATAACACTCCCCCAAGACAACAATAATGACATAACAAATAGTATAATGCATAATCTCCTGTCTTCAAAAAATCTCTTAGGATACAATCGGATGTATGACGCAATAAAATATAATACCATGAACCATCCCACATAACTAAATGTATTTGATACAACGAAAAAGGTCTGTAATAACATTCCACAAAAGAGACATACTAAAATCAGACCTATATGTTGAATTTCTTCCATTACTTTTATAAGTAAATTAAGATAAGGAATAAACAAATAGAATACCAAATATGAGCTAACAAAGCCTGTGCCAAGATCATACACAGGCACGATGGTCTTTATAAATCCACTCCATGAAAAAGAGTCATATCCACTTACAATAAAAGCTAAACTTAATATAATGTTGTAAAATTCTATTTCCAGAAACAATTTTAAAAACTTTTTGATGCTAATATTTAACTTGCACATAAAATATCCTGTTATTAGGACGAAGCAATTAATACCTGTCTTCCCACCCCAGCCAAACACCAAACTAAATAAGGTATTTAGTGACATTATATTTTCTCTTGTAATCTCTTCTAAAATTCCGGAATTTACTACATAGTGATGAGCAATAATACATATCATTGTAATAATTCGGAATATCTCTATTGATGAATCTCTATTTTGCTCCCTCATTAATATTTTTTCTTTTAACAATCAACTCTTGACCTCCTAGTCATAACATTTTCTCCACTTAAACATCTTTAATATTCAAACTTACAATCTCTTTATCTCTTATTTATACTAAAATGTTATAGCTGGATATAAGTTACTTCTATTATAATCTGCTCCAATGATTTTGACTCTCCCATCTTTTATTACAATTCTATCTTTTTCTAAAATAAGAAGCAATTTATCAAGCATTTCAATTTGTAAATTCAAAATAGCATCATAATCATTATTATTACTATAAAAGCTTTCCAAGGGAATAACGCTCTGCATTATGATTTTTCCTGTGTCAACTCCCTCATCTATAAAATGCACTGTATTTCCAACTAAAAATGTATTCCCTGCACATACTGCTTGATCAATGGCATTCTTTCCCGGATACATAGGAAGAATAGCCGGATGAAAATTTATTAATCGATTTTTATATTTATCCAGTAACAATCCCGAAAGCAAATGAGAGCCAAAGGACAAACAATAGTCTATTTGAAATTCCTCTAATTCTTGCAAAATTCTATCAGATAAAACTTCATTTTTTTCCTTGTATGTTTTCCCCAGTAATTTTTTATATTCATAAATTTTAGTAGAAATACCGAATTGATTTAATATACTTTCCAATCTTTTATCCAAAATATTATCTGATACTACTAGTTTAATATTTAACTCTCTCTGCTTGTAAAAGTGCGTCAAATAATGAAATAATCTATTCGATTTTCCAGATATATAAAAAGCAAAATTCATAAAAATCTCCCCCTATTATATTATTCAAATCGTTTTTACTTAACAGCTAAAATCTTTAACTCTAATACTTTCATTTATAATAAAACTTATTCTTATGTATACAGTATATATTGATCCAATAATTGTTTAATACTGTCAATAGAATTAAACATCAAAACATCAATTATTGATAAATTTGGAACAAACTTATTCTTTAGCTGTTCATATACTACCCTCTCCATTTGAATAAACTTCAGTTCGATCTTATTACGCTCAAAATCTAATTTGCTATATAAGCTTCGTCCTCCATTTGCATTTATATATATTGAGGCGCCTAATTTTTTATTAATTTCTATAATTCGTTCTTGTGCTTTTAGTGTATTGTCTTTTTTAATTTTAGAAGAATATACAATGTCTGTTGTTATGCCAAGATACAATTTTGTCTGGTCAATAGAATATTTAATATACTCTGTTAAATCGCTGTTATCATATAATATAGAATGTTCAATCACAGGGTATACTGCATCAAAAAAAGGGGATCTTTTATATGATATGTATATCGTTTTCAAAAATTTTTCCTTATCTTTTTGGGAAAAATTTAATTTTGTTTCATTGATTAATTTATTTTGAGACGCTTTTTCTAAAGGAATAGTAAATTTATATGCCTCATTATTGACCAGTATTGAGTTACTGTTAATAAATCCTTTTTTAATATAATTAACATCATCTAATATTACAAATGTGTCAACAGCATTTATTAATTGCCAATATCCTAAATACGGAAAAAAATATGGCTGCATTATTCCTACTTTCATTCGGTATACTCCTTTCCGTTTATCTCACTCAGACTTATTGCTCTAAAATTTTCTGCTCTATATATTTCTTTCGGAATTCTCTATTATTTTTCAAATAATAAAATTCAAAATTATATTTTATATAATTCTCATGTGATAATTCCTGAAATTCTTCATAAATATCCATTATCAGTTAAAACACATGACTTTTTCAAACTTCTCACCTCATTCTATTATTTCTTACAATCTAAAATAATTTCGCATATCCTCTCAACAACATCCAAAGGCAAATCCGGATACAAGGGAAGTGTCAAAATCCTTTTACTAATATGCAAGGCTACAGGCGTATTCTCAGCATTATACTTGTCATGATAGCAGCCAAAAGTATTAGTCAGCGGATAAAAATATTTTCTTGGAAAAATATTATGCTCTTCCAATCTTGCCACCACTTCATTCCTGCTGCTTCCAAACTCTTTTTCATGTAACACAATTGGAAAATATGCATAATTTGATACTGTCTCAGCCTGTATGATATTTAATTGAATACCCTCAATATTTTCTAAATATTTACGGTAAAAATCCACTACTCTTTTTCTTTTTGCAATTTCATCCTTGAAATGCCTCAGATTACATAGCCCCATAGCCGCACAAAATTCATTCATTTTGGCATTTGCTCCAACACTTTCTACCACTTCTTCAGTTTTTATTCCAAAATTTTTTAACCTTGCCAACCGTTTACCAAAGTCTAAATCGTCATAGCATACTGCCCCGCCCTCAATGGTATGAAATACCTTAGTTGCATGAAAGCTAAAACAGGAAACATCTCCAAAATGGCTTATATTTTCCCCCCTATAGTTCTCACCAAATGCATGCGCAGCATCATAAATTACTTTCAGACCATATTTATCTGCAATTTTTTGTATCTTGTGTACCTCGCAAATGTTTCCATAAACATGAATAGGGATAATAGCACTTGTTTTATCTGTAATTAAATTTTCTATTTTATCTGCATCTATAGTAAAATCATCTTTATTAATATCACAAAATACTGGAGTCAAATGATTTCTGACAATAGCATGTGTCGTACTGGCAAAAGTAAAAGGGGAAGTGATCACCTCCCCTTTTAAGCCTAATGCCTGCATAGACAGTTCTAACGCCATATGTCCATTTGTCAATAACTCTATATTTTCTGCATCTAAGAATTTTCTCAATTCCGACTGCAATTTTTTATGTTTTTCTCCCATATTTGTCAGCCAGTGAGAATCCCAAATCTCTCGAATTTCATCCATATATTCATCAAGTTCCGGAAGTATTGATTTTGTAACTAAAATTCTTTCTTTCATTTTCCTACCTTTCTCATGTTATTAGTACACTTTTGCAGACACTTTTTTGAAAAGACCGCTATTATAAGTAAATTCGTGCGATGTCCACCTAAATAGCATAATTTTTTCCAACGTTTCCACGTATATCCGTCTCTGTGTCTTATCATCCGTTTCAAAAAAGTCATTTTATGTGAAGCAATTAAGTAATCAAAATCATTTTTATTATATAGATAGGGTTGCAACATCACATATTGTCGTACAGTTTTCATTGATGAAAGAGCTGGATCTCTGTCTGCAATCGAACATGCATTTGTTTCTGATTTATCAATGATTCTTCGATATGCAGACATAACATCTTCCATTACATATATATTGCTCCGGTTCAACAGAAGCGTCAGAGCCGTGAGATCTCCTACTAATTCGTGGGCTTTATAAAAAATACTATAATCCTTTTCCTCCAAGTAAATATTATGATACATTAATGTTGCAGTGTGAAATTCAAACCCCCGGCTCAAAAAATCTTTCCATAAAAATCCGCAATTCAGATGATTACTTGATATACATCTTTCTTCTACGATATTTCCATATTTATCTATAATAGAAAAATTAGAGGCAACTCCAATATATTCTGGGTGCTTGTCAAGAAAGCTCACCTGTTTTTGAATTTTATATTTATCTATCCAATAATCATCACCTTCCAGTACAGCAACATATCTTCCCCGCGCCACCATAAAAAGTTCGTAAATATTTCGCGTGCCTCCCATATTCTGCTCTCGATAAAAGGCACGGATTTTTTCCGGATTCTCTTTTTCAAAGCCTTTGATCACGTCTTTAGAATGATCTGGAGAACAATCCTCCCCAATTAATATTTCATATGTATATGTTGTTTCTTGATTAATAATGCTCTTCAATGTCTGCTCTACATATCTTTCATGATTATAAACCGGTACGATAATTGAAACGTCTACTTCTGCATGTTCTTTATTCATATGACCTCCTTATTCCAATTCTTTTCCATTAATGCTTTTAATACCATTAATATTTTCCCAAAAGAAGAGCTCTTAAAAATAAGAGAGGCTGTAATATAGAATATAAATCCAACGGCTATTTGCAGAAGAATTGTAATAATACTTGAAAACCCAAAAAACTCTATAAAATAGCAAACTCCAAACATGACAAGGGATATAATCCCTGGCTGAATAAAATCACATACTTGTTCTGATATTGGATAATCAATTAATTTCTTATTTGGATACCCATTTATGAATAAATTAATTGGTATGCACAATACCGCAGATACTGCAATCGCCATTGGTGTCTGGAAAAAAAATACGGCAATCGTAATCACCGCCAGGTTGTATCCTTGCTTTATGAGCTCCAATTTTAAGAAAATGTCACTTCGCCCCATTGCATTAATCGCCTGTAAATTACAAGTATAGATAGGATAAAATGCAAATATTAAACAATATATCCTCATATATGGAACACATCCCAGCCATTTGCTCGTGAGCAAAATATCAACGAAAGAAGGTGCGACCGCAGCTATCCCAGCCATTAAAGGAAAAATAATAAAAGCCCCCAAACTAATTGCATTTTTCATAATCTGTTTTGCTTTTGCTTTTTCTGATTGCTGCTCTGAAATGGCTGGCAGCATAACACCAGAAACAGAACTCTGTATCACATTCATAGCATATTGGGGAAGCTGCATACCTTGATTATAATTTCCCAGTGTATCTGAATTATATTTTATTCCAATAACCAGACTGCGAATATCCTCAACTACTGAATTCAACAGACTTGAAACCACCAGTTTCCATCCATATGAAAACAGGGCCTTGATACGGCTCCAGTTACATTTTAGGCAAATTCTCAATTTCACTGTAAATTTCATTACAAGGCATATAACACACACATTTAATATGCTTTGTACTACAAGTGCCCACAGTCCGGCGCCTTTATAAGCTATTATAATGCCAACGAATCCCGAAACCAAACAACCTGTAAGATTACTATAAAATCCCTTTTTAAAGTCCATTTCTCGGGACACTTTTGCAAACTGGACAGAATTTAGTGCTCCAGGAAAAAGCATCAGTGCCAATATCCTAAGTGGTGCCACAATACTACTCATCTTATAAATATGAGCAATTAAAGGAGCTGACAAAAAAATGATTCCATATATAATAGCTGCGATTCCCAACGAAATCCAAAAAACAGATGAATAATCCTCCTCTTCTACATCCTTATTTTGTATCAAAGCCGTGTTGAATCCACTTTGAACAAATACATTTGCTATTGTGATAAAAACCATCATCAATGCCAAAATACCATAATGTTCAGGATCTAATAGCCTTGCAAGAACAATTCTCAAAATAAACTGGACTCCCAATACACCAAAACGTTCTAACGATTTCCAGAAAAATCCTTTCATAATTTTATTATCATTAAAATCCATAAAATAATAAAAATCCTTCTTTCCACTTAATTTTTCCTAAATAAAACAATTTTCTTTCCATCGCATTTTATTTATTTAAATTTTTTGTTTTATTCATTCATATCTCAACAATTAATATCTACGGAATGTTCCATCTCTTTGTTATATAACGAACGATACGTTATTGTACAAACACCGTGACTATCTGGAGAAACATAAAATATATCATTTTCCGAGAAATCCTGTACTTTGATATATTCATCGTTACTTGTTTCTAATTGGATTGAATACTCCATTTCTTCACTTGAAATAATTTTACACATCCTACTTAACTCTCCATTTTGTTTTTGCTTATCTTCACAAATAATTCCAAATACTGTCGGTATAAGTTTTCCCTTTTTTCTTTAAAGGATGCATAAAAAAGTTCTTCTTTAGATACCACACCATTTATATAATCTAAAAACACTTTACTAAAAATCTGAGCTCCTTCATAATTCAAATGGTCAACATCTTTAAATAATTCGGATGCGTTTGGAATATACTTTTCTTTGCATATGTTAAAATCAAGATATTCAACATTTGTATCTTTTAAAATATTATTAACCAAATCAATGTACTCATCATAATTGCCCCCTTGATAAATAAAAGTTTGACATAGGTGCTGATACAAGTGTAAGTGAAATATCCTTTTTTTCGCAAAATCTAATAATATCTCCAAGTGTTTCTATCCAATCAGTAGAGACATTGTTAAAATCAAATCCTTCCCCACCTCCCTCTAAAAATAAATTCCATCTATCAATCCTAACCTTATTAGCCACAAATCCCTTTCCGGCATACCACTCTGTATCTCCAGTTATATATTCGTATCCGTAATTCCTATATGTATCTGTCTGTTTCTTAGATATCAACTCACCAATATAATTTATATCAAACAACTTATCCCAATTTCTCCTTGCTACAATAAAGCTGTTAACGTAATGCTTCTTGGAGGATGCATTTAACAAATAATTGATTTTAGTCAGAGATGGGTGTAAATAATCTGCTATAATATAAGTTTGTGTTAACTGCCCTCTATCCTTATAGAAACTGCATGCAACATTAAAATACAATTCCAGGTAAATATGCTTTAAATCATTATGCTTTGCTGCTTCTTGAATAATCATATATATACCACAGCATTTGCCTTTCCATAATTTCAGAAATACCTTTTCCCTTTTCGTGCATCAAATCAACAAAAAACAAAATTGTAATTCCAAAAGTAAGCACTATCCAGTTCATGTAATCCAATCCTAGTTCCATAAATTCTTAATCATTTATTCTGTAATCACCTCTAATATTTCCATGACTATAGAGAATCAAAACTGTCGCCGCCACGACAATAATCAAAATTAACCACTTGGGAATAGAATATAGATTTGTAAACATTGCAAACAACACAATACAGATGCCAATATAACCTATAAGCTCTATCGTTTTCTCTAATCTCCCCCCGAAACCTAATTGGCGGAATATATACTATCAGGCTTCACATTGTAATCTCAAAAAGTCTAAAAGGAAAATAGTAAAATTTATCAGACACAAAAAAATTGGCGATATATACAAAATAAAAGATATTAATGATAATATTATTAGTATATTTCTTGTTCTATCCTTCTTTGATATTTTACTGGCTATCCATAGCACAATTGCAAGAAATACGAATGATTGAAGAAGTACACTAACATACCAGGTATGCATCAATGGTTTATATATATTAACTACATCCCAATAATTTTTTGTTGTTATTGCTTGAAGAACATTATTCAAAAATACATTTGATGCGATAATTGACTGCGCCAAATTTTCATAATTATCTGGCAGCATATTAAAATATCCGATAATGAGTACAAGCATGCCGCCAATTGCAATCATAGGCCAGAATATTGATATTCTACTAATAATAAATTTGATAGGTGCAAAACTTTTATTTTCTAACTCTTTTCTATTACCCTTTATAAAAAGGAAACCGCTAATCACAAAAAAACTTCCACTCCTAAATACCCATTATTAGCCCAATATGAAATAAAAATACTCCAATAATTGCAATTGTTTTAAGGTAATCAATACACCTTATTCTACTCATAAATCTCCTCATCACACTTCTCCATTATTTCATATCCTTATACCATTCAATGGCCGCATTTATTCCTCGTTCAAAAGACCACTCCGGAGCATAACCCAATTTTTCTTTCGCCTTACTAATATCGGCATTTGAATGTTTAATATCTCCTGCCCGCTCCGGCCCAAAATTCGGTTCCAGGCGATTGCCATACGAATCCTTAATTCCCAATGCATCTACTAAACCATAATAAATATCAATTAAATACTCCCGCCCCCCAAATGCTATATTATAAACCTCTCCTGCTGCATTATGCTCAGCCAGACATGCTTTAAGATTTGCCTCAATAACATTTTCAATGTAGGTAAAATCCCTGCTCTGCTTTCCGTCGCCATTAATAGTAGGCGTTTCACCATTCAAAAGCTGTTTAATAAATTTAGGGAGCACTGCCGCATATGCTCCATTAGGGTCCTGCCTTCTGCCAAAAACATTAAAATACCGCAAACCATATGTGTCCAAACCAAAATGGCGTGTATATTGCTTCGCCCATTCCTCATTTGCCTGTTTACTAACCGCATAGGGGGACAGTAAATTTCCTTCACGCCCTTCAACTTTAGGCAAATCAGGCTCATCGCCATAAACAGACGAACTTGATGCATATACAAATTTTTTTACACCATTTTGTTTTGCTGCTTCCAACATATTTAAAGTGCCCATAATATTATTAGCACAATAAAAAAGCGGCATTTCTAAGGAACGCGGAACGCTTCCCCATGCTGCTTGATTGAGTACAAAATCCACACCCTCACATGCTGCCATACAAGTTTGCAAATCTTTAATATCACCTTTGATAAATGTATAATTTGGATTATCCGCAAATATAGCAACGTTCTCTGATTTTCCTGTGGAAAGATCATCAAGGCACCGGACTTTATATCCTAGATTTAATATTGCCTCACACAAATTACTGCCAATAAATCCCGCTCCTCCTGTAACCAAAAATATACTATTTTTTGGAAATTTTAAATTTCTATATGCCAATGATGTATACTCCTTTGATATTATAATCTCCAATAGCTATATCCTGCAGTTTCAAACTCTTTGCGATCCAGTAACCCTTTAATATCTAACAAAACCTTTTTCCCAGATCCATACAATTTATTTATGTCAGCTATTTGTAAGTGTGAAAATTTGCGATGTGCTACTGCAAGTATTATTGCATCCATATCTCTTATTTTTCTAATATCCATAAACTGAACACCATAAAGCCGTTCTGCCTCTTTACTATCTGCTTCTGGATCCACAATAACCGGATTAATATTGTACTCCTTTAATTCATTTACAATATCTATTATTTTCGTATTCCGTGTATCAGGGCAATTTTCCTTAAATGTAAATCCAAGAATTGCTACGTTTGCATTTTTAACAGTTTTATCAGCAGCAATTAAATTTTTAACACAATTCTCTGCTACATATTTTCCCATATCATCATTAATCCTTCTTCCTGACAGAATAATCTGGCTATGATAGCCAAGCATCTCAGCCTTATAAGTTAGATAATAAGGATCTACACCTATACAGTGCCCTCCAACTAGTCCCGGATAAAAATTTAGAAAATTCCACTTTGTACCTGCTGCAGCAAGTACTGCCTTCGTATCAATTCCCATCTTATTAAAAATAATAGATAATTCATTCATGAAAGCTATATTAATATCCCGCTGACTATTTTCAATAACCTTTGCAGCTTCTGCAACCTTAATTGACTCTGCTTTGTGCACGCCAGCTTCCACTACAAGCTCATATACTTTTGCCACAATCTCTAATGTCTCTTTATCCATGCCAGAAACTATTTTTTTAATTGTTTCAAGTCGATGTATCTTATCACCGGGGTTTATACGCTCAGGGCTATAACCCACTTTAAAATCTACACCACATATCAATCCGGATTCTCTTTCTAATATGGGAACACAAATTTCTTCCGTAACTCCCGGATAAACAGTAGACTCAAACACTACTATACTGCCCTTTGTAAGATTTCTACCAAGAATAGTACTTGCACCTTTAACTGGGGAAAGATCTGGAGTGTGATCAGAATTTACCGGAGTAGGTACTGCAACTATATGAAATTTTGCATTCCTAAGCTCTGTCTCATCATCTGTAAATCCCACAGTGGTAGACTTAATTGCTTCATCTCCTACTTCCTTCGTAGGATCAATTCCTAACTTATACAGATTAATCTTCTCACTGTTCAAATCAAACCCAATAACCTCTACTTTTTTTGCAAATGCAACAGCTATAGGCATCCCTACATAACCAAGTCCCACTAATGATAGTTTTTCATTATGCTTCAATAATTCCTCATATAATTCACAATACATTATTTCTATGTTCTCCTTTTACATTTGTAAAACACGATTCTTAACTTAAATCACTATGGGTCCCTATTGTATTCTTTGTCAGGTATGTCGATGAGACCGATTAACAAAATAATTGAAGGAACTAGATAGTAATAAAAAAAAGCTTCTTTTAATTCAAATACAAATAGCGCGAAGATCAAAATGCGATAATAAAATCTAAAATTTATTTTTTTAACTTTGGACGATATTTTCCAAAAGCAGATAAAATTAATCAGATAAAAAAAAGCACCAAAAAATATTCCAAGAGAAAAAATTCTTTGAACATACCCAATATCATTTTGCACATCAACTCCAGTGACTGATAAGCCTCTTCCAAATCCGGCGCCATATAGCAATTCAAGTGAAAATCCTGGTAAATTCATCTTCAAAATATCCTGCAAAAAGCTATTGCCGCCATGTACAGAGAAAGTTTTGCTTATTTTAATGAAACTCAATATCTGTACAACTCTATCCCTTAAAATTGCATTTTTCATGGCAAATCCAAATGCAATTCCCATCATAACTGTTATAAATATAAAAACGGTAAAAAATTTAAATAACACTTTTCTTTTTATCTTCATACGCAATATCTTCTTACATACAATGATAATTGCTAAAAGAATGCCTGCAAAAAATCCTGTCCTGCCAGTAAGAAGTGTAGCTCCTAAAATTAAAGCATATGCCAGGCTGTTGAAAATCACATTCTTTTCTATAAAAAGAAAATAACCTAAGCTATATAAAGACAGAAATAGTAACACTGATAACGCTGCTCCTCCACTGCCCAACCCAAGAACTCGGCCTCGTATTGTAGATGTATATCCAAATCGCGCATCCGTTTCAAACAATTTATCAAATATAATCGGAAGCCCCGGCAAAACAAATAAAGCATATATAATAGCAGTTTGTATCAGTCCTACAGAAATTAATGTTTTAAATAGTTCTTCCCTATTCTTGAACAAATATCTAAAAAAAAAGGGAGCTATAACAGAATACAACAAAAAAAATGTCAAATTTCTTGCATCTACATAATTATCGTTTAACCGGCCATTCAAAACGGCAATAATAATTGAATAGCACCAAATACAAGATATTTCTATCAAGTACCTTTTATAGACAGACTCCATTCTGTCATTCATTCCAGAGATTTCTAAAAAGATACCCTTTCCTTTTTTATAATGAAGAACTGATAGGCTAACCAAGAAGAACAATGACAACTTCCTTGATGAAAGCAAGGATGGCAGACCTTTTAACTGGACATCATACACAAAAAAAAAGAAGAAAACAGAAACCAGAAAATGTTTTATGTTCCGCATCTTATTCACCTATATAACACATATACCATTTTTGAAACACCAGATAATTCCACATAATATTCACAGCATTATTAATATAGGATTGCTCACATTGTTCTCTTGTTCCGTCTACCATACCCATTATTTTTCTAGTTGCATTATAATTAAATAAGCCTTGCCGATTTACAAATTCTTTACTTGTATACTTTTCTAGCTCTTTCATTGTGCTGTCAATTTTTAATATTTTTCTTAATGGTATAGAAAACCCTTTTTTAGGTCTGTCTAACAACTCCTTTGGTACAAAATCATATGTTAAATCTTTTAAGATATATTTCTTCTCCCCGTTTTTATATTTAAAGGAATGGGGTATTCTAAAGGATAACTCTGCAACCTCATAGTCTAAGATAGGACTCCTCGATTCCAATGAATACTTCATGGATGCTCTGTCCATCTTATGTAATATATCTCCAGGCAAATATGTGGACATATCCAGCAGCATTCTGCGCATTTGAATATTCGTACTTGTTTTCATTTGATCTTCATCATACTGTACACTCTCAATTCCCGTTACCAACAGCTCATCCAATAATCGTTTTCGTGCAGTTGATACCCACTGACACCCCCTATTATCAGATGCATTTATCACTGACAGAAGTCTTGATGGTAGATGCTTCTGAATTAATTTGTTTTTTCTGACAGGGTATAAAAAACGGGTAGCTTTTTTATATCTTTCCATTTGTAAAAGGGTGTCATAAACTGCATATCCACAGAACAATTCATCTCCGCCGTCTCCTGTAAGCGCCACAGTAATATCCTTCCTGGCCATCCTAGAAACCATCATAGAGGGTAATTGAGAACTATCGCTGAATGGTTCATCATAATATTTAGGTAATTCATCCACCATTTTAAATAAATCTTCTTCAGACACAATAAAGCTATGATGATCCGTACCTATATACCTGCTTATTTCCTCTGCATATATAGATTCATCATATTTTTTATCCAGAAAGCCTATGGAATACGTGTTTATCTTCTTATCAGAAATCCCTTGCGCAATTGCTGTCACTAAAGTGGAGTCTATCCCACCACTCAAAAATGTTCCTAAAGGGACATCTGCAATCATCCTTCTCTCAACAGCTTTTGTTAGTGCATCTTTTAAAGCGGACTTTGCCAAACTATATTCTTCAAAGAAGCCAGTATTTATTCTGTCATACACTTCATAAACGTTCCAATAGCAATGCTCACATATTTCAAAATTACTTAATCGAAGCGTTAAGGTACTCCCTGGCTTCAGCTTATACACATTAAGAAAAATTGAAGCTGGCTCACATATATATCCGTAATAAAAAAAATAGTACAATGCCTCTTTGTTTATTTTTTTCTTAAAATCTGGGAAAAACATAATTGGCTGTAAAGTTGATGCAAATGCAAAATCTTTGCTTTGAGAATTGTAATAATAATAAAGCGGCTTTTTCCCCAATCTGTCTCTTGCCAGAAATATAGTCTCTTTCTTCAAATCAAAAATAGCAAACGCAAACATTCCATTAAACTTATTTACACAGTCCTCACCATATATTTCATAAGCTTCCAAAATAACTTCTGTATCACATTGTGATTTAAATGCAACTCCCTTTTTTATTAAATCCTTTTTTATCTCTTTAAAATTGTAAATTTCACCATTAAAAGTAATTAAGCTATTTCCTGATGCCGAAAACATGGGCTGATGTCCTAATTCACTCAAGTCCAGAATCGATAAGCGCCTTTGAGCAAACCCTATCTGATATTCTCCTAACTGGAATTGTTCCATTCCAGAATCATTGGGTCCTCTATGGAGCATAGCGTCATTCATCATACCAAGTATATCTTGCCTTATTTTTTTTAAAGTTACATAGCCACAAATACCACACACGAAATTAAGCGCCCTCCACATCAACCAATATTTTATTTAAAAACTCAGTTATCCTCTTATGTATCTTTTGTTCTGATAAATCTTCTCTTATTTTTATGGCATTTTGGGATAATCGTTCTGCCAGTCCTGTTTCATACACAAGTCTATCCAATGCAAAAGCCAATTCATCTACATTCCTCTTTTCTACAATTAAACCATTGACTTCATCAACTACTAAAGAATTTGTGTTATTTGTCATACAATTAGTTGTAATGCATGGAATTCCCAATGCCATTGCTTCTATCAATCCATTTGGCATTCCTTCACCACTGGATACAAGTACAAAAATATCAGCATCACAAATTTGCTCTGACACATTGTCTACTTTTCCGCAAAATAATACTTTGTCATCTAACCTCAAGGCATGTGTCTGTTGTTTTAAGAATTGTTCCTCTCTTCCTTCTCCATATAGAAACAATTCTGCTCTATCCCTTGCTCTACATTTTTGAAATGCCCTAAGTAATATATCCAAATTCTTTTCTCTAGCAAGCCTAGAAGACGACACAATTTTTATCTTATGACCCTTGTTTTTGGTTTTATTTTGATTCAATAGAAGAATACAGGGATTTGGAATAATCTCGTATTTTCCCTTTTTTCCCTTAAAATAAAAATCTGCTGCTCCTTTTGATTGAAACAGCATATAATTACATTTTGGATATATATATTTACACAATATTTTTAACCTAAACGGAAGGGCTTCGGGGTTTCCCCTCTCTGCCCCTATAATATAATATTTATTTCTTACAGCTAAATAAGTATATATTACATTACCACTAACAAATGGAATCAGTATATCCGGATTTAGTTCTTTTATTTCTTTTTTAATTTTTCCTATTGTATTAATAACACGACTTATTTTATTTAATGGCTTTCCAGTTTTTTCAATTATCTTTATTGTAATATTTTTTTTGATTCCAAGACTATAATTCGAAACATCATTAATTACAAGTATAAATATATCATCTGATATTTCAGCAGCTACATTTGCAACATATGACAACATTTTTGCCGCTCCACCATGATTTAAATCTCTAATTATAAAAACAATTCTTTTCTTCATTATTTCATATCTCTTGTCAAAGTCAACTCTCTTTATCCAATAATATTAGGTTCTTTTATCCTTAAGAAAAACTCATCTATTTTAAACAATCCCCAGGATACTATAAATAACAACTTATCGATAAAATTGCATTTAGAACATAGCATTCTTTTATAAACAAACGAAACAATGCGGTAAGCTGTCTTTGTTAAAAATCTTCTGGGGAGTATAAGTTCACAGGTTACACTCATCTTTTCCCACAAAATTGCTCTAGTCTTTATCCATAAATTCGTATTCCTATAAGTGCTGTTTTCTCTTTTCCGTACTCGAACAAGTGGCTCGCCTATTACGCCTAATCTATATAAATTCGCCAATTTAAACCAAAGAAATGTGTCTTGTCCATTTTTCATATCAACTGCAAATCTGTTTTTTTCAAGAGCACTTCGATATACAGCAACAGCAGGTGTAGCTATTCTTGCTGTATTGTATAAATGCTCCCAGCATAGATTCTTTGAACAATAAGGCCTGATATATTCACTTTTGCCCCATCCAAATGTCTTATACGCACTGGCACTCCATATATACTTATTCTTTTCCATTTCACCAACTTGTATTTCCAATTTAGTAGGCTCCCACAGATCATCAGAATCTAAAAAAGCCACAATATCACCACTTGCATTTTCAATTCCAAGATTTCTGGCTGCCGCCGCCCCTTGATTTCTTTGTTGAAGAAATGTCACCGAATCCTTATACTTTTCTATAAGCTTTGATAAATCTTCTTTTGAACCATCATTAATAACTATAATTTCATATGCTGGTAATGTCTGTAATAAAACACTGTCCAGCGCCTCTTCCAGCCAATCTGCATGTGAATAGAACGGGATGATTACTGACACAGAAGCTTTTCTTTCCTTGTCCATTTATACTGCCCCTCTCTTTTCAACTACTTTATATTAAAACAAAAATTTATTATCTTCCTTCAAATCATATCGCCTGCTTTCTTCCACGTTCATCACCATATCTTTAATCTCTAACATCAAAAGTGTTGACTTTATGACAGTATTCACTCTTCGCTTCTTATCAATAAATGGCTGATTAATGGCCCTTAAATGCCCAACATCTTTAGGATTGTATTTTAGTAACTGCCTTTTCTCTCCAATCCATAAGGTTTGCCTTTGAAAATCATCTATTTTTGAAATCACATTCCCACATTGCAGATTAATGGTCTCATTAATTCCTTCAAAGGGCTCTGTACGCGAGGTTAGAACCAGTGTAACCAAATCTCCATGTTCTGTTCTATAGGAAACTGCAATATTATCATCCAACTCATCCTTACTAGAATAAGTAATGTTAATATCATATATTTCCGGCTCTACCCCTCTTTGCTCAAATAAATACATGGATAGATCGATCCAGTGACCAAGATTTCCACATATCCGGGTTCCTTCTTTTGGATCGTTATACCAATGGTCCGCAGACAGCTTATGGCCTGAAATAAAACAGGTTAAAGTCATTGGTGCTTTACAATTTTTAATATAAGGTATTAAGTCATCTACAGCTTTTGAAAAAGGTCTGTTATATCCAAAATAAATCTCTGCATGATATTGCTTTATTGCGTTTACAAGCTCCAACAACTGATCTCTGGTGACAGAAATTGGCTTCTCACAATAAACGATTTTGCCTGCTTTTATAGCTTCTATTGCATACCTGCTGTGAGTATAATGATCTGAAGCAATATACACATACTTGCACTTATGGTTAGAAATTAATTCCTGGGCACTCTTGCAGATCTTATACCCCCAAAACCTTGCAGTTGAAAGGCTTTTTTCTTTATTAATATCGTAACATTCTAAAAATTGGCTTCCCACTTTTTTATAAAGAAAGTATGATATGGTAGAAAAACCAAATTGTCCGCATCCTATCAAGGATATATCCTTCTCCCGTTGTTTTACTGGAAAAAAGATTTTTAATTTGTGATTCCTTGTTCTCCCTGCTACCTTGATAACTGTTCTCCTGAAGCCATACAAGCTATTATAACGAACCACTTTCCTCAAACCAGTTACAATTCCCATTATCTCATCGCCTCAAACAACAATCTATGCCCCACAAAAGCATCTCGAATAACCCCATTCCCCCTCTTCCCACTCACCACATCAAAAATATACCGATACTCATCCCCAATCCCCTTATCCTGCTTAAGCTTCGTCTCCTTCTTCTTACTGCTCCCATACTTTGAAAGCCCCACATAATTATCCATCACATACACCGATCCATTACTGAACACTCTCAACTGCTCCTTAGGATACTTCTTACTCCCCATAGAAGTATAAACAACTGTCCCCACAGCTCCGGAAGCAAAACGAAGACTAATCACCGCATTATCCCTCTTCGGGTAAGCGGGATTTGCCGCAAAAGACAGGTTCAGCTCCACCAGCTCACTTCCATCTAAGCTTTGAATGGTATCAATAAAATGCACTGCCTCCCCGATAATCCGGCCACCGCCTTTGGTTTCGTCCTGGGTCCAGTGTTCTGGCGGAATATATCCGGCATTGGCAATATAGTCATATATGGCTGGGATTTTATCTGTCTGCAATTCCCTCTTGATTTCTTTTATCAGAGGAGCATGTCTTCGGTTCAATCCACAAAACAACTCTCCTGTACTATTCTTATAAGCCTCCTCAATCCGACACAATTCTTCCAAAGTCAAACACAGTGGCTTCTCCACATAGACATTCTTCCCAGCTCCCAAAGCCTCCACAATAAACTTCCCATGACTGTTGTGTTGTGTGGAGATGGCTATTAGATCAATGTCTGCATCCTCCAAAAGCTTCCGATAATCGCTGGTGGTATAATCAAAAGGAAATACCTCATTTGCCTGGGCTGACGCAATTCCTCCCGTAGTTGCCAGCCCTTTAAAATGGTACAGGCCGCTGGCCTGCATCACTGGAAGCATTGTAGTCCGAGCAAACAATCCCGCGCCTATCAAACCAAGATTAATCTGGTGTTTATTTACAACCTTTTTGCCAATGGAAGCAGCGGCAACATTCATTACCACACTATCCCATTTTGCCTGATTTTCCTCATATTTTAAAACTACACCAATATACTTCTCATGCCTCGGATTTTTCGTAATCATCTCATAAGCTACTGTGGCATCCGAAAATGAAAGTGTGTGGGTAATCAAATCACCAATCCTTAAGCGCTTTGTAGCAAGAAGTCGCAAAAACTCCTCCACATTCCGCCCCTCTGTAAACCTTACATATCCAATGGGATAATCCGTTCCCGCCTCCTCATAGCTGCTGTCATACCTTCCGGGGCCATAGGACCGGGCTATCTTAAAGCTGAGCTCTTTCTGATAGAATGGTCTGCGGTCAAGCTCCATCCGGGTCACACCAATCATACAGATGATTCCCCGATCCCTGGTAATCTCCTCCGCCAAATCAATAGGAGCATTGGAATCCGTTGCCGCTGTGATAATCACCTTATCCACACCTCTGCCGTGTGTCAAAGAGCGTGCCAGCTCCGCCGCATGATCATCCGTGGAATTGATAAAAGCCTTTAGTCGGGTATCTGGCAACGTCTTATCTGCCACGTCAAACCCAATTACATCACACCCATAGGCATCCAAGATCCGCGCTGTGATGTGTCCAAGGAGTCCCAGTCCCACTATTGCTATCGTCTCACCCGGAATAATCTCCGCTTGGTGGATACCCTCTAAGGCAATCCCGCCCAATGCAGAAAAGGCTGCCTGTCTCAGATCCTCCACCTCATCTGGAACCTTGACCACCAAATTTTTGCCAACCCGATTTACCTCACTGTGATAAGCCTGTCCTACGGCCGCAACTATATCCCCTGCGGCAACCTCTGTCACACCTCTTCCAGTTTCCACCACTCTGCCCACTGCTGTATATCCCATAGGCATCGGATCTTTTAACCTTCCAAAGGCTGCCTCCACCGTTGTAAGAATGCCGTCTGTAGACATCTTTTCCGTAACCTTTTTCACCTGGTCTGGCCGTTCCATGGCTTTCTGTATTAGATTCTTTCCGCCAAAAGATGTGAGCGATCGCTCCGTTCCTGCACTGACTACGGAATACAATGTCTCAATAATAACGGTATTTTCTTTAACAGTAGGAGCCGGCGTCTCCACCATACTTACAGAGCCGTCACTGACTGATAAAAATAGCTGCTTCAAATTTTTAACTCCTCTCAGTAAAACGTATCCACGAAATAAACTACCAATCTAATTACTTGTCTCAATATATAGCGCAAATAAAGGTATCATAAATCCTTTAAAAGCAAATCTTGTTCCATATACAAAATTTCACTTTCATCAGTTTATATTTTGTAAACCTTGTCAAACCCACAGATATGCCGCGTATCCAATACAACCTTCCCCTTCAGCTTCTCCATATTGTTTTTAATCTCTTCATGCCCCACCATAACCACAACCATATCCACCGCATTCAAAAACTCTTCCAAGCTATGAAATTGATTGGGAACTGCATTTTCTGTAATAAGCGGATCATAAACCTTTAATCCAGAAGCCAAATGGCGCTCCTGAGATTCTAAAAGCTGAAGCGTAGGGCTCTCACGCATATCATCCACATCCTCCTTGTAAGTCAACCCATACAGCCCCACCCTGGTGATATCTGTAAGCCCTTCTTCCTTCATAATCTCATAGATACGATTCAGCACAAAATCCGGCATTCCATCGTTGGTTTTCATGGATTCATCGATCACCTTTGCCAAACTTGGATAATCTCCAACCAAAAACCAGGGATCTACTGAAATGCAATGCCCTCCTACTCCAGGCCCTGGTTGCAAGATATTTACTCTTGGGTGCATATTGCAGATGCGGATAATCTCATACACATCCATATTGTCATGCCGGCATATTTTCGCCAGCTCATTGGCAAATGCGATATTAACTGCACGGTAAGTATTCTCCACCACCTTCGTCATCTCTGCAGTGCGGATATCTGTCACCACAATCTCTCCCTGACAGAAGGAAGCATAGAGAGTCTTCACCTTCTCTCCGATGGCTCTGTCATCGGCTCCAATGGTCCGATTGTTGTGAAGCAGCTCATAAACCATATTTCCCGGTATAATCCGCTCTGGAGCGTGAACAAGAGATACATCTGTACCGATTCTGCGTCCAGTCTCTTCAATAGCTGGCCTTATGAATTTATCAAGAGTACCTGGAGAAACTGTGGATTCAATGATAATAACTGCTCCTCTTGGAGCCACCTTTAATACATCCTGAACCGCAGACACTACATAACAGGCATCTACCTTTTTGGAAAACTTATCATAGGGTGTGGGAACAGAAACAATATACGTATCTGTCTCCTGGTATTTGGTGGTAAATTGAATTCCCGCATCCACTGCGCTTTTAAATAATTCCTCCAGCCCCTCCTCTTTAAAGGTGGTCCTCCCTGCCTTCAAAGTCTCTACCAGCTTCTCATTGTAATCTGTTCCAATAACCTCAACTCCGTGAGATGCCAACATCAGGGCGGTAGGAAGCCCGATATATCCCAAACCTATAACATTAACCATTTTCTATTGTTCTCCTGTTCTTATTTCAATTTCAATCTGTGACCAGGCTTTATCCTGAAAGGGTGTGCGGATTTCCAAAACCTGTTTTTTCCCATATTCCCCAAAATTTTCCGCATAGTTAGTCAGCTGTCCCTCTGTATGAATGAGATAATCGCTCTTAGCTGGAAGCCAAATAACTGCCCATTGTCTCTTTCCCTCCCAAACCTCGATCTGGCTTCCATTTCGTCTGTAACAGAAATCTGGCCCAAGATGCAGAAATTGTCTTGCCATATGCCTTCCCGTGTGGTAAGCCCTCCATTCATCCCTTATAACCAAGGTTCTCTCATTTTTCCATGTAAAGCTTCTTCGAAAAAGATCGCCCTGGTAGCTTTGAAAGCTTCCAACCAGTGTCTTGGCTTTCAGCTCTCCTTTCGCTGTTCTTATCCGTCGGGCTGCTCTGTGCTCCCCCCACAGCTCCGATTGCTCCCTATCATCTATCATAATCGTGTTGTGTGCCGCCGTACTGCGAAAAAAAGGCCGAAGCTCTCCCTGATACTGGCCAGTACCAGAGTTCACAAACAGGGCCTTTCCTTGGACGCATAATTCAAAACTGAGGCAATCACAGTGGGCATGTCCCCCCATATAGGAGGGCCCGATATCCCCACAGTCAAAAAGAATTGTCGTCTCTCCTTGATGAAGCTTATAGTATCCTGATGCTTCAAAGCTTCTAATCGCTGTTTTTTCGTACCCGCAAATTTTTTGTGCTGCCCTAAGTAGGGAATCCTTTTTTTTACTCACATTATTTCCGGAATCATTAAAAAGAGGCGTTCTAGGGAACCCCTCCTCCAAATTCACCATAGCTGCTGTCATAATTTTTATTGTGGGAACTAGCTTTTCCCCATCACACAGGTGATTTGAGCTTTTCAGCACCACATAAACCCGTAAAATATCTTCCAAAATAATCTTGTGGTACATAAGGCTTCTTTCAAAATGAAGCCCGTCAGAAAGGATTTGTTCTTCTATCTCCTTTAAAAACAGATCAAAATATTTATGGTATGTTTCCAGCTCATGAAAGAACAGACTGGAGATTACCAGAGTTTTCAAATTTTCAAAATAGTGATTCGCAAGAAGCGCCTTCTCCTGCGCATATAGTAAATATCGATACTGCTGATAAATAGATGTGATTAGGGCTTGTTCTAATTGTGTATTTTTGATTTTTTCTGACAGCAGCTCCCTACAAATCAACAGATTGGGAATCCGCATGGATATGGTATATGGCTCCAGACTGTCACCAGTGGCTTGTTCCATCCAGGACTCCAGTAGTTCCTTCCACTTAAGAAAATATCTCTCATCCTTTGTGATTTTATATTTTGCTGCTAATGGAATCAGGAATTCTAAATAGTGAAGATTATAGTTCCACAAGTGAGAAGCCGACGATACCTTCCAGTTTTTTTCTATAACATGCATTTCATGGAGAAGGTCTATTTGGTTCTCCAGCAGTTCCTCTACACGAAATCGCCGTAAATATTCTTTTTCACAGTCCAGCTCCGGTATTAAAATATGGGGAGTCTCCAAAATTTCCGGCGCCCTCAGCTTTTCTATCCGGCCTGCTAATTTCTTTTTCTGGTTTTTCAATATCCGGTTCTTTATCTGATACCTGATCTGTACTGGCCTGAGGCTTCGAATTGTATTCCAGTAAAGCCACGCCTTATCCATTTTACTCATCCGAAAAGCACCTCTGTCATCCGGTCTGTCAATACCTCCACACTGTGATTGGCTCTAATATACTCCCGTCCCCTTATGCCATACTGTTTTCGCTGGGATTCCGGCATGTGATATACCATCTCAATCTTCTCCGCCAAATCCGCTGCATGATAAGGCTCAAACATCAGGCCGCCGCCGCTTGCAGCCACCTCATCATCTCTATACAGAAATCCATACAGGGTGCATGCTCCTGAATACAAATATTCGTTTACCTTGTTTTTTGATACGCCATATTTATATACTTCCTTGTGTCCCTCAACCTCTAAATGGGCCATACAGATATCAGACCGTGAAATAAGTGCTGGTACCGCCTCCTTAGGAATTCTGTCCCAAACAAGTGCATGGTGAAGATGATGATCTTTGATATATCGCTCCATCCCTTCCTTCTCCTGTCCAGAACCTACAAATACCATTTTCACAGGCAATCCTTTGGCCTCTAATATCTTAAGCGCCTCCAGCATAACATAAACGCCCTCATACGCCATATAATAGCCTGCAAAGGAACAAACAAAGGAATCCTTTATGAACTGGCGTATTTCATCTGGAAGCAAATCCGGCCTTTTGCAATTTTCGTCAAATCTTTCACAATCCATGGGTTGTCCAATTAAGTATGCCTTACTTTTTGGCACGCCTAACTCTCCGCAAAGATATTTATCTCCGTGATACATGGAGTAAATAATACGGTCAGCACGTCGAAAAGCCCACCGCTGGATAGTATCAAAAAACAATACCATGGGATCGGTCTTTTTCTTGTCTCCACTAACCACCCAGATTCTGGGCCAGAAATCTCTCACCTCTGCCACAAAGCGTGCCTGAAATCTCTTGGAAGCTTTGTAAGCCGCTACCCAGGCCAAAGGATGAACAGAACAGCCAGTTACAGCATCTGGTTTTCCATAGCGTCTGGCAATAATGTCCTCATACTTGATAACCTTTCTCATAAAATCAAGCATATTTTTCCCGCGCCCAAGACCGCCATTTTCCTGGTAGCTGCTGGTCTTTATATAAATATAGTGAACATTTTCATCCAATGTACTAACCTTTACTGGCTTGTCTGCTATATAGGTATGAGTAAAGTGACAAAAGCCAGATGCAATAATCACCACATGATATCCCCGCCTTCCCAGCTCCCTGGCAAAGTCAAATTGACGAGATATCCCCCCATATTTCGGTTCTGACGAATAATGATCAATAATCCAAATTGTCTGCAATCGTGTTACGCTCCTTCTTCCAGTTCTGTCTCACTGAACGTATCTGCCTCCGTTAACTCTATGGAATCCCCCAGGTCAACAACATGATAATGTAAACCGTCATAACGAGATAATCGCTGGGCATAAATACTGTTTCCAAAGGCTTTATTTGTCAAGTCTCCTGTCTTTCCCGGAATATGTGCCGCAGCAGCCACAGCCGGATTCAATAATCTTGTAAACTTCATAGGATGCCATGTGGTGTCCGCAATTCTTTCAACCAATGCTGTTGTGCTGGTATACTCCGCATTCTGAGGAAAATAAACGCCGCCTTCTCCGCTCAATATTAACAGACATAAAAACTCACACAAATTATCAATAAAAAGCATGGAACGCTGATTTTCCACAGCAGGAAATACGGGCAGTTTTTTGGCCAGCTTGGCCAATACCGGATAATTCCCCTTACTCCCTCGTCCATAAATCATCGGCGGCCGCAGCACAGCCACATGAAACGCTTCTGTCTCCAGTTGTCTCACACCCTTATCCGCCTGCCACTTACTGTCCCCATAAAAATTTGCAGGGGCAGGAACTGTATGTTCATCAATGATTTTCTTCTTCCCATAGGGTGCAGATTCCCCATAAATAATCATAGAGCTCATAAACACAAACTGTTTGACTTTAGATTCCTTAGCCATCTTAGCTGTTTCTATAGCCAGATTCGTATTCACTTCATAATATTTTTTCTTTGTCTCCTCATCGACATTTCCAACATCCGCATGGGCCAGACCAGCCACATGGAACACTGCATCATAAGCGGAAAAATCCCTTTCCCTCCATGTTCCATCTATCATATCCACGGTATCAATAACAAAATTTTTATGATAGCATCTCTTTGCATAGGCCTCAAAGGCTTCCCCAATATAGCTGTTTGCACCTGTAATTAAGACATGTTTGAAGCCTTCCTTGTTAATATGAAAGCTTTTTTTGTAACCATAATTTTCAATCTCGGCATCAACAGAATCTGTGGGTATCTCACAATTTTTGTGCATTTCTCCTGTTCCACCTTCTACCACCCCATCACTGCTCGCCACTGCCTTGATAGTTCCAAAAAAACATTTCAAATCAAAAAACAGAGCGTCAAAACCGCCCTGTCTTAAATGCTTCACATATTCCCCGTCTAATTTCGCTTTTTCACATATCTCCAGTTCATCTCTTCCATTGATTTGGGCCCATCCAGTCAAGCCTGGCAGCACCTTGTTTGCTCCATATTTATCCCGTTCAGCTACCAAATCCGCCTGATTCCACAATGCAGGTCTGGGACCAATGACACTCATCTTTCCTCTGAATATATCCCAAATCTGTGGAAGCTCATCTAAGCTTGTCTTTCTTAAAAACCTTCCCACTCTTGTAATATATTGCTCTGGATCATCTAGCTGATGCGTGGGAACATCATGAGGGGTAGACATTTTCATACTTCGAAACTTATGCAGGCAGAAAAATCTTGCATCTTTACCCACTCGTTTTTGTGTAAAAAATACTGTTCCCGGATCATCCAGAAAAATGGCAATAGAAATAACGGCAAACAACGGCGACAATACCAGCAATCCAACAAAGGATAGTCCTCTGTCTATGATCGGCTTCCCCACTCTCTCATAGGCCGTTGGTTCTTCTTTCTCCCCATCCTTCCCTATGTAAGGATTTTCCTTATTGATCTGCTCCTTCTCCACCCTTTTCTTTGCAATGACTGTCATAATAGCAAACATGCCCGCAAAAAGCGCAATCGTTCCTACTATCTTCTTTTTATTTATTTTCTTAGCCATTCTGTATCTCCATGAAACTGTGTTTGAAAACTTCTCCAAAAAACAATCAGCCTGTGAGAATCCATTTTCCCACAAGCTGCCTAAAACTCTTTCACATCCTATTTTTTTCCATAAACCTGCCAAACTTCTTCCGAAAAATAGCCGTGCTTCGCCACTCCGCCTTCACATAGCCAGATTTTCCCCATACCAATATAACATCCCGTTCTCCCAAACGCGACAAGGCGACGATTTGAGAGAACCTGGATTTTACCTAATTTATATTTCTATCATACGAACATTGCGCCGCAGCCATACTTACTGCGAACTACACCACTACTGTTCCTAGCACCGTTACATTCCGACACTTGGCCAGCTCCCGCTCCTGGCGGATAAGCTCAGACACAGATACGCCTTTTTTCTCCAGGAACAGCACCCCATCATATTGGGCAAGCTCCTCCAGATCAGCTGCACAGAACACCACCTGCTTGTAGTCGGAGAAGGCAACCCCTTCCACATCTGCCGTCAACTGCGCACACATAGCCTCTGCATCTTTCCCCGCTATTGTACCAGCAAGCATAACTTTTTTCAAGTCCTCATTTTTGGCTAAAGCGGCTTTTACATTGGCGGAGGCAATTTTCATCTGCTCCTCAAAGGGAATATTCCCAAAAGCGCCCTCCTCCATTCGTTGAATCCATCGATCCAGAAAACCGAACCACTTTCCCTCCTGGGTCTGGCCGCTTATCCTGGCCACCAGCTTCATGCCAAACTCTTCCTCAAAGGAATCCACGCTCTGGAGCCGGCTGCTCATAATATACACCAGCATCCACACAAAGGCTCCCAGAAAAGCTCCTAACACCAGACCCACCACTGCAAACTTTATTCCAGATCTTCCAGGACTTTCCAGAACCAGAGTTGCGTCCTCATCTTCTGGCGCTTCCTCTTCCTCCAACAGCTCCTCCGGCTCCTCCATCTGCTTTAAGGTGGTCTGTAAAACATTTAGATTATCTACGGCGCTTCTGTACTCTGCCAAAAGCTGGCTCTGGTAATCAGAAATCCACGTGCTCATCTGCTCCGACTGGGTGGAGGATAATACCTTAATGCCATGCTCCGCCACCTCCTGGCGTAGCTCCTCCCCATATGCCAAAATAACACGCTCTGCTGTCTCCAAATACTTCCTGCACAGCTTTTCATCTGGTGCAAATATGCGAAGCTGGAACACATGCTGTCCGGCCAATTTTAGCTGAAGCTCCCCCATGCTCTTCCCAACAGCATTGGTACCACTGTTTTGGAGCCGTACAGTGGATTTATCATCGGAAAAGAGAATAAGCTTCTGTAGCTCCGCAGTGGAAATGCCTTCTCCGGCCTTCTCAAGCTCCCCAGCCAGACGGCCATCGGTTACATAGGCCTGGTAGGCTGCCACCAGAGCATCCAAAGCGTCGCTGTCTCCCTCCCGAAAATCCATGCAAAAGATCAGAGTGCCTGTCTGCAAGTGATTTCCATCAAGCTTCATGATTGCAGAGTTGTCCAGATAATCCTTCTGTCTCTCAAGGGCCTCCTCGGACTGAGCAATCACCAGCCGGTAATGCTCTGCCTTCAATTCATTGATGACATCCTGGGACTCATCCAGAATATCCTCCACCTTCTCTTTCCCATCCTTTTCTTCCTCTGCCTGTCTTTCCAACTTTGCCTGATTGCTCTTACCTGTGGATATATATTTATACACCCCAGCTAACACAGCCAGAACAACCATGGCTGCCAAAATAGTGCGCCACTTTTTCAGGCAGTAAAACAAAAGCTCCTTTAAATTGATCTCCTTCTCGTATGCATTCTGGCCTTCGTTCATGTAAAACCTTTCTCCTTTCCCTACTCACATTTCTCCATTATCTCCAGCCCAACCTGAGCATTCAAAATCCTTCCAAACATGGGAATTTCCAGATAAGCCTTCCGCTTGTGGCGGTCAATCCTCCGGATATACCCCTCCATTCCCTGAAGAGGGCCAAGGAGAACCCGAACCCGGGATTGCTCAATGATGCCCTGGGAAAGCTTTACCAGCTGTTCCTCCCCTCCAAAACGCAAAAGGAACTGTATTTCATCCTGGGAAAGGGGAATAATCTCCCGGCCAGTGCCCAAAAGCTTGGTCAAGCCAATCACATGCTTTAGGCTCTGATATAGCTCGTCCAAGTGCTCCGACACCAAAAACAGATACCCTGGAAACAACGTTCGCTGACAAATACGCCATTCCCCCAGATATTTCCGCTGCTCCTCATAGCGGGGAATAAAGCATTCCTTAAGAATCTTTCCGGAAATATTCTTTTCACACTGAATCTGGATGCTCTCCTCTGTTCCAGTTCGCACCTGAATGACATACCACATCAATCACCATCTCCCGGCTCTGCTTGCCTACTCCTGCTTTATCACGTAGGTGGGCACAATCTCCTTCACCTTCCGCCGGATATTGGCTGAATCCTCATTGGCAATCCGCTTTAGCTCCTCCAACTGCCGCAAAAAGAGCTCCTCATTCATCTCAATGGGCTTCCCTATGTGAATCAGCTTATTTTCCGTCTCCTGGAGCCCCTCCTCACTCATAAGAAGCTCCTCATATAGCTTTTCTCCGGGACGCAATCCCGTAAACTGAATGTCTATATCCTCATAGGGCTTAAAGCCTGACAGGCGAATCAGGTTTTTGGCCAGATCCACAATCCGCACTGGCTCCCCCATATCCAACACAAAAATTTCCCCGCCTCTAGCAAAGGCGCCCGCCTGGAGCACCAAAGACACAGCCTCCGGAATAGTCATAAAATACCGAATAATATCTGGGTGGGTCACTGTCACAGGACCGCCCTGCTCAATCTGCTTTTTAAACAGGGGAAACACGCTGCCATTGCTTCCCAGCACATTTCCAAAGCGAACCGCCACAAAATCTGTCTTTGAGCGGTTATTCATAGTCTGCACAATCATCTCACAGATTCGCTTGGAGGCTCCCATAATATTGGTGGGATTTACCGCCTTGTCCGTGGAAATCAACACAAAGCGCTTGCACCCATACTTATCCGCCGCTCTGGCCGTCTTGTAGGTGCCAAATACATTGTTCTTGATAGCCTCATTAGGGCTGTCCTCCATCAGAGGCACATGTTTATGAGCTGCCGCGTGATAGACAATTTCCGGCTGGTAGGTTTGAAAAATGCTTTCTATGCGGTGGGTATTCCGCACAGAAGCGATAAGCACCACCAAATCTAACCCCGGATAACTGTGTTTCAATTCCTGCTGAATATCATAGGCATTATTCTCATAAATATCCACAATAATCAGGCGTCTGGGACTGTGGGCTGCTATCTGCCGACAGAGCTCGCTTCCAATGGATCCGCCACCACCAGTGACCAGCACCACCTTGCCAGACACATATTGCATAATCTGATCCAGCTGAATGCGAATAGGTTCCCGACCCAGAAGATCCTCGATCTCCACCTTTCTAAGCTTAGACATGCTAACCTCACCCTTGATCATCTGATACAGGCCGGGCAACACTTTCATTTCACAGTTGGTTTCCTTACAAATATTTAGTATCTCCCGTATCTCCCGCTGAGGCGCAGAAGGCATGGCCACCACAATCTCATTGATTTCCAGCTCATGGGCCAACCGGCAAATATCCTTGCGCCCGCCCATGATTTTCACGCCCCGGATATATTTCCCCTGCTTGGCTCCATTGTCATCCACCACGCAGCACACATCCTGGTCCAGATAACGGCTGTTTTGCAGCTCCTTGATAATCATGGCTCCCGCCTCGCCGCCGCCTACCACCATGGTCCTCTTCCGTAAATCCTTATGCTCCCGAAACCGCCACTCCTGCATCATCCGCAAAATACGGTAGGTAAACCGCAGGGTACCGATTTCTATAATAAGCAAAACATATTTCATCAGGTAATAGCTTATGGGCATACGCAGCCGGAGAACAGACATGTAAAAAATCTGTACTGCAATGCTGGCCGTACAGGCCCCAATCACATTCAAAAGCTCGGTACTGCTGGCAAACCGCCACACACTTCGGTACAGCCGAAACATCACAAACAGCATTAGGGTAAAAATAAGATTCAGTGGCAGTAGCTCCAGCTCATAGTGAACATACTGCATTTCCATATTGCTGAAGCGAAAATCATAACGAATATATAAAGCCAAAAAGCCGGATAAGGTAATCAGGATAATATCCATGACCACTAAAAGCGCAATCCTGTTTTTGGGCGCGTTCTTTTCCACAAAATGTTCCAGATTCATTTTCTTATTCCTCTTAAGCCGTAGATATACATGTGACATTATATACTGTTTTTGACAGAATAGCAAATAATTTTTCAAGAAAGAAGTGGGAAAAGAAGGAGAATGCAGGCCAAAGCTTCCTGTCCTTTGGCCTGTACTTCGTCCCGCCGTCTATGAGCCGGCTTTTTTGCACCTATTTTCTCCGCTCTCGGTTCTTTTTGCGAAGATGCTCCTCCCGGAATCTGACAAACTCCTGTACTCCCTCCTGCTCCTCCCGGGAAAGCCGCTTGTAACGCAGCAACATTTTCGTCTCAGGCCCGCTTATGGGAATCAGGCTGCCCACCGGCGTCAGTGCCTTATATTCTCTCCGTGTCTGATCCATTAGCCTTTTGACCGGGTCTTTGGCTAAAACCAGACAGTCCAGAGTTATTTGATAGAATTCTGCCAACCGGACAGCGATCCGCATATCCGGCATTCGGGTTCCCCGCTCATAATTGGAATAAGCTTGACGGGAAATGTGCAGTTGATCGGCTACCTCTTTTTGTCGATAGTCATAAAATGTTCTTAATCTTCTTAGATTCTCTGCCATATAGTATTTTGACATGAAAATCCCCTCCTTTCAGCAAAATTGTACCATTATCCTTTGCCTTTTTCTTTATATTGGGATAAAATAAAACAAAAATAATTTTTGCTTTTCATACAGGAGGATCTATGTACAGCTTAACCCTTTTTCTTCTCGCCCTGTTTACCTTCTATATTGCGGCTTTTGGCTTTGTCCGCTGGGACAGTACCTTTTTGAGGGCCGGCGACATGCCAGCTATCAGGCTGCTTCTCATAGGGATCGGTGTCTTGTTTCTATTTTATGGACTTTATCTGATTTACAGGCGGCTGAACCACTGCCAAAAGCCTGTACAAAAATTAGCCAAATGGGGAATGCTAGGACTGATTCTGGCCGGACAACTGGGTTTCCTTCTCTATTTTAGGCCCATCCTTCGCTACGATGCCCTGAAAACCTTTGATCAGGCTGTAGAGATGCTGTCCACCCACACCATATCTCCAACCTATGAGAATGGCTATTTTGCTCGCTATACCAACAATTACCCCATTACTATCTTCACATACCAGCTTCTCTCCCTGGCCTCTTCTCTGGGGCTGCCTGCTGATCATTATATGCTGTTTGTTCAGCTGCTAAACGTAGGGCTTTTGGATCTCTCTTTGCTGCTAGGCAGTGGGATTGTCACCTGTATCCGAAAAGAGCCCTCCGCAAATCTTCTCTATCTGTTGCTCTGCGCCGCATGCCCGGCCACCTATGTGTGGGCAGGATTTTACTATACTTCTACCCTTTCCATGCCCTTTTTTATGGGGGCCCTCCTTTTGTTTTTCCAAATGAGACAAAAAAATGACCGGTTTCAGCCTGCCAGGACTTTTCTTCTAGTTTTTTTGCTTCTCATGGGCTATAAATTTCGGGCCACCACTCTGATCGCCCTGATTGCCATAGGCATTGCTGCTTTTTGTTCCCTGCAAAAACAGATCCGGTCTCATGCTCTACGTCCCCTTCTGGTCAACGGGGCGGCTTTTATGCTTTCCTGTGCCCTCACCCTGGGCTTGTGGAGCGCCGCGGTGAACCATTATGTAAGGTTTGACTACAAAAACACTGGGTTCCCGGCAATCCACTGGGTTATGATGGGTATGCGTTGGGACGGTGCCTTCGATCAGTCGGACGAGCTGTATACCTACAGCTTCCCTACCAAAGAAGAAAAAGTCAGCGCCGATCTCAAGCTTTTGACGGAGCGGGTCAAGGAAGCCGGGCCTGGGGGAATGCTTTCTCTTATGGGACGCAAGCTTCTGAATACCTGGGTGGACGGCACCGACACCTACGAGGCGGAAAATAGCGCCTGCCAGTATGGACGCCTCTACGAGTACCTGCTGGGCAATAAGGACGGCCTGCTGGTCATTTACGCCCAGGTATTCCGGGTTCTGCAAATGCTGGTCCTGGGAGCTGGTGCCCTGCTGATTCTTTTCTCCTGGCGCCGTTTCAGGGAACAAACCCCAGCCTTTGTTCTCCAGCTGTCTCTTTTGGGCGCTATGGCTTTTCACCTTATCTGGGAAACCAATCCTCTCTACAGCATTGGCTTTCTCTTCCTGACCCTGGTTTTAATGGCAGACCAGCTTCTCTGTATATGGAAGGTTCTGGAAATCAGGAATTTCCTGGCTGTTGGCCGCATTTCCTTAAGTGCCGGTCTGGCCTGTCTGCTGGTCCTTCTCATTTTAGGACAGAAGCAGCTGGTGGAAACTCCCATTGAGGAAAATCTGTACCGGGTCCATCAGTATCAGGATAATGACAATGACCGCACCTATATTCAGGAATATGAGGAGGTTTATACCCAGACCTTTGTCACGGATCAGCCCTTCAACCGCCTGGCCATCCATGCCCTGAATCCCGTGGGAGAATACAACCAATCTGCCTTCTGTGTGTCTATTGCAGACGAAAAAGGTAATCTGGTCTACGACAACGACCGTTTCCTGTCTGGCATGGTGGAAAAAAATAAGTGGTATGTCTTTTCCTTTGACCTGGTGGTTCCAGAAGAGGAGACCACCTATACCATCACCCTATGGCCCGGTTATATTCACGGGGAGGACAGCCTCCAGCTTTTGTATTACCATACCGGCAATCAGGATCTGTATCCCCAGGGTACCCTGACCATTGCCGGGGAAGAGCAAAAAAATGGCGACCTGGCCTTCGCCGTATACGAATACCAGGTCACCACATATTTTAATCAAAAGGTCTATATTTTGTTGGCCCTTGTACTGTTGCTTCTCTGTGGGGGGATTGTATGGGGGATATGGCGTTACCGCCCCAGCACCACATAAGGATACCCTTCATTTAAATACAACACCTCACAGTCCCAAAGCTCCTCTGCAAATGCCGCATAATTCTCCCGATCCAGATAGATCACGCACCCTGGCCCCGCCTGCAAAAAGGCCACCACACCTCCATCCTTACAGCGGAAGTTTCCGCTGATCTCTGCCAGAAACAGGCGGTTCTGGTCCCAGTCCCCCAACTGCTCCGGCTTCTCCCCGGGCACCTGGATATAGGCGTCCCACCCGGCATAGGCGCTGTCCTGACTGGCGCTAAGCTTAAGAAAATCCTGAAATCCATCTCCATGCACATCCCGAATCGCCGTCTCATAGGCTCCTTTCATAAAATGCAACACCACCACCACACAGCCCACTATCAGCAAAAGCTGCATTCCGGGCAATATTTGATTTTTCCAATTTTTTACAGTTTTTGTGTGATTCTCCTGTATCTCCCCGGATTCCTCTCCAGGCTCTCCCCCGTCCCAGCCTATGCACTTGCCCAAAATCAAAGCTGCCAGCACAAACACCGGGACAATGGCCGGATAGCAATACCAGATCAGCTTGGTCTTCATAAGAGAAAATCCAAAGAACACAACTCCGAACCAGAGGCCAAGCCCCCAGCCATATTGCCAAAGGAGTGAGCTGGATGTGTTATCCGGAATGCCTTCCCCTGCTGTTCTCTCTGAAATTCCATTGGTTTCGTCTTTATCTCTTTCCTGCACCACGTTCTTTGCGCCTGCGCTTCTATTCCTTTGGGCTATCAAATACACAAGCAAAGCCAAACCGCCCAGCACACAGACTCCCAGTACCCAGGGATAGATATAGGCCGTATTTCCAAACACCATCTCCCAGTAAAAGGAAACAGGCCCACTATGGCCTTCAAAATTGGCAGTTCCCGTGCGGGCCAGCAGATCCACCTCTATCATTTGCCGGAAAAACATGAGGCCATCCGCCCCATATCTCCATCCAAACCACAGGGCCAGGGGCAGAAAAATGCTCAGCAGAAACAATCCCCACTCTTTCCATTTGATACGACGTATTTCCCCAGTGACCAAAAGAAACAATCCCCCAATAGCCACAAGCATGCCAGCATGCCAGCTTTTGGTCAAAAAGGCCAGGGAAAAGCAAAGGCCACACACATAGAGATATTTTTTATTCTTCGAGAGCTCCAGCATGGAAAGCATGGCAAAGGTAAACAGCATGAGATACAGGCTGTCCGCGTCTCCGGCTCTGGCCAAATGCGCATACAGAGGTAGGGTATTGGCACAGAAAAAGCCCAGAACCAGGATGCCCCCGACCCGGCTTCTTTTCCCCACCCACAATCCGGTCACGATTCCTGTGAGAAGGTAACAAAGGGCCGAATAGAACCGAAGCCCAAATACAGAACAGCCAAACATCCCAAACCCCAGGAGAATCCCCCAATAGCTTAAAGGGGGCTTCAGATTCCAGGTATCCACCTCATAATTATAGGTGTGTTGGATAAAATTTCCATTCTCCAGCATTTCATAGGCGTTTACCCCGTGGCGAGCCTCGTCCCAGGAATCCACATATTTTACATCCAGATGATAAAAGCAAAACAGGGCCAGAACCAGGCAGGCTGCCCCGAAAAACACCCCATATCCCTTTTCCAGAATCCGGATTATCTGTCTATGCATTCGTTGCACCATACCATTTTCTCCTCGCTATTTACCGCAGTTGTCCCTCCAGCGTTCCACAATACACTCCATACATGCAGGAGGCAAACTGGGAATCCCCGTTCTCATTGGGGTGCAGGGCCTCCCCCTGGTCAAAATTATGGGCGCTGTCATGCATAAGAGCCAGGGGAATAAAAGTCACATGGCTGTAATTGCCAAGCTTCCTCTCCAGCCCTTTCATCAGGTGCATAATCCGCCAATCCCAGGTCTCTTTATGCTCCCCGCGAAACCAGGGGCTCCCGTCTGGCAGTTCCATACTCCCCATATGATCCTGATCTCCCACATAGGGGGTATTCACAATATAAATAGGAATATTCTGATCATAGCTGCGAATATTGTTCACCATCTGGGCAATGGCATCCACCTGGTCAAAAGGATCATCCTTTAGCCCATTGATACCCAGGAAAATCTGTATGATGTCCGGTTGGATTCCCGTTTTAAGCTTATAATAATTCCAGTCAAACCGTTGCTGGGCCGGGTCATAAAAGGGATGGACTCCCTCCCCCTCATGGCTGTAGGCCGTCTCCGCCAGATAATCCTGGGGTGAAAATCCGCTCCTCCCCTCGTGACTGTACTTGGTCCAGCCTCGGGTGCCTGTAAAGGTCAGATGTCCATCGGACAGATAGAAAATCTTTCGGTACCACTCCCGGCCATTGGACAGGCTGTCGCCCATATTTAAAATGGAGTATTCTCCCTCAATCTGGGCATCCACCACATGTAGGGTACTGGTAAGCCTCTCCACCAGAGAATCATTCCAGTCATAAATCTCCAGCACCAGAGGATAGTCTCCTATCTGCTCCTCCAGGCCCTCCACAGAGAACCGGTCCCCCAGGTTTCTTCCAATTTCACAGTCCCAGCTTAAGGTGTAGGCTCCCTCCAGGCCGCAGACTGCCACCTGGGAATTGTACAGCTCCATGGTGTTTCCCACGGCCACATACAAATCCGCTGGCAGATAGGCCTCCATCCTGGGCTTTGCCCTTAAAAACTGCACCTGTAAACAAATATTCCAGATTGCCAGACAAGCCAGTCCCACCGCCAAAATCTGCTTTCCGGAAAGCCATACTCTGCCCCGAACCTCTGCTGCTCCCTCTGCTATGCTCCCCTTTTTTCCTCTCATATTCTCATCCTTTTATCTCTTCATTTACTTGATTTTTTCCACCCCTGTAATCATATATCTCTGCTTAGTAAATACCAGATCCGTCAAAATGCTCAGGTATTTTATGATCATGGAAAAAATGGCAAACACCCCAAAAAAGGCCAGGGATAAAAACAGCATGGTGGTAGTCCAGCCTTCCACCGGTCTAGCGCTTGCAAAAATTACCACCGTATACACACCGATAAACACCGCCAGCAGCATCATCAAACCAGCCAGCGCGCTGGACACCCGGTATCCCAGATTGGTAAACAGGATCAGACTGTTAAAGGCCATATCCCGACGCGCCTCCCGCACCTCCCGGGGCAGCTGTTCCCGCCCGCCTTCCGGTTCATAGGTCCGGGTACAGGTCTCAAGTCCGCAGTTGGCATAGACCGCCTTCCGGTATGGAATGGACTGGCACATGGAATGAACCCGATTAATGGCCCGCCGGGATAAAATCCGGAACGTCTCCGTCCGCAGCATGGTTTTCCGCCCAGCCACCTGATTATACACCCGGTAAAACAGCCGGGAGCTCCACCGCTCTGCCCGCACAGGCGCTGCGCTTACAATATCGTAGCCCGACAGGCAGGTTTTGTATATCTCCATCATAAGATTGTCCGGAAAGCCGCAGGTCACCCGATCAAATTCAAAGACAAAATCCCCGATAGCCAGATCCATCCCTGCATTCATGGACAATTCCACTCCCTGATAATAGCTCATATGCAGGATGCTCACGCTGGCTCCCTCCAAATTTCGGGCAAACGCCGTGACAGCTTCCACACTCTTGTCCCTGCTGAAATCATTTACACAGATAATCTCATAATGTTCAAAATTTCCCGCCAAAATCCCATTTATCTTATGCAAAAAGGCCGGCAGCTCCTTTTCCTGATTGTGAACATAGACAACCGCCGATATAAAATTACTTTCTTTTCGATCACTCATGCATAAATACCTCATCTAAATCATAAACCGTATTGATTTTTCCTGAAAGCACACTGACAAATGTGGGCTTCTGTGACAGCTTGCGCACCACCGTAGGTCTGGAATCATCCACCTCGGAGTTTTTTAAAATAGGCTTCATAGAAAACAGCGAGTGAGAATAGGTAAAGCCATACTCCTCTCGCAGATATTTTTCTGCCATGTGAGACATAAATGGCCATGCACTGTCCGGCCTGGACGGACACATATTGCAGTTGCCCAGCTGCTGGGGGCTGCACCCACCCCCCCGTTTCTTCTGGCAGGCAAAGGTGGGCAGGCTTTCATAGCTGGTCACATGGGGTGTAAAGGTGACAGAGGTCAAAGAATGATACCCGGTCTTTCCAAAGGGCATAATAGAGAAAAAAGGCCCGTCCATCACCGTAATGCCCACTGGCCCAAGCTCCCTGGAGGGCTCACACAGAATAATCTCACACAGCTCGTATTTTATGGAAAAAGGCTCAAAGGCCTGTCCTTCCACCATTCCCAGCAGCTGATTGGTAGACGCATAAGTAGCATTCAGCAAAAACCCGGTCCGCGCTGGCCTTCTTCCTGCTGCCTCCACCACATAATCCCTGCCATCCTGACAAATCCGCTGTATGCGCGCTTCATAGCAGATCTCCACCTGGGGGTACTCCTTTAGTTTCTCCAGAAAATAGTCCCGCAGGAGCCGGGCATCATAAGTATATTCCCTGGTCAAAAAAGCTCCGTCACACATTCCGGGCCGAAAATACCGCTGTGGATTCACCTCCTCACAGCGAATCCCCGCCGCCTGGCAAAATCTCTGAAACTGCCTGGCATCGGTCCAGGAAAAGTGCGCTGAGGTGGCATACACCTGCTCAAAGTCCTGCAAAATACAAAACCCATAATCCTGAACAAACCGCTCAAAATACCCCGCAGACTTTAGAGCTGTGGAGAGAGACCGGGGATAATGATACCCCATATGCACCCGGGCCTGGTTCACATAGGTAGCCCGGCCAAAAGCCTGGTCATCCCACTCCAACACCAACACCCGCTCACCTCTCTTGGCACAAAACAGAGCCCCATAAAGCCCATAAAGCCCTGCGCCAATAATAATCTTATCATATAACTTCATTCAATAATCCTCTGTCAAAAAACTTTCTCTATAAGAATCTGCCTTCACGGATTCTGCCTTTCATCCGCTCCACCCGGTTCCTTCTCCCTTAATACTACACCCAGCATACCATTTTAAAGTTGAATATTCAACGGAAAAATGATAGGATGAAGAAAAGTGCAAGGAGGCTTTCCCATGAACCTGTCTATTTCCAACATTGCCTGGTCTCCGGATCAGGACACAGCAGTCTACACAGCCATGGAGCAGCTGGGCTACACTGGCCTGGAAATTGCACCTACCCGTATTTTTCCCCAGGACCCCTATGCCCATACCGGGGAGGCCACTCTTTTTGCCAGGCAGCTGCGAGAGCAGTACGGCCTGCGTGTCTGCTCCCTCCAGTCCATCTGGTACGGACGCACAGAACGGCTTTTCGGCTCTGGAAAGGAGCGGCAGCTTCTCCTGGACTATACCCGGCGTGCCATAGATTTTGCCGCTGCCATGGATTGTCCCAACCTGGTCTTTGGAAGCCCCAGGAACCGGCAACAGCCAGAAGGCGCTCCCCTGGAGCCTGTGCTGGAGTTTTTCCGGGAAGTCGCCGTCTACGCAGCTGCCTGCGGCACCACCCTTTCCATGGAGCCCAACCCGCCTCTCTACCACACCAACTTTATCAATACCACAGAGCAGGCCTGCGACCTGGTCCGACAGGTGAGATCCCGGGTCTTGCCACCCTCTAAAGCTTCCGGCTTTGCCGTGAACCTGGATCTGGGTACCATGATTGAAAATCAGGAGTCCCTTCTCTCCCTTCCCCAATGGCTTCCCCTGATCAATCACATGCATATCAGCGAGCCTGGTCTGGGAAGGCTAAAGGAGGAGCACCTGCCCCTCCACAGAGATCTCCTCTCACAGGTGCAAAAAGCCTGGACAGATAATACCTGGCAAGGGTATCTTTCCATTGAAATGGGATGCCTGCATTCCCTGGAGGAGCTTCTGGAAACCATGAAGCAAATCTCTAGCCTGTTATAAAATTTCCAATTTTCTACAAATCGAGGTGTCATATGGTCTACGAAAAACAACCGGGAGTGCCCCGCTTTCGTGTAACGGAATTTGCCCCCAGACAATCCGATTACTGCGTCTGCATTCCCATTATCAACGAAAATGGACGGATTCAAAAGGAACTAAAAAGAGCCCGGGCCCACCACATTCACCGGCAGGTGGACATTCTTCTTTGTGATGGCGGCTCCACTGACGGCTCTACGGAAGAAAATCTGCTCCGATCCCTGGGTGTGAATGCCCTGCTGGTAAAGGAAGATACCGGCAAGCAGGGAGCCCAGCTGCGCATGGGTCTGTGGTGGGCCCTTCAGCGGGGATACCGAGGCATTCTCACTGTGGACGGCAATAACAAGGACAGCATTGAGGACATTCCCCGCTTTCTGGAAAAGCTGGAAAAGGGCTATGATTTCGTCCAGGGCTCCCGTTTTGTAAAAGGTGGCCGGGCCATTCGCACCCCTCTGGTCCGCCATCTCTCCGTTGTTCTGCTCCATGCTCCCGTGATTTCCCTCACAGCCCACCAGCGCTTTACCGATACCACCAACGCTTTTCGTGCCTACTCCCGCAGGTATCTCACCCACCCCAAAGTTCAGCCCTTCCGGGAGGTTTTTATGGGTTATGAGCTCCTGGCTTACCTGTCTGTACGGGCCTCCCAGCTGGGTCTTCACGCCTGCGAGGTCCCTGTCACCCGGGCCTATCCCAGGGGAGAGAAAACGCCAACGAAAATCAGTTTTTTTAAGGGTAATGCAGATTTGCTGAAAATTCTCTTGAAAAATATGAGGGGAGCCTACAATCCGTAGGCTCCTTCTATGAGAAACAATATTCAAAGCAATTTTTCTACCTGCAAATAGTATTCTCGCAGGGTAGGAGGCAAATGATGTCTCTTTATAACATCCTCACAAAACCGCTTATAAATAGACTTTAAGGCTTTATTTTTGGATGTATCTCCTCTGCTCATGTGATATACAAATGCCAAAAGAACTATAACGTCAAAGGTTATAATATCCACGTCTTTTAAATCCTCTAAATCTCTGGCAATCTCATCAACCATAATCTCCTTTGAACTAAAATAATTAATTCCATGATAGGCCGCATAAGCCAAGCTATAGACCTCTCCCCGATCCTTTGAGCTTCCTCGGGAATACCGGATCCGTTCATGATCTGCAATATGATTAAAAATTGTTATGTATTGCGGATCTTGCAAATATTGTTTCTCCTCATTTACAATCATCACACTGGAATACTTATCCACCAAGTCCCTGGACTGGACATCCAGCTCATCATATACCATCCTGTGAATGCGAATATCCCGAAAGCTTTCCAAAAGAGGAATCATATATACACTTTTCATATTTTCAAAAGAGCAATTTGGATCCGTTCCTCTCTTGTCAATTCCTACCATCAAAATATTGGCATCCAACATGATTGGTTCTTTCAGAAGCCGTCTGAGAGATATCTTTTGAAGTGGAGTATACATTTATCCTTCCCTCCAAATTTCTTGAATCCGACTCATCAAATCCTTGTCATCCTCATCATTCTCTTCCTCCTCCAGATCTGTCCTCTTCACAAACACCCCTATGATTTCCATATTCAAATCCAATCTCTTAGCATCCTCCAGCAGCTCTTCCCTGGACACCAGGCCCTTGTCGAAAGCTTCCCGCATCTGCCTATAAATTTCAGAATCATTGGACAGTAACCTGTCATTGGAACCATACAAATGTTCTATCTGTTCTTTGGAAATCTCAATCTGTAGCATAACTTCCTTGAACACTTCATAATTGTTAATAAAATCGTCTATATTTTTTATATATCCTTCTTCTAAGAGCCGATAAATCACAGCTTTTAGTGGAAGTTGATACTTTATCGTTAAACAAAAGCTGAAAGCCGCATATTCCACAAAGCTTAACTTTTTTGGCTCTTTTCCAAATACCCGACAGATCCGTGTCATTTCATTTCTGATGGCATTTTCCGGAAGTAAAAATTCCGCCGCAAAACGACTGGCTTTTTTTTCATTGACATTTTTTAAGAGGGATAAATTGCAGACATAGGGTGTTTTTCGAATCAGATCATAATCCTTGATATAATGATAATATTCATGGGCAGCAGCAAAAATTTGATTAATCAGCGGCTTCTCCCCATTTAAAATCAAGTAGGCGCGGTCCTGGCCTTTTTGGGGAATATAGAGCATTCCATCTATATCACTCTTAAGTTTGACCAGCTCCAGGCGGATCTGCGGGGAGCTCTCGGCAATAAAATCAAATACCTTTTCCCCCAAAGGGGCCAACGCATATCGAACCCGCTTTTGCTCAGCCAGATTTTTTATCTCCTGAATTTCTTCCTCAGACAGGGTACTGGTATTAAAATCATATCCCACCTGAAAATATTTTTGAAACACCTCTTTTTCTTCAAAAATGTTCATATTCTTCACACCTTTTGCTCAAAATAAAGTATTTCTCCTTAATTTTAACCCGCTCCATCAGATCTTCCACATTTTCCTTATCTTCCTCATCCATTTTTCCCATCAAATACAGCAACTCATCCGCCTGTTCCTCAAAAAAATACTCCTCTGGATGAAGATTTCCTATGTCACATATTCTGTTAAAAACCTCAAGAGAAGGGACCTGCTTTCCATTTTCCAAAAGGGATAAGGTACTGCGATTGACTGCAATCTCTTTCGCAAGCAATTCTTGGCTGGTATTCATCCGTATTCTTTTTAAATCCTGGCAAAACTTTTCTTTGTTAAATTTGCGCATGTTATTCCTCCGCTTCATACGTTAAAAATTATAACATATATTACGATTGCAGTCAAATTCTGTGAGCAATTCCATCATGTTGAAACCTGCATCTCCCCCACAAACCTCCTCAAATCCTCCAGCAAAAAATTCTTCTCCAACAAATACCCCTTGGAGCCCCCAAGCCCCTTTGCATATATGCTGCGGAAATCATAAAAGGCTGGCGTCTGAGCCGTATGGTTCACAAAAGCTTTCCCGGTAAGTCTCTCATAAAGCTCCTCCACCCCTATGGGCTCCGTGGCCAGATTTAAAAGCCGCAGCTCCTGCTCCAGGGCCTGCTTCACATGTCCCCACAGCATGGACAGGGGATAAAATTGGAATACGCTTCGGCTATCCGTAAAATTTAAGGCTGTAAATCCTGATTTCCGAAAATATTTCTGCAAAAATGCTTCTTCCTCTCTGGCAAGAGGCCTGCATTTATAAAAGCCATTGTCCTGTCTCTGGTAAAAAGGAGCCAGAACCTTATCCGCCGTCTCCAGCTCCCGGAATTTCTCTTCCTTTAGCATGGCCGGAATCACATGGATAAAATCATAAATAAAATTCTTCTTTATATTTTTTCCATAAAGTCCCGGGAGACGCACAATCAGAGCCTGGGGGTATTCCTCCCGCACCCACTGCTCCAGCTGGTACCGGTTGGCCCCATAGGCGTGAAGCCCCTCTGTCTCAATAGGCGTGTTCTCGTCCACTCCCACCGGACTCCGGTACACATCGACGGTGGAAATCAAAACCAGCCTGTGGGGCTGAATCCTCTGGATATTGGCAAAAGCCTCCTGCACAGTCTTAAAATCCTCCTCCGGATCCCGGTTTGCCAAAAATTTTTCCGCCCGCACACCGGCATAGACCAGCAGATCCGGCCTGGTTCCATAGGACTGGGCAATATTTTTTGAATTGTATTGTTCCATAAAGGTATGGGCTGCCGCCAAGTTAGACCCTACAAACCCTGTATACCCCACCAGCGCTTCTTTCATAGAGTTCTCCTTCCCATCATGCTCTATTTTGTATGCTCTATCTCGTTCTTTCTTCTCTATCCTGCTCTTCCTGTTCTATGTGGCTCTTCCTGCTATCTCGTTGTCCCTGCCTTATGCATGTTCCTTCTCAGCCGGCTCTATATTGGTCTCCTTGCAGATGAAAATAGGGCGGTGCTTGGTCTCCAGGTAGGTTTTGGCCAGATACTCACCCAGGATTCCCATGCAAAACAGCTGAATACCTCCCAGAAACACAATGATACACACCATGGACGGCCAACCGGAAACCGGATCCCCATGCAGCATGGTTCGCACCACAATAAAGCAGATAGCTAAAAAGGCCAGCAGACAGAAAAAGATTCCCATAAAAGCCGAGAAAGCCAAAGGCGCGGTGGAAAATCCCACAATGCCCTCAATGCTGTATAGCAGAAGCTTCCAGAAGGACCACTTCGTCTCCCCAGCCACCCTCTCAATATTCTCATACTCCAGCCATTTGGTCTCAAAGCCCACCCAGCCAAAAAGCCCTTTGGAAAATCGGTTATACTCCCCTAACCTCAAAATTTCCTCCACAAACTGCCGGGTCATCAGCCGGTAATCCCGGGCCCCGTCTACAATGTCTGTGCTGGAAATTCGGTGCATCATGCGGTAAAACATTCTGGCAAAGAGAGATCGGATGGGAGGCTCTCCCTTGCGACTTACCCGCCGTGTGGCTACACAGTCGTAGCCCTCCTCCACAATCCCATAAAGCATCTTGGGCAGCAGCTCCGGAGGGTCCTGGAGATCCACATCCATAATCGCCACATATTCCCCAGAGGCATAGCTCATACCTGCATACATAGCGGCCTCCTTCCCAAAGTTTCGGGAGAAATGAATATATTTTACCCGCTCATCCTGGGCTGCCAGGTCCTTTATTACGGCCAGGGTTTTATCCCTGGAGCCGTCATTTACAAAGATAAGCTCCATCTTTGTCTCCGGCATCTTTTCAAATACCGGGCAGATGGCCTGATAAAATAACGGCGCAGCCGCCTCCTCATTATAGCAAGGCACAACAATCGAAATTTTTTCCATACCCAAACCCATTCCTCTCTATCTTTGACGTCTGGTCTCCCTGTCCTGTATAAGCAAAATCCCCGCTCTACTCCTGTTTAAGAGACCTTATCACCTGCACCGCCGGCGCCTTTCGCCATTCTGTCAAATCCACGCCTTCCATGCACCGCACATAGAGATAATCCCGGATATACTCGTTGGAATACAGCTCCACATGCTCCACCTTTATCTGTTCCTCCCCCAGCTGAAGCGCTGCCCCCTGAGACAGCTCCCACTCCAGCACCGCCGTGGCTGGAAGCAACAATTCATTTTCCTCGGCTCCCCGCAGATAATTCCAGTCTGGGCTGTCCAGAGCAATCACTGGAAACCGGCCCGGCTCTCCCTGCAAAACCGCCCTTTTCGCCGTCACATTCTCCCTTTTTCTCCCAAAGCCCGTATATTCTCCCAAATCATAGGCTTCCAGGTTCTCATGGAGGTTCCACTGAAGCTGCCCTGCCAGCAGAGGATCATTGGTGAGATACAGCACATCCTCCTCCATCTCCTGCCCCTGGTAAAGCTCCAGAATCATCCTCTGGCAACGCTCCTGGGCCGCCTGGAAATCCCCTCGGTTAGCCGGCAAAATATTGGACTGGAGATGAAACTTCATGAGAAAGGCAGCCAAATTGTAATCGTGATGATAATTCAAAAGCTCCGCCCTCTGATAGCTCTTAAGCACCTGCTGCCAGTCCTGGGACTCATAAAACTCTGGATGATAGCTTCCCAGCTCAGAAACCATGGGATTCCCCTCCTCCGCATCAGGCTCCACCGAATGATTCCCCTCCCACACGGGGCTATCCACCCAAATGGAGCCATGTTTTTGCCGTAGCGCCGGAGACAAATCCCCAAGCTGTAATACAACCAGAGCAGCCAAAGCTCCCATGCCGGCGGAAAATCGTTTCTCTCTTCCCAACTCTCCTGGCATCCCAATCGCCGTTAACCAGGCCAGGAGAAACAGCAGCTCATACACCGGCCAGAACAATCGGCCACTGGCCCGAAACACCGAGCAGAGCTTCTCCACCATCTCTGGCAGGGGAACTGTAAAAAGCTCCTTATCTCCAAAAGAAACCACATGACTCCACGCAAACAAAGTGCAAAATCCACAGAATAAAAGCAATCCTCCATAGCTTCTGCAAAAGGCTCCCAGTCGCTGTTCCCGCAACAAATGCACCACTTTTCCCAAAAGCCCCAGGACTCCAAACAAAAGCACACCTGCTCCCAGGTAATTAAAGCCATCATAATTTCCGGCCCTCTGCCCCAGCACCGGTAGAATAGCAGACCACCGCTCCACGCCCAGGCTTACAGGATTCCACAAAGCATTCAGATTCATGGAATAATAACCGAACCCCCCAGCAGAACCGGACACTCCACTTCCAAATATTCCCAGCAAATAACCGGTTATTGCCAAAACCAACAAGTTCCCCAGGAAAAACCATACACACTTTATTTTACCCGGAATCGCCTGATCTCTTGCCCGTTTCATATCCGCAATCTGGCCAGTCTCTCCCACACGGACATTTTCGGCACCTTTCATGCCTGTGGCCTTTCCCCATCTCTCCGGCCACAAGCACTCTAGCAGCCAGGCCGCCAAAATCCCACACACCATAGGCACAAAATAGGGGTGAAGTCCCACACAGAGAACCTGCAAGGCCAAAAATCCCCAGGGAAGCCCTCCCCTTTTCCGCTGGCGAAAATACAGATAGAGCGCAAATAAAATCAGCCACTGGGACGCCAGTGCCGTATGGCGAAAAGCCCGCTCCAACAAAATGGGAGAAAACACAAACAGCACGCTGGCCCCATAGATTTCCCAGCGCTTCCGGGCAAACAATCCCGCCAGCAGACCAGAGGAGATTCCCTGAAGTATAAAGCACAACAATGTGTACCACCCAAAAAACTGAAAGGTTTCCGGCAACAGGCCGGAAAAGCACTTCAAAACCAGGGATACCAGAGGCAATGAATCTGTAAAGGAGATTACCACCCCTTCTGGATATCCCAGATTTTCCGCCAGCCCCAAAGGAAAGCTCCAGGGAGAGTCCCGAAAGGCCATCCACCCCGTATAGTGCTGGATAATATCCTCCTCCACATATCCATGCAGAATCCATTTATCAAAAGTCACAGAAAGGGGCTCCATTCCATAGATCAGCAAAAAAGCCACCGCTCCTATGAAACCGCAGATAAGCAGCTCCCCATGAGAAAATCCAAATACCTTTTTTCTCAGGTCCTCCATACACATATCCTCTTCTTGGCTCTTTTTAAACTTACCTTTTCTCCCAGTTTCTGTAAAACGCCTGGTCTCTACGCCCCTTTTTCGCCGGTCTTCCTGCTCCGAAGCCAGGTAAGCCCATGGAGGACCCACCATTTCAGCTCCTGGGCCACAGAGGCAAAGCCCAACACTGTAAAGGGAAGGCAAAAAATCACATAGTCAATATGGGGATGGTGCACCGCATGTCCCTTGGCCAGCACCAGCCAGGACAAGGGTCCCAGCAAAGATATCCCCATAGTAAGAATCAGGGCAAACATCCGCCGCTCCTGGGTGTCCAGACTTTCAGCTCCCTCCACCGTTCCAGCAGACAAATCCCGGCCTCTCCTCCAGAAAAACAGCGTCACCACCATGGCGGCTGCCAGGAGAAAAAACAGCGGAATCAGCAGGTTCAAATTCCATTTACCAAAAATCACACAGTCCGGATCGCCCTGCCAATAGGTCCGAAGCACCTGGGTCAGGGGCACCTGAAAGGAGGCCAGCACATCCGGATCAAAGCCCTCCAGTGTGGTATAGCCTGTCCGCCTGGCGCTGACAAATATCAGGTAATCCAGGGCTTCCTGCCAGCCCTTTAAACCGGCCATCAGGGCCAGATTCACAGACAGGGCGCTGGCAAAGCCCAAGAGGGCGCCAAGGCCCGCCACCAAGGATCGCTTTACATAGAGCCCCAGGCTCCAAGACTTTTTCACTCCAAAATAAATCAGGGGAAGCTCCAGTGCCACCATAACACAGCTGATAAATTCATAGCCGCAGGCGCTGCGCAAAAATATGGTCAAAAAGGAGATGCCAAACAGCCAGCTGTTCCAGGCTTTCCCTTTTTTCTCCTCCCAGAGCAGCAGCGCCAGCGCTGCCACCATAGGCAACAGCATCGTCCAGGTGACCCAATAGAGATTTTTGGGAGTAAAGCCCAGCCAGTGAGTGAAAAGAGCTGTTCCATAGGTGGCCCCTGCCACCCAAAGTCCAAACTCCCGGTACAACCAATACAGCAATACAAAAAACAGTGCCGTAAACAGCACCACATTTACAGCGCACATCACATCCTTGGGAATCGGCTCTGTAAGCCCGGCATGGCGATCCGCCAGCTTATCCACCACGGAAAACAAAATGCCCGCAAACCCTATCTGCTGTTGATACTCCAGCATCATGCCGTTGTAATTGCCAATCCCATGGCTCCTGGCATCCATCACTTTATCCACCACCAGCTGCTCGGAATCCAGCTGCCAGTTCCGAAACTTGGTGTCATAGGGATTTAGCTGCCAACGATTATTAAAAAAATGACAGGCAAGGAACACAAATGCTGCCAAGGCCAATAAGACCCGCAGCAGGCTCCCTGCCTTTCTCTCTTTTTTCATTCCTTCTCCTCTTTTGCAAATCCCCGGGTCTCCGCCACCAGGAAGGGCGGCCGGTTTCTGGCCGCGTCCAGAGCCCGCCAAATATATTCCCCTAAAAGACCCAGCATCACCATAATAATTCCAAAGGAAAACAGCATCAGCACCATCATGGAGGTCCATCCTGCCACATCCTCCACGCCGGTAAGCTTTTGCACCACCAGCACAAGTGCCCAGATCACGGCAATCACTGCATACAGAGTCCCCATGCCAGCCATAAACCGGACGGGAAAGTAGGAGAAGCTCATCATGGAATCCAGCACCAACTTGATTTTCTTGGATAAGGTCCAGCGGGACTCCCCGATCTCCCGGGCTTTCCGGTGAAAATACACCTTGTCACTCTGAAAGCCCACCCACAGCACCTGGAGGGTCAGGGCGGAATTTTTTTCATCCAGCATAAGCAGCACCTTTATCACCTGACGGTCCAGCAGATAGCAGTCAAAGCCACCCTTGGGCATATCTTTTATGACTAGCTTCCGCATCAATGCATAGTATAAATTGGCAAAAAATTTCTGTACCGGCCCCTCGTCCCTGTCTGAGCGAACAGCCAGCACCACCTTATTTCCCTGTTTCCATTTCTCATACATCTTAAGGATCAGCTCGGAATCCTCCTGAAGATCCGCCTGTTTCGTCACCGCGCAATCCCCAGTGCACTGGGAAAGTCCCGCCAGGATGGCTGCATGCTCGCCAAAATTTCTGGAAAGTTTTACCAGCTTCACCCGTTCATCCATGTCCCGTATCTGGTTCAGAATCTCCCAGGAATTATCCCCGGAGCCGTCATCCACAAATACAATTTCATAGTCCCCAAGCTTATGCAGGATTTTCTCCTTCATATCCTCATAGAGAAGCATCAGGGTATCGGAATTCCAATACACGGGGACCACAATGGATATCTTGCTCATGTTCTCCCTATCCCTCCTACTTCCTTTAAGTATTCCTCATAATCCCGAATATACTCACTGCCATCGTAATGGGTGTTGGCCAAAACCAGGAGAACGGAATCCTCGCTGAAATCATACATGTCCTTCCAAAGCATGGTAGGCAGATAAAGTCCCATCCGTGGCCGGTTCAGCTCAATAATTTCCTCCTCAAAGCCATTGTCCACCCGAACCTTGCTGGTTCCGCTCACATTGATCAGCACAAATTCCGATTTCCGGTTGGCATGCTGCCCCCGTACCACCTCATTGTCTGAGCCGTAAATATAAAACACGCGCTGGATGTCAAAGGGAATATCCATGCTGCCCTCCACGACCACCAGATTCCCCCGCTCATCACCCAAATCGCCAAATTCCAAAATTCGATATTGTTCCTTGATATTCATATGAACTCCTGACCCTTTCCTCTGCCGGATCACCAACCAGGGCCCCATCTATACGGCCCTGAAGGCTGCTCATTTAAAACTGGTTTAAGGCTTCTATGACACAGGTCTGCTCCTCCTGCGTCATCCCACTGTAGATGGGAATGGACAGCACCTGCTCAGCGTACTGCTCCGTGATGGGCAGAAAGCCCTCCTTATGCCCCAGATAGCCATAGGCCTCTGACAAATGGGGGGGAATGGGATAATGAATAATGGTACCAATCTCCCGCTCATTCAAATAGGCAATCAATTCCTCTCTGTCCTGACAACGCACCACAAACTGGTGCCAGACCGAGGTAGCCCCAGGCTGTACCTCCGGCAAAAGCAGACGGGGATTGTGAAGCTCCTCCAGATATCGCTTGGCAATCTCACACCTCTCCCGGGTAATCTCCTCCAGATGGGAGAGCCGCACCCGCAAAAGCCCTGCCTGGAGCTCGTCCAAACGAGAGTTAGTCCCAACTACCTTATTATAATACCGCTTTTCGCTGCCGTAATTGCGGAATACCCGGAAATCCTCCGCAAGCTTATCATCATTTACCAGCACAGCTCCTGCGTCTCCAAAGGCACCCAGGTTCTTAGAAGGGTAAAAGGAAAAGCAACCCACATCCCCAAAGGTCCCTGTCATCTGTCCCTCATAGGCAGCCAGATGAGACTGGGCACAGTCCTCCACCAGCCGCAGCCCATGCTTTTTGGCCAGAGCCACGATTTCATCCATTTTGCTGGCCTGTCCATAGAGATGGGTCACCAGAATCGCCTTGGTTCTCTCTGTGATTTTTTCTTCTATTCTGCCGGGGTCCATATTATAAAACTCATTGGGCTCCACAAATACAGGGGTGGCCCCGTTGATGCTGATGCCCATAACACTGGCAATATAAGTATTGCCCTGGACGATCACCTGGTCCCCAGCGCCAATGCCCAGTACCCGAAAGGCAATCCACAGAGCATCCAGTCCACTGGCCAGACCCACACAGTGTGCTGCCCCCATCTTTGCCGCAAATTCCTCCTCAAAGCCCTTTACCTCCTGTCCCAGCACGTACCAGCCGGAACGAAGTACCTGAAGCGCCTTCTCCTCATACTCCTTCTGATGCATCTCAAAGCCCCGATCCATCCGATTGGGCATAATCTTCATGTTCATCAACCTCTTTCCCTTATGGCGCCGGCACCTGGACCCTGGCTTCTGGTCTCTGGCCCGTCATCCTCTCTTTCCTAAAAAGCCGAAAAATTTTCCAGCAACTACCGTACATCATAACACGATACAAAATATTCGTCAATCAAAGAAGGCTCATTTGCCAGCTTTGCCAGGGTTTCCGTCACCTTCCCGGCTCCCTGTCCGTTTAAATGATCCACATCCATATAATCCCCGGCCATTAAATCCAGATATTCCTGTTGGCACAGATTAAAATCCAGATAAGGGACCCCGTATTTCTCAGCCAGCTCCTCTATATAGGCATGGGCCGGATCATAGGGCCCCACCACCTTAAGATACTCCTCATAGCTGGGGGCCGTGACAAAGATCAGCTGAATATTCTCCTCCTGGCAAAGCCTGACGATCCGCTCCACATAGGAACGGGCAAAGGAATCATCTCCCGTTAAGTCAATCTCGGAAAACTTTTCCCACCAGGTAATCTCCTCCGGCTTTAAAACCTGGCTGGAGGACACAAACCCCCGCCCCACATAGCGCTCCTCCTCATGAACCACCGGCTCATAGTTTACATAGGCTACTTGTCTCTTGCGAGCCAAATTTTCTTCCAAATATTTCCAATCCCCTAAAAGCCGCCAATTTCTCCGAAAGGGAAGCAGGGTATTCGTATAGTGTTCTGAACCCGACATATGAAGCACGAAATCCAGCTTATTAACGGAAGGGCGCATATAGTCTGAGATAATGTTGGCCTGCACCAGATCCCGATCCTGCTGTCCTATAAATAAAAAGGCATAGTACATATCCAGATAAACCTTTTTCACCGGATGACAGGCAATGGCCTCCTTGAGAAGGTGATAGGAAGTGTCATAATTCTGGGAGGAAGACCCCAGATTAAAGGCGGATTCCCCGGTAAGCTCCTGGTACAGAGCCGGGTCATAGGCCCGAAAACAGTGGGAGCTCCCCAAAAATAAAGTCTCCACTGGTTCCTCCTGGGTGTAGAGCTCATGCATGGCCAGCCGGGTATAGGAATCCGCGTCATCCACCACCAGATAATTGAGCCCCTTTACCAGCAGGGACAGCAGCAGGAACACAGCCAGCAGCACCAGAAACGCCCTTGCCGCCTCTTTTAACTTTTTCCCAGGTATTCCCATAGATAAAACCGCCTTTCCTTATCCCTATGGCTTCCTTTACCAATTCGAGCCGCCCTCTCAAATCCCCCTAAAAACTCAAATCCAGTTCCCGGCCCAATCCCCAAACCGCTGGTCTAAAACTGAAAGTACAGAAACTGACTGGTATCATAGGCCGCCCCGTAAACCCCAAACACAAGGATTACACCGATCCCTGCTGTGTAGAGAAACATCCGCACCAGCAGGCACTGTCCTGCCACCTGACGCCCCAGAGAAATTCCCCTGGCGTGAAGCACATCCACCACCACCAGCACTGCCAGAGATATGGCCAGCAGCACCCATTCCATCGAAACCATCTGCATTCCCGCCGGGTCCACAAAGCCCGGGTGCTGCCAAACGGTCCTTAAAATCCCCAGAATATCTCCCAGAGAATTCACCCGAAACACCAGCCAGGCCAGGTCCACCAATACAAAGGTCCCCAGCACCTGCAAAGCTGCCGGAAGCCTTAAGGGTTTCCCCCAGGAAAGCCGATCTCCCAGCCAGCCTAAAAGTAAGTCCTTCCACCTTCCTATAACCTGAAAGGCCCCGTGAAGGCCGCCCCACAAAATAAAGTGCCAGTTGGCCCCATGCCACACACCACTCACCAAAAATACCACCATCAGATTCAGCCAGTGGCGTATCGGGCTCACCCGACTGCCCCCCAGGGGAATATACAGATAATCCCGAAACCAGGTGCTGAGAGAAATGTGCCATCTGCGCCAGAATTCTCCCACAGACCTGGAAAAATAGGGCTGGCGAAAATTCACCATCAGCTGGAAGCCACAGACTTTGGCCGCCCCCCGGGCAATGTTGCTGTAGGCATCAAAATCACAGTAAATCTGAAAGGCAAACAAAAGGGTAGCCAGAAGGATTTCTCCCCCGCCAAAAACCTGATATTGACTGTAAACCGCATTGACCCCAATGGCCGCTCGATCCGCAATCATAAGCTTCTGAAAGAATCCCCACAGCATCAAAAGCAATCCATCACGAATCCTCTGCAAATCCCACAGCTCCCATCGGTCCAGCTCCTGTACCTGGGTAAGCAGATTTTTGGAGCGCTCAATGGGCCCAGCCACCAGCTGGGGGAAAAAGGATACAAAGAGTCCATAGCGCAATAGATTCTTTTCCGCCCGGATTTCTCCCCGGTACACATCCACCGTATAGCCAAGAGCCTGGAAGGTATAAAAGGAAATACCCACCGGTAAAAGCACGTCAAAGGGCTTTTCCACAACTGTAATATGCAAGATAGCAAGAATCCGGTTCACATTCTCCAGGGCAAAATCAAAATATTTAAAAAAGAATAAAATTCCTATATTTATAAGGAAGCTTACAAATACGCACCACTTCTTTTTCCGAAGCTTCCGTCTCTCCTCCCCCGGCGCCTGCCCGATCTTATCCAGCATTCGCCCTGCCCCATAGGTGGTCACAGTGGAAAAGGCAATTAGCAGGGCATATTTAGGATTCCAGCCCATATAAAAATAATAGCTGGCCCCCAATAGCCACAGATACCGCCACCTTCTTGGCACCAGCAGATACACCAGCACCACCACAGGAAAAAACAACAGAAAATGCAGGGAATTAAACAGCATCTCTTTTCCTCTTATTTTAAGTTCCGCATATAACCTCCCTCTCCACAGGTCTGGGAGAATTTCATCCCGCACTTGCCGGCCTGAAATCCTCCCCGGCTCCCTCGGTTATATGCTGTTTTTTTAAGTTCCGCATATAACCTCTCTCTCCACAGGTCTGGGAGAATTTCATGCCGCACTTAGCGTCCTGAAATCCTCCCCGGCTCCCTCGGTTATATGCTGTTTTTTAAGTTCCGCATATAACCTCCCTCGGTTATATGCTGTTTTTTGAGTTCCGCATACGTTCTCCCGCGTATGCTTATTTTCCTTTTCCGTATAGCAGGAAATCCAACAGCGGCACCTTTTTTGTGACAGCGATGATTCCTGCGGTGATCAGGCTCATTGCCACAAAGGAGGCGCCTGCAAACAGAAGCCCTTGCAGACTGTAGAGCCCATAGGCCTGGCCCTGGTTTAGCAGGGTGGCAAAATGAAAGTGGAGCGCATAGATCTCCAGCGTGTAGCCCCCTAGCCAGGCAAAGGCTTGCTTGGTCCTTCCAGAGGGCCACCGGCGGCACAGCCAGAATATGAGATAGCACCCGGTAAAGGAAGCCAAGGTCTGTCGGAAAAATGCCTGCACGCTACCCAAATCCGTCAGATCATAGCAGATAAGGAGATAAAAAAATATACCTGCGCAGGCCAGAGCCCCCAAATTGCAAAGCAGATGCCCCCAAAAACCGGACACGCCCCAGCCTCCCGCCGTCCTCTGGCCTTGTCTCATTGACTGTTGGGACAGCCTTCTGCCATAGGCAGTTGCCACATACCCAGCCAGATAAAAGGGCAGATACATCCGGGTCAGGGAAGGGCTTAAAAATTCCCATCCCACCAAAGTTTCCGCCACCACAAACACAGCCATCCCTCCGTAAGCAGCCCAAAAGAGCAGCTCTCTCAAGGGAGCCCTCTCCCCGGCCAGGCTGGCGGCCAGCTGTGCCGTGTGAACCATAGCGGTCAGCAAAAACAGGGTCATTAAAAACCAAAGTCCATAGTCCAGGTGAAACAAGGTGTCCCAGATAGCCCCTGGCAGCTCCAAGGGATAGAGCACCACAATCCATACAAAAAAGGGCACCAGATAGGAGATGGCCCTCCTCTTCATAATCGCCCCATACTCCCCAAGGCTTCTCACCGGCCTCCCCAAGCCGCACAAATAGCCGCTGACCATCATAAACAGCGGCATTTGGACAGCCCGGATGCCGTCATAGACATAGGGGTCCTCCATATGGTTTAAATTCAATACATGTCCCACCATAACCAGAAAAATCGCCACGCCTTTTATGGCGTCCAGGGTCTGGTCGCGGTTTTTTGCAGTCATAGGCTTATATCCCTTTGTCCTATCCATTTCTGCCGGACCTGGTCCGTTTCGAACAGTTTATCATACTCTGCCCAACTTGTCTATTTTTGATTCTAAAAAGAGCCTACTTTCCGGCCCCCAGATAAAAAGGAACCTTGGAAACAGGCGCAGATAATGCTATACTAAAAAAGAATAGAAAAATTTGGAGGATTCCCCCATGAAAAAATGCATTCTTCCCCTGTACTTAAAGCTGCACCGCCTGTGGATATGGCTTTGCTGGCGCCTATTCACACATTTTCCCCTAGAGAAAAAAAAGGTGGTGTTCAGCAATTTCAACGGCGGCGGCTACGGGGACAATCCCAAGTTTATCGCTGAAGAATTTCTCCGGCGGGGGCTTAACTATAAGCTTTACTGGGTGGCTGCCTCCCGGGATTACGTCTTTCCCTCCGGTATCCGGCCAGTGCGCCCCAATACGGCCTCCTTTGTATACCATATGGCTACCGCAGGATATTGGATTGACAATACCCGCAAGCTCTATGATTTTAAAAAGCGCCCCCAACAGTATTATATCCAGACCTGGCACGGAGGACCAGGGCTGAAAAAGGTTGAACAGGACTGCGAATCTGCCCTGAGCCGGGAATATATCACCTGGGCCAAGAGAGATTCCCAATATATTGATTTATTCCTGTCCTGCTGCCGCTGGTGCTCCCTGCTCTACCACCGTTCCTTCTGGTACCAGGGTCCTTTACTGGAACAGGGAATACCCAAAAATGATATGTTTTTTCAGGATCCGGCCCCCTATCAGCAGCGGGTGCGGGAGCATTTCCATCTCTCCCCGGACATGCATCTGGTCATGTATGCTCCCACCTACCGGGATAACCGCAGCACCAGCATGTACAACCTGGATTATGAGCGGCTTTTGGCAACCCTGACCCAGCGCTTTGGCGGCTCCTGGGCTGTTCTGGTGCGGCTGCACCCCAATGTGAATTATCATGATTACCCCATCGCCTATACGGACACCATTTTAAATGCCAGCCCCTACGAAAATATGCAGGAGCTGCTGGTTGCCGTGGATGTGATTATCAGCGATTACTCTGGCTGCGCCTTTGATTTTCTCATGCTCAGCCGGCCCGGCTTTCTATACGCCGAGGACTATGAGGAGATCCGCCGCACCAAGGACTATTACTTTACCCTGGAAGAGCTTCCCTTTACCCTGGCCTTCTCCAATGAGGAGCTGATGGAACACATTCTTCATTTTGACGACAAGCTCTATGAGGAAAAATGCCGGAAATATCGGGAGCAGATCCAATATTTTGATTCCGGACATGCCTCCCAGGCCGTGGTGGATGTAATCCTGGCCCGAAATGCCTAGAGCCCTTCCTCCACCATCTGGATGAGCTCCAGCATGGCCTCCGCAGACGCTCCATACCGGTCCAAATCCGTGATTCCATAGAGCTCCATAGCCTCCGCCCGGGTGATGGCAAAAAGACGCTCCCCCTTCTCATATCCATCAGGGCCTGTATACACCTCCAGGATTCCCAGGTTCTCTATGGAGGCAAAGGCCAGAATGCTCACGGAGCGCATCTTTTCCACATCTAGCTTTTCCCTGTCCTCGTCCCGGCTTATTATCTGATAGGCATAAGGCTCCTGGCTGGTCTGTAGCTGGGTGCTGCATCCGCCTGTATAGGCAATGGCCCTGACACAGGCACCTATAATTTTTCCACTACCCACTGCATCCCCCACATAAAGCAGATGATTCTCCGTGAGAAAATGAGCCAGCTGCTCCTCAATCTCCGCATTTTCCTCTGCCCCATTTCCGGATCCCAGAGCACGGATATCCTGTGCATACTCTACGGAAGGCACCAATTCTTCCCTGTCCATAGGTCTCGTGATAGTCCCTGTAAATACTATCTGTAAAAGTAGATAAAAGCCTATAACAGAAAGGAATCTGCTGCTGGTTCCCCGGGTGATCCAGGTTATGCGCCTTTGAAGCTGTCTTCCCCCAGCGGACATCCAGGTTCCAGCTAAAAGCATTCCACCCCTCTCCGGCATTTTCCCCACCAGAGACAGCAGGGTCTCCCCATATGCAAAACGCTCCTCCCGTCCCAAAAGCTTAATAGCCGCCTCATCACAGGACAGCTCACAGTCCTGCCGGGACAGCCAGGCCCCCAGCCAGACCAGCGGCTGAAACCAGAAGACTGCCAACAGCACACACCGCACACGGTTCCAAAATAAGTCTCCCTGCCGATAATGGCAGATCTCGTGGGCCGCCCCATGGCGCAATCCCCTTAAGTCCTCCAAAATCTGATCCGGCATGTAGATGCCCTTCTCTCCCTTTACAGACAACAGACAGGGAGAGCGCAACCCCTCCACCAGATAGACGGGAAGCGTCATCCATTCCCAATCCAGCCGGACACTGCTCTTCCTTTCCAGAGGAACCCGCTTTATCAGAATCTCTCTTTTCAGTCTGTGATTCACCCACAGCATCCATCCTCCAAGAAGCAAGACTCCCGCTCCCCAGATCCCTACAAATACCATATTTGGGATTCTTTCCAGGAAAGCTTCCAAGCTTCTTTTCGCTTTGAAAGCTTCCGCCTTCTCAGGCTTATTGGCTGCCTCATTGTGACTATCCCCGAAAAGCTCTCCTGGTGCCTGGTCATCGGCTGTTGCCGGATATGCCCCTTCCTGTTCCCCAGACTTCTCCGTCTCAAAGATCCACTCCCGGGCATAATGAGCCACATTGAGCACACTGAACATGCTTCTTGGCATCCTGGCGGAAAAAGGCAGGATACACAAACCTATGGCTGCCATCAACCACAAGGTATAGCGGTGGCGCATAGGCATACCACCCGCAGTAAGACGCCGGATCAGACAGATACCCAAAATCAAAAAGCTGGAGCTCCAGAAAAAATCTCTCATCCCTCTTCCTCCTCTGCCTTTTTTAAAATCGCCTGTATCTCCTCCAATTCCTCCCGGCTCACATGCCTTTGGCTCACCATAGCATGGACCATCAAGCTTAAGCTGCCCGCATACACCTTATCCAAAAATCCCCTGGTCTCCTGGGCCGCCGTCTCCTCCCGCTTGACCTGAGAATAATACAGCTTTGCCCGGGTCCCCTCCTCATAGCGGACCGCTCCCTTTTTCACCATGCGATTCAGCATGGTGATCACAGTGTGCTTGCTCCAATCCGTCTCCTGCTGAAGAGCCGCCGTAAGCTTGGTTATCGTCCACGGCTCCTGCTGCCACAAGAGCTGCATAATTTTCCATTCTCCATCGGATAAATGTACCATAGGTCTCTCCCCGTCCTTTCTGCAAATGGTAGACTTTTGTATACCATTATTATACATAAAAGGTAGACAGATGTCAACCCCATTTAACACCTATGCCTCCAGAGACCCCCTATCTCTCCAATATCCCACCCCAGCAAAAAAAACAGCCAGCAAAAGAGACACCAGAACATGCAACATATTCTTCTCTCCATTCCAGGAGTTCTCCCCCAAAAGGACCTCTATGGTAATATCAATCATAAATCCTAGAGCCTCCATCACCACAAACGCTACCGCCCAGGCATAAAATATCCGATTCTTAAGCTTCCAAAACACAAAATACAGGCACCAGATTCCAAGCACAGACAGCAAAGCCACCGGCACCCCCACCCGAAGTACCTGAGTCTCCCCCAGTATCATGGCCAGCGCAGCCAAATAAGGGAGGATCAGGACACTCAGCAACAAAAGCGCCTTGCGACAGGCCCCTTCCCGGCTGTTAAGGACAGGAAGAAGAAGAGCCCAGCCAAAAAGGACAGAACAGCAGACCACATAGGACCATCCCAGGCCCCCGGTAACAATAAAATCACAGAGCAGACAGATCAGCATAGCCAACAGGCACATTACCGACAGCCCCTGTAAAATCCGGTTTTTTGTCCGCTCCGTCCAGAGCTTTTCTCTCTTTGAAAACTTTGCAGCCCCATCCGCTTTTCTTGTCTGTAAACCTACAGCCTTTTCCTTTTGGACTTCCAGACTTACGGATTTCTCCATATCCTCCTCTGCCTCCATCTCCAAAGGTTTTTCCTGCCCCAAAAGCTCCCCAGTGGAAACCCCCAGGTATTCTGCCAGGGGAAGCAAAAGTGCAATATCGGGACAGCAATTTCCCCGCTCCCATTTGGATACCGCCTTATCTGTCACCCCCAGTCGGGTAGCCAACTCCTTCTGAGTCAATCCCTTCTCTTTTCTCTTCTGGCAGATAAACCTGCCCATTCTTTCCATATATTCCTGTTCCATGCTTATCGCTCCTCTCTCATCTTATTTCCACCATTCAGTATGGCAGAATCCAAAGATGATGACAACCGCTTTCCTGTTTATTCCCCACTCTACCTCTGGTTTACCTTTTAGAAGGAATTTCCCCCGTCTGGCCTGGTCATTTTTTTGTATTCTGGATATTTTAACCAGTCCATCTCCGTGCTAGAATACCACTGAATTAAAAAGAAATGGAGGTATCTATTATGAACTCATCTCCCCATACGCAACATACATCCCCTATCAACACCCGGTATTCCACCCAGTGGATGGCTGTAACCGCTCTGCTTATGGCTATGAACGTTGCCCTCAGCTCCTTTGGCGTACCGGTTCCCGGCGGTCACCTGTACCTGAATGACATTGTTATCTGTACGGCCGGTATCCTTCTCGATCCTCTGGGCGCTTTTCTGGTAGGAGGTGTGGGCGCCTTTTTGGGCGACCTGTTTTTTTATCCCACTCCCATGTTTGTATCCTTAGCCACCCATGGCATACAAGCTGTGGTTATCTCCCTGTGCACCCGGCATCTGGCTAAAAACCACAAATCCGTAGCTGCCGGTATTGGCGTGACTCTGGGTGCTGTCATTATGGTAACAGGCTACTCTCTGGGCCGTGCATTTCTGTACAGCACCCCGGAATACGCCCTTTTAAAGCTTCCCTTCCAGATTTTACAGGCTGTGACGGGTGCTGTGACAGCCATGCTTTTATGCTTTCCCTTCCGCCTGTCCACACTGTATCGACACATATAGCAGCCCTTTAGGGAGCAGGCAAGTTTTCCTTTACAAACCGCAGACAGTTAAACCCTTTTCTTTGTCTGCTTTGCCTGCTCCTTCTGTTCACCGGCTGCTCTTCTGACTCCCCCTCCCAAAGGATATGGCTCCTGAGGCTTCCCCTATACTGCCATAGGCAGTCGCCTGGAAATCCAAAACACAGACAGCCCTCTCACCCTGCGGGAAAATATGAACGCTCTGTCGGGGGATGGACTTTATTATGCTTCCTGGTCCACGGGACAAGCCGTCCCTTATGTAAACAGTGAGGGGGAAAATGGGGAACTTTATGATGCTCTCCTGGCATATGATTACATAGGCTTGGGGAACCCCTACGACCATGGCCTGTCCGCCTTTGGCGCCTTCTATGACAATGCCGTATGTGTGGAGCTTACCTGGCTGGAGGAATTTGCTCAAGAATTTACAGGGGATTTCAAAGCCATTCTCTCAGACTTTTTAAACAGCTGTTCTTATAGGGAGGATATGGAAGAGCCAGAAGAGGCAGAATCGGAATAACTCCTAAGGCAAATTCCTGTGACAGCTCACAAGCTTTGCCCTCTACATAGAGAATGCGGAAAAAGGGACTCGAACCCTCACGCCTCGCGGCACAGGAACCTAAATCCTGCACGTCTGCCAATTCCGTCATTTCCGCCTGACAAAGAATATTATAAGGGGAAAGGCCGTTTCCTGTCAAGCCAGGATTTGTCCTTTCCCCTTTTTGTTTTTTTGTCTCTTTCTAAGATCTCTTTTCCTTAATGCTCCACACCAAAAATCCGTGCGCTGTTTCCATAAAAGATATCTCTTACCTCGTTTTTGGACAGCTGTAGAGCCTGGCAAGCCCTCTTACAGGAGAGTATTTCCTCATAGATAAAGAAGGTAACCTTCTCCGCCTCCGGATAGGGAATCTCCCGCATATGGGGATCTTCCGACACATCTCCCAGAGAGCCCTTGGGAACCTCATTAATATAGAAGCCATTCTCCACCAACCGGCGGGCTTTCATGCGGAAAATAGGGAAATCTGTGCCGTAAATCAACCGCTTGGGGCCAAAATACTCCAGTACCTGCTGCATCACATGGGCATTGGTATTGGCCGTAAAGTCCCAGACGGTTTTCTCCGTACCCTTTAAATATTCCAAGGCCTCTCCCACATCCTCATCCGCATAGGCTCTTCCCAGGTGTGCAATGCTCAGTTGGAGATCCGGATATTTCTGCTCAATCTCCAGCAGGGGCACATAATTGACCGGATCAGCCAGACGTTTGGGACGGGGAATATGCAGCTGCACCACCCAGTGATGCTTGTTGGCCAGAGCCAAGTGCTCATGAGGCAGAAAATCATAAATACGGATTTCTGCATTGGGAATATAGGACGGCGCATACTCCAGATAAACCTTCAACCCCTTAAAGCAGGGATTGGCCAGCACAGCGCGCTCCACAGACTCCGCACTCTGGGTGGGATGGGAAATGTAAAGGGCCGGATACCCATAGCTCTCTGCCGCCTCTGCCACATAGGCATTGTTAAGCTTTAGATCCGTGGTAATATTAGTCTGTCCGTAGAGCACGGAAATCACCTTCTTATCCGGAAACAACAGATGATTGGTCTCCTCCAGGTGCTCTATAGACTGATATTTGGCCACCATCCCCGGCCACGCACAGGATCTCTTGGCCTTGTCCACACAATAATGGCTGTGCTCCTCCAGCCAGATATGGGTGTGACAGTCAATAAAGGTATCCGGAAGAAAATCCTTCAGCTCCTCCTCATAAAACTGCTTGTCATAAGGCTTCACCTCAAATAGTGACATCTCTCCACCTCGCTCTTTCGTTTTTTTTATTTTATCACATCTTTCGTTTTGTTGCTATAAAAACAATAAATTTCTTTGTTTATTCTTTCTTTTTTCTTATCTTTTTCTTGTCACCTCTTTTTCCTCCTTTTATTTCCCCCTGCATAGTTCGTTATCTTACCCCTTTACCGCACCGCTGGTAAGACCTGCAATCATATATTTCCGCATCAGAGCAAACAACAGGACCGTGGGAAGAACCGAGATAATGGTCCCGGCCATCAGCTGTCCCCAGGCAATATCATATTTCTGAATAAGACCATTTAGGGCAATGGTCACTGTCTTTAAGTGATCCGAGTCCAGAAACAGGGTGGCGCTGAACAGTTCATTCCACAGATTTACAAAATCAAAGATCAGCACTGAGATAATCCCCGGAAGAACCAAAGGCACCGCAATGGTAAAGACTACCCGAAACCGGCTGCATCCGTCTATAAGCGCCGCCTCCTCAATGGAGGCTGGCACCTGGTCAAAGAAGGAGCGCAGGGTTACCACCGAGTAAGGGATAATGTTGGAAAGATAAATCAGCAGAATTCCCAGCACTGTATTTACCAGCCCCAACCGGGACATCATCTGATACTTGGGCGCCAGCCCCATAAAGCCCGGAAGCATCTGGGTCAGAATAAACAGAAACAGCACCGTATTTCTTCCCCGAAACCGGCACCGGGCCAGAACATACGCTGCCAAAATGGCCAACAATGTCCCCACAAGCGCCGGGATTGCCGCATACAAAAAGGAATTCCGGAAATACAAGAGGAAATTTCCCTTCACTGCAATATGGAAAAAATTTTCGAGAGAAGGATTCTGCGGCCAATAGATAACCGGAAAGGCATAAATCTCCGCCTGTTCCTTCTTTACCGCTGTACTCACCATCCAAAAGAAGGGAAAAATGGTAATAACAAAATGCATGGTCAGAAAAACCACCCGGAAAATCTCCCCTGCCAGGTAGGACCATCTATGATTTTTTCTGGAAATTTTACTCATAAAACGTCACTCCTCCGAAGTGAATCTGGATATACGCAGATACAAAAGGGCGTAGGCCACCAGAATCAAAGTGCAAATCACCCCCACCGCACTGGCCCTGCCATAATCCAGACTGGTGATCAGCGAATACATATACGAGGTCATAATCTGGGTGGAGCCCGCCGGTCCCCCATTGGTCATGGCAAAAATGGTCTCCGGCCCGTTAAAAATCCAGATTACCCGAAGCAGAGTCGTCAAAATCAACACGCTCTTAATGTGGGGCAGGGTAATCACCCGAAACTTTACCAAAGCACCGGCTCCATCCACATCTGCCGCCTCGTACAGATCCATGGGCACACTCTGGAGGGCTGCCGTAATCATAATCACAAAAAAGGGAATCCCATACCACACATTGGCAATAATCACCGACAGCATGGCCGTAGATTCGCTGGACAGCCAGGAAACCGGCTCTGAAATCACTCCCAGGCGCATAAAAAAATCATTGATTACTCCGCCCGAGCCATTAAACATCCAGCGCCACATGATTCCGATGATAAAGCCGGAAACAGCCCAGGGAAAAAAGATGATTCCCTGATATAGGCTTCGCCCCCGAAAGCGCTTCTGCAAAAGCAAAGCCAAAATAAAACCAAACAATACCTGGGGAATCAGAGATCCAAACACATAGATAATCGTATTCTTTACCGTCCCATAAAAAGCATTAAAAGGTCCCGGCTTTAAGAGATCCCCAAAGTTTTCAAAGCCGATAAATTTAATATTGTTCAGATTATACAGGTTGTACTCCTGAAATGACATGGTGATTCCCCGTCCAATGGGATAATAGATCAGCCAGATGGTCATGGCCGCGGCGGGAAGCAGCATCAATAAAATAAAGATTACATCTTTCTTTTTAGGCTTCCGCTTAGGCGGCCGGTATAGCAATTCTTCTCTTTTTCTCATGTACCCTCTCCCACAGGAGGCAGAAAGCCTTTATCGCCCTGCCTCCTGTGCCGCACTCCGTCAGGTCTGCGGCTGTCTGTGTTATTTTCAGGTCCCCTCTATTTCTGCCAGAGCTGCCCCTCCTCCTCTGCCACCTTTTCCCAGGAGGATGCCCAGTAGTCCAGCAAATCGGATGCCTCCACCTGATCTTTTAGATATTTTTGCAGATACTCATCCCGATCTGTCCCAAAGGTGGCTGCAAAGGTGTAATCCACCCCCCAGCTCTGAAAGATCCGGTACTTCTCGCTGATGGCATCCATGTCGTTGAACACATTGTATACCCCACTGGAAAAGTATGCATTGCTCTCCAAAGTGGTGGTGTGAATGGGGAGCAATCCGGTCTGTTCACAGAAATAGCCGTTATTCTCCGCCGAAGACAAATATTTCAGGAAGTCCGCAGCCTCCTCCGGATGATCTGTTTTGCTGGTAAGCGCCCAGCCTCCAAAACCACAGGACTGGGTTCCATAACCAGAGGGCCCCAAGGGCACCATGGCTGCTGTCCACACAGCAGGGTCCAGGCCACTCTCACAGGATTGTATCACATCGTTATCCTGCATTAGCATGGCGCAGGTTCCGCTCATAAAGCCCTGTACCATCTCTGTAAAACCCCAGGAAATAGAATCCTCCGGAGAGCAGTCTGTATACAGCTTCTTGTAAAACTCCAGGGCTTCCAAAGCTTCCGGACGACGGTAGATGGAACCTCCGTCACTGGTAAAGCCCCGGTAGCTCTCATTATCCAGAAGCGCATCGTCCCCCAGATAGGAGAGCAGCAGATAATCATATTCAAACTGGCCTCTGGTGCCTCCCCGGAAGGCAAAACCATATTTGCCATTCTCCGGCTGGGTAAGCTTTACTCCAATCTCATACACATCCTGCCAGGTCCACACTTCCGGTGGGGTAATGTCTGCCTCCTGGAACCGATCCACCCGGTAAAACAAAAGCTTTTGATAGATGCCGTAGGGAATGCACCAGATATCCGTCCCGTTTTTGGCATAGATGGTCATTCGGCTTTTGGCCGCATCTGACAGGGTGTCCATCCCCTCCCAGCCTTCCAGATAGGCGTTGAGAGGCTGTACCCATCCATTATTTAAGCAAACGGGAAAGCCATTTCCCGTGTCAATGATGTCCAGCTGTTCATTGGACATAAGCATCTGCTGAATTTTTTGATCGGCATTTTCCGTGGGTGGGGAGATAAGCTCGATCTTAATGCGAGAATGCTCCTTCTCATAAGCTTGGATTATGGTCTTTAGAGCAGCTGTCCTGGATTCACTGGCCAGAGAATCGATCATCCGCAGCGTAATGGTCTCCCCGCCTCCGGCGCCGCTTTCCTGCTCTGTCCCAGGCGCAGACACTGGCTCCTCCTGTCCGGTATTGTGGCCACACCCGACAAATAAAACTACTGTTATGCTCACTGCACACAGCAGGGCAATTCTTCTTTTCCAATTCTTCATTTGCAAACCTCCTTGAACTATGAAATGATCTCCAGTGCCTGTTCTATATCCTTCAAGAGCACTCCTGCCCCCTCAAGCCCACAGTGTATCCGGATAATGCCCCGGGACGCCCCATACCACTGGGCATATTCGTCCGTATTTTTCAAAAGCGGCATAATGGCCAGGGATTCAAACCCACCCCAGGAGGGTCCAATCTGGAAAACCCGAAGCCGGTTGATCACCTGTACAGCCTTGGCAGGAGAGGCATTCACCTCAAAGCTTAAAAGTCCGGAGGATCCTGTCTGCTGTCGCTTTGCCAGCTCATACTGGGGATGGCTCTCCAATCCCGGATAATAAACTTTTCTCACCCGGGGATTTTTCTCCAGGGAGCGGGCTATCTCCAGAGCTGTCTCCTCATGGTGTTTCATCCTTACATGCAGGGTTCGCAATCCCCGCATTAAAAGCCAGGCCTCCATGGGCCCCATAATCCCCCCAAACCAGGGGCGCTGCTGTCCCAGCCGCCCCATAAGGCCCTCATGAGAGGTTACCAGCACGCCGCCGATAAGGTCGCTGTGGCCTCCCAGATATTTCGTGGTGCTGTGCATAACCATGTCAATACCAAGGGTGAGAGGCTTTTGAAACTCCGGAGAGCAGTAGGAATTGTCCACATAGGTGACAATGTGGTTTTCCCTTGCTAGCCTTGCAACCTCCTTCAGATCCACCAGGGAAAAAGTAGCCGATCCCGGCGTCTCCAATATCATCAGGGAGGTATTGTCCTGCACGGCCTTTCGAAGCTCCTCCATGCTGTCTCCCCGCACAAAGGTCACGGTAATATCCAGATCCTTGCTGCAATAGTCAATCAAAAAGCTCTGGAGCGGCCCGTAGGCATTGTGCACGCACACCACATGGTCACCCGAACGGCAGACAGCCATAACCGCCGCTGTGGCAGCCGCCATACCGCTGGCGTATAAAAATGCCCGCTTCCCCTGCTCCAGAGCCGCTATCTTGCGCTCCACAATCTCCACTGTGGGATTGTTGTATCTCCCATAGAGATAGGCTCCCTGGGGCACATTGTAATAATCCTCAATCCGCGCAAAGGTATGGAGAGAATTCATATAAATGGGCGGAACAACGGCCCGCAGATATTCTTTATTATTCTCCCCATAGTGAAGGGCAATATAGGCATCCCCATCCTCATAATAATTAGACATGCATGACTCCTCTCTCAACTTATATAATATTTTTTTCTTATCTTCCTTCGGTTTGTCCTCCTATTTTTCATTATATTCCCATGTTTTTCCTATGTCAATAATAATTTATTATCATATTATTATATTTGTATAATTAACCAAGTTTATTTTTATATTTTTGTGCATAATTAACATTTTAAATTCCTTCTTGCTTTTTCTCTTATTTTATTATAATATTATTTTATTATTATCATCCTTTTACAAGGATTCAGGAGGACTTCATGGAACTTACAAGGAAGCTGTCTATCTGCCAATTTGCCGAATTTCTGCATCTGACACTGGGCCCCTCATACCGGATTCTCTATTATTCATGGGAAAAGCCAGGGCTTCTCGCAACAGCCTGCTCCTACGGTTATGAGAATCCCCAGGAAATCGACCAGCTTACGGAGCTGACTTATAAGCTCCTGAAAGAGGAGCCCAAGGAGGAGCTTTACAAAACCAATGTACTCTGTGCCGATACCCCGGACTACCGGCATAATCTGTTCTTTTTCCGGGACTCCGACAGCCAAATGCAGGGCGTCTTTGTCCTGTCCTCCAATCACGCGGCCAAGCAGCAGCTTTTAAGCTCTCTGGAAAGCTTTTTAAATCTGGAGCGCCCCCTTGTATCCCCTTTGACTGAGCCAGAGGAACTGGCTGTGATTCCGGAGATTTCCCTGACCAGCCTTCCCAAGCTAATCTATCAGCTTTTACAGGATCTGGATATTGACCCTGGGCAGAATTTAAATCCCAACCAGAAAATCCAGGTGATCACCGAGTTAAACAAGCGCAATATTTTTACCTTGAAAGGGGCTGTCCCCCTTGTGGCCCAGCTGCTGAACACCTCTGTCCCCACCATTTACCGCTATCTTGGCAAGCTTAACCAGCGGGAATCCAACGTGTTCTGGGAGCCCATTAAACTGGTGTAAGCCCCACCCGAACTCTTGTTTCACAGATCCTGGTCTAAGTCCCACAAATAGAAGGGAGTGTTTTCCATGTATCACGGTTTTTATTTTTGGAGAAGGCTGTTACCGCAAAGCTTTGAGCTCCTAAAGTTAAATCTGCTCTTTCTTCTGTGTTGTCTGCCAGTGATCTCGATTCCGGCTGCCCTTACCGCTATGACCTGGGTGAATATCCGTCTGGTGGAGGAGAAATCTTACGATCTGCTGACAGATTTCCTCCACATCTTCCGGACAGAATTCTGGTGTTCCCTGAAAGCCGGGTTGGTTCTCCTTGCCGGACTGGCTCTTTTTGGCTATGTATTCTGGTTCTACCAGACGGCCCAGACAGAAGAGGCTCTTCTTTTGGCCATGCTGTGCTCCGCCTCCCTGTTGCCCCTGCTCCTGCTCTACTGCGCCCTCTGCTATGTACAGGTCATGCTGGCCTATGTCTCCCTCTCCACCTGGAGCCTTCTGAAAAACGGTTTGTTTCTCTCTGTGATCTGCCTGCGGTCCACCATCTTCTGTCTGCTGGCTGGTATCATTCTCCTGGCGGTGGAGCTGACCAGCCTGCCTTACTCTGCTCCCTTTCTGATTCTCTTTGGGTTTTCCTTCTGGAACTTTACCTGTACCTACTTTACTTTGCCGGAAATAAAAAAGCATATTGTCCAATCTCCCTAAGTAACCGATCCCTCCTTTGATTTCACAAAAAAGAGCTGTGGATGGGGAACTTAACTGTCCGCTCCTCACCTACAGCTCTGCACAGCCAGGCATTTAGCCGCTGCTAATACTCTTCTGCCCACACTCTGGTGCCATCAGAGATAAAGTCCACTGCCCGCACCTTTCCCTCCGAATAATACACCTCCACGCCAGCAGCCAAAAGGCGCTCTGCCATAGCCGGGTCCGCTGCACCCTCCTCCTTCTTTCGATTGGCTGTCACAATGCCGTAGGAAGGACGAACCCGCTGTAAAAGCTCCTCCGAGGTGGCATCCATCTTGCCGTGATGCCCAAGCTTAAGCACAAAAGCCTGAAGCTCTGCGCCGGAGCACAGGAGACGCTCCTCGGAGGCAAGCTCCGTATCCCCCATAAGCAGAAAGGCCGTGTCCTTATAAACCACCCGCAAAATCAGGGAATTGTTGTTTTCATTTTCCTCATCTATCTCTTCGGGCCCCAGAACCTGTACCTGCACCCCGGATTCCTCCTTCCCCAACATCAACACATCCCCCATAAACAGCTCCTTCACTGACACCTGGGCCTTCTGGGCTACCTCTCTCACATTTATCTTTTGAAAAGAAGGGTCCCTAAGCCCGGACATATACACGCATCCCACAGGGTACTCCTCCACGATGCGCTTAAGTCCCCCTGCGTGGTCCTTATGTCCATGGCTGATAAAAATCCCCTTAAGCTCCTCCACGCCCTTCCAATCCAAAACCTCCTGGATTTCTTCAAAATCCTTTTCCTTTCCCGTATCCACCAGATAATATCCATCCCCAGGAACCGAAAGCAACAGAGCATCCCCCTTTCCTACATGGATAAAGGTCAGCGCCACCTCCTGAGACTCTGGCTGCCCTGCCCTGTGGCCGCATCCAGTTAGCAGCAACAAACTTATAAGCAGCAAAATTCCTGGTAATCCTCTTCCTTTTATCATCATCTTTTTGTCTCCCATACTACTGACTCCTGGTTGTTTCTGTCTCATTCAAAATTTCTGCTGTATCGCTTCTTCACTCATGTCCTATTTTCCAAGACATAATTCGTAATCAATCCTTATTAAGGCTGTAAACCGGATATCTTTTCTCTTCCTGTTTTTCTATTATATGCCACGAACTTCTATTTTACAAGATTTGGACATATTTTCTACCATATAAATATCCCTCAGCCACGCAAAACCACGGCTGAGGGATTTATCGATTCTCTGGATGAAGTTTTCATTGCTTTTGCCTGCCAACACTTCTTAACAGGTTCCACGCTACAGCAGCATATAAATACATGGAATGGTCACCATAGATAAAGCGCTGCTGATCAAAATCATGCTGGCTCCCGGCCGGGTGTCCTGCCCATAGGCCGCCGGATACACTACCGTATTCATTCCGCAGGGACAGGCGTAAACCAGACAGGTCATTACACAGAGCATATGGGGCGCATGCAAAAGTCGCAGCACTGCCAGATACAGACAGGGGATCGCCAGCAATCGCAGAAGGCTCACAACATAGAAGGGCCTACCATTTACCATATCCTTTACCTGGTAGTCTCCCAGTACAAAGCCCACCAGCAGCATGGCCAACACAGAATAAGCCCCGCCAATGGTCTGCAACGTGGAGGGTACCACAGGAGGCAGGTACCGGATAGCGCCCGTAAGCCCCAGAACCGCTCCTATGGCCGTGGATACAAACACCGGATTGCAAATATTTTTCACATGGTCCGTCCATTTTCTCGCAGGAGGATTGGGAATCATCTGGACAATTCCCCAGCCATAGGTGGCAATGCCGTTCAGCAGCTGAAAAAGCTGATACTGAAACAGTCCTGCGGTTCCAAAAAGCGCCAAAACAACGGGAGTTCCCACGCCACCTGTGTTGGGAAAGGCCAGCACATACCGGTAAATCCCCTCCAGGTAGCTATTTTTTCTGGCCATAAGCTTAGCCAGAAGGATAGCCAAAAGGATGGACGCCCCTACAAACATGGTCCCATATACCACCCAGGACCCGTAAGTCCTGAGATTCTCCACCGTACACTCCTCCATAAAGGTATAGATGGTCAGAGCGGGAAGAAACAACTTGGTAACCAGTCTGGATAACACCTCCTCCGTGTGTTCGGGCAGAAGCCCCAGCCGGTTCATAGAGTATCCGATCAGCAGTAACGCAAACAGGCCTGTCATCTGATTAAACATGGCCCAGAACGTAATTTCCATGATTTTCATCCTCCGCGATGTTCCATCGCTTTCTCTTCTTGTATTCAGTTTTCTATTCTACCCTTTTCTCCTGGTTCTGTCCAGACCTGTTTTTGGCAAAAAGGGCACCGTCATTCTTTTTCCACAAACGCCTCCGCGTTCAGCCAGGTCCTCATGGTTTCCCCTGGCTCCAGGGAAAGGGCTTCCCCCTTTTTCAGCACCGCATCGTAGCTTCCCGGCATGGAGGACCAGGGCTCCACCCCCATGGTATAGGCCCGCCCGTACCAGGGATACTCCTCATGACCGCAGTACATGCCCCAGATCCACAGATACCGGAACACCTGTTTGTCCCAGGTCATACGCATACCAAGCCCCAGATTTTCATTCACCAGCTCATAGGCCCCCTCCGCCAGATCACTGATGCAATATTCCATATACAGCCGGTCCGCTGCATCATAGGCTCGGCTCATATCCACCAGGTTCCCATCCTTCCCGGGGAGCATTGGCCAGGGTCCTTCCGTCTCCTTGTCAAAGGGACAGCGGTGAGCAATATTCTCCGCCGGTACCCGCACATGGGGCGTTCCCTTCAGCCGCAGCCGAACGCTCTCATCCAGGAAAGGAAAACCAAAGGCCGGATGATGTCCCCACATAAACTGCTGCCCAGTGCTGCCCAGATTGGTGCAGGCCTGCTCTATGGCCAGCTCTCCGCTGTGCTCCCGAAGGGTCAGCTTCTTTTCCAGCAAAAAGGGCGTGCGGATGGTTCGAAGGCTAAGGTGTACAGAAATACACTCCGGCGTGTCCAGCAGCACCTCATAGCTCCAGGGATACAGGCAGGCCTCTCCGTGGACTCCGATCTGCCCGCCCCGGTACAGAGTATTTCCTCCATAGGTGGGAAACAGCTCCTGCCAGCCACCCCCATAGGAATCCAGGAAATTTCCTCCTCCGCTGGCCACCGTGGACTGGTGGTTGATATTTTTCTGTTCATTGAAGGAATGCCACATAAAATCCACATCCTTCTGCTTCCAGACAAACTCCACAATGTCTGCCCCCTTGCCCAGGGACAATACCACCTTGATCAGATCATTCTCCAGGGACAGCATCTCAATGGCATGATAGAAGTAATGCCGGATGCGGCACCCATAATTGCGCGTGTGGAAATATGGTTCCTTTCCTTGCATGCTTATTCCCCCATCACCATAACCTGAACCGTTCGTTTGCGGGCTCTGGTCTGATCAAAATCAATAAAATGAATAAACCCAAATTCTCCCAAATCCATCTCACCGTCAATGAGCACAATGGTCTCACTACGGCCGATTATAGAGGACCGCAGATGGGCGTCCGTATTGTGACAGCCTCTGGCGTCCTCCCCGTGCTCCTCTGCAAACACCAGCGCCTTGGGCCCCGGGTGCAGGTACTGTCCCTCCCGTCTACAGGTGGGAATGATCTCCTCCATCACATCCACCAAATCCTGTTGCAGGGTCTCCAGCCCTGTCATAGACATATCAAAGGCGCATTCCTGGGTAATCACACAGCAGGTAGTATGATGGGAATACACCACCACAATGCCATTTTGAATGCCGGACCGCTTTACAATTTCCTTTGCCTGGGCTGTCACATCGTGAAAGCTACAGGCATGATCCCTGGACTGCACCTGAAATTCTTCTCTGTAAATCATAGGTTTCCCCTTTCTTTGGCCGCCAAATCGTCTGCCGCCCGTCTGGTAGCGGCGATCATCTCGTCAATCATGGCAATGGGATCTGCCGCGTTCATAATCCCCGAAGCTGCCCCAGCTGCCTCGGATCCTGCCATAATAAAAGCGTACACTTGTTCTCCATTGGTAATGCCTGCCGCCTGCTCCACCATAATAGACGGATCGATGGCCTTGATCTCCCGGATGGAATCCATGACAAAGCTCATGTCGCTGACCTTGCCTCCCGCGCCACCAATAAGCTCCGAGGGCTCTGGGTTGATAATATCCGGATGCAGCTGTGCAATGGCCTTGGCCTCATCAATGGTATCCGCGCAGGCAAACACCAGAAAATCCAGCTCTCTGGCCCGGTCAATGGTGGCCTTCATAGCCGGAAGGCTCATGGGCTTCTCGCAGTGATTGATCACCACGCCCTGGGCTCCCGCCGCCTTTAGCCCCTCCGGAAGGATATCCGCCATCCCCCGGCCCGGCCGCAGCGTATCCATATAGGGGGCCAACACAATCAAATGCTTGGTGTGAGAGGTAATATTTCGTATCTCTGTGGCAGGCGCAATAAACAATACATCAATATCATACTTCTCTGCCGCTTTATCCGCCGCCAGAGCATACTCCAGCACGGTATCTCCATAAATATAATTTTTTACGCCGATCTCAAAGTACGGCGTGCGAATTGCAGGCTTCATCTTTTATCTCCCTTACAAAATTCTGTCTCCATTCAGTTATAGGGCCCCGGCCTCACAGGGATTGCTCCCAGCTCCCAGGACCCTTTGTTCCCGGTATTGCCTTACGCAATGATCTCCACGTCAAAGCCCATCATTTTGCCAAAGGCCGCCAGCTCCTCCAGGCATCCATCATATACCATCGCAGAGTGGTGGGTGCCCCCCAGCATGGAGAATTCCTTCAGGAACTCCTTCACCGGCTTACAGGGCTTCATCCATCCCTGCATAGCACGGCGATAAGCCCCAAACTCCAGGCCCTCAGGAAGCAACTCCACCGGAGTAAGAATCAGGGTAAAACCCTCTCCCATAGGAGCCAAATTCAGATATACCGCCTTCCCCGGACGCATGCACAGGTAAGCTGCCGCCGTATCTCCGCAAGAATTGTAGTTAAAGGGCACATCCGCCAGCACCGGTCTCCATTGCGCCAGGTTCAGATTGGCCTCGCCCATGTGGTTCAGGAGAATCACATCCTCCTTCCAGTCCGGGCAGAACATCTCCACAAAGGTCGTATTGTAATACACGCTCCGAAGGGCTCCCACTAGACCGGCCGTGAGCACGTCCCCCTCCCCGGCATAGCCCATACCCCGTGCCAACATCTTGGAGCATTCTGCAAAAGGCATCTTGGGCAATCCACAGGTATCCAGGGTGAGAAAATTCACCGTGGCTGCGGTCAGCTTTTCATCTGCCGCCCACTTGCGCACGGCCAGACCGGAGAGCACGGCCGCCCGGTAACACTCCTCATTTTTGATCTCCCAGGTAAATCGCTCCTTATCCAGAGCGATCTCCTCATCAATCTCCTCCGGAGTCACAGCCGCCACATAGCGCTCCACCACCTCCGGAGTCATATAGCACACCTGCGCTCCGATTTTCTCCTGATAATGCTCCGGAGTCACCAGGAAATCTCCCATGCCCACAAAGGAGCCTCCCACAGAACCCACCCGGGCATTGCGATAAGCCTTGGCCACAGCCGCCGCCCGGCACATTCCCACAGTCTCTGCAATCACCTGGCTGTGCATGGCATGTCCCGCGCAGATGGTATATTTACGGCCCCTTTGTTTCAAAAGATTGCACATATCCTGCACTCCATGAATTCCATGGTTGGGGCTGATGCCACTCCGATAGCCGGCTATGGAGATCAGCTCATAGTCCGGGGTGGTATCCAGCACAATAATCTCCGCTTTCAGCTTTAAAAGAGCCTCAATAGACTCCAGAGACGGGGAATATGCCAGATGCTGGGTGATCACTGCATCCACATCCGCCTCATTAAACATGCGAACAGCCTCCTCAAACTCCGGCTTAATCCGGCACACATCCGCCCGTACCACCTCCAGATTATTTCCCTCCAGCATGCTGATCAGGGTGTTCATATAGGCAACCAGTGGCTCCCGCGTATGGGGGTTACTGTCATCATACAATTTAATATAAAGGGGAAGATAACCCACTTTTATTTTTTTCATTGTTCCCTCCTGTTTCATATTTTTTACTGCACTGCTACATTGCTCTTTCCTGTCTGTATGTTGTTTTAATTTCCCCTACGCCCCGTAAATGTCCTGCCGGGCGCCGTCAATCACCTTCTTGGCGTTGAGATAAAAGGCATCCTCAATATCCGCCTTTGTCAGCCCTACCGTTTTAGCCGCCCGCTTAAAGGCCAGGATCTCCTCATACATAAAGAAGGTAATCTTCTTGGCCTCCTCCTCCGACACCTCCCTTAAGTGTCTGTCCTGGGAGGGATCTCCGTAGAGTCCCGGGGGAATCAGGTTAATATAGGTGCCGTTCTCCTCAATGCGGTGGGTCCGCATGCGCAAAATAGGCATATCGCTGCCAAACATCACCCGCTTGGGCCCCACAGCCTCCAGCATTTTGGTAATAGCATATTCACAACAGTTAGCACAGAAATCAAACAGCAAATCCGTACATTGGGAGAGCTCCTCAAAGGCATTTCCCACGTCACTCTGTACATAGGCCCTGCCAATATGAGCGATAATCAACCGGATATCCGGAAATTCCTGTTTCAGCTCCCGAATCTGGGCCAAGTTCACCGGGTCCTTCAGCCTTCCGTCCCGGGGAATATGTAACATGACAATCGCCTTCATCTCATTGACTTTTTTCAGCTGATGCCTGGGGAAAAAGTCAAAGATCCGGATCTCCCTCTCCGGGAGATACCAGGGCGCCAGATTCAGATAAGATTTGAGCCCCAAAAAACCGCCTTCCCGGATTTTCTGCTCGATCTCCTCTGCGCTCTCCTCTGGCCGGGAATAATACAGGGCAGGGTATCCAGTTTTGGCCGCACTCTCCTTCACATATACATTCAGATCCGGAAGGGCCTCCCGCTCCCCGCTGGTAAACATAAGGGGCGTAACCTCTTTTCCCGGAAACAAAAGGCGGTAGGTCTCCTGGAGATCCTCCACGCTGTTGTCCTCCGCTACCAGAGAAGGCCAGGTCACGGACCGCTTTACCTCCCCCGGCGCCAGGGGCTTGGGGCGCCGTAAGCCCTTCAGCCAAATATGAGTGTGAATATCAATCATCTTGTTTGGCAGAAAATCCCGCAGCTCTTCCTCATAAATCTGCCGGTCATACTCCTTCACCTCAAACAGTGCCAATTCTCTCAACTCTCCTCTCTTTTCTATAATATCTGAACAGACCACGATTAACCCTTCACCGCACCTGCCACCAGACCCTTGATAAAATACTTCTGCAAAAATACAAACATCACCAAAATGGGCAGAGATGCCAGAATAATCCCCGCAAAGGCATAGCCATACTCACTCACATAGGCTCCGAAAAACTGTTGGATACCTACCATCAGGGTGGGTGTCCGTGCGCTGTTCAGCAGGGAATTACTCACCAAATAGTCGTTCCACATGCCGATGCCACAGCGGATACAGCAGGTGGCTGTCACCGGCGCCTGCAAGGGCAGAAAGATCCGGGCAAACACCTGAACCGTACTACACCCATCTATGTAAGCCGCCTCCTCCAGCTCCTTGGGAAGTCCTCCCATAAAGCCTGTATACAGAAACACTGCAAAAGGCATATTCCAGGCAGCCTGGATAAGCACACAGCCCCAGAGGCTGTTGTAAAGGTTCATCCTGTTGGACAACACCACCAGAGAAATCACACAGCCAATAAAGGGCACTACCATTAAGGCAACCAACAGGGAATAATACACCTGAAACATTCGCCGCCGAATCCGGGCAATGGCAAAGCCGGCCAGGGCGCTACAGACAATCACGATCACCAGAGCCATCACCGTGATAAAAGCCGTGTTTCCCAAAGTTTTCAGGAAATCCATTTTCTTCCACACATAGGTGAAATTCTCCACCGTAAACAAATCCGGGGATACTTTCAGGGGATATTTCACAATATCCCGGCGTTCCTTAAAGGCTCCGATAACAAAATAATAAATAGGTATCCAGCAGATAATTGTCAGCAGTAAAAAGAGGATCTCACTTATTAATATCCGAATCCGTTTTCCCTTCATCAGTAGATATCCTCCCTTCTCTTCAGCACTACCAGCTGCAACAGGGATATAAGGGTGATTATAATAATCAACACCACCGACAAGGCTGAGGCCGTGCCGTAATCCATGGCTCTAAAACCATAAAAATAAATTCTCTGGGTCAAAAGCCGGGTGGAATACCCAGGCAATCCGTTGGACACCAGGAAGGGCAGCTCGTAGGCCTTAAAGGCTGCAATGGTCGTGGTAATCACATTGATGGTAATGGAAGATGCCATCATAGGAATGACAATTTTGCGCAGCTGCTGAAAATAGTTGGCCCCATCAATCCTGGCCACCTCCAGAAGATCCTCGGGAATGCTTTGCAGCCCGGCCAGAAAAATAATGGTACACATGCCAATTTGACACCAGACTGACGCCACAATCACCGCACCCATAGTCACACCATAGGTTTCCAGCCAGTTTACTTTGGGCAAATTCAAATACCCTATCAGGGTATTAACCAAACCATTGTTATAGTTGTACATAATCCGCCACAGGATACCTACAATGGCACCGCTGAGCAGGCAGGGCACAAACCACATAGCCCGCAGAAAGTTCCGGTTGATCCGGCCCTTCCCCTTCAAATCCAGCACCAGCGCCAGCAAAAAGGCAATTACAATCACCAGAATCGTATCCCCCACCACATATATCACTGTGGCTTTTGCCATCTCCCAAAAGCCCTCCGTGGAAGGCAGCCTGAGAAAATTAGCCAGCCCCACAAACTTCATGTTGCTGCCAATCCCATTCCATTCATACACGCTGTACCGGAAAATATCAATCAGCGGCACAATGATAAAAATCAGGCATAAAACCGCGGAAGGGAGTAAAAAGCAAGCGCCTGTAATCGTGCGCTTTCTTTCAAAGGTCATCTTTTTCTTCATAGTACACCCCATTCCAAAATTATCTAAACAGAAGGGCGCCCCAAAAGGCTGGCCTTTGAGACGCCCTCTTCCTATCTCCTACTTTCTAAAATTTCCCATACCCCGGGCGTACTAATTCAGATGACTCTCCTTTAAAGTGTCTGCCATGCTGGCCACTGCATCCTCTGCCTTCATATTTCCGGAATATACATCCTTCAAAGCTGTGCAGGAACTGTCATAAAACTCGCTGGTCAGCAGGTTAAAGCTCATCATTACATACTGGGCTGCATTCATGGCCGGCACGATTTCCGCCACTGCATCCGGGAGAACAATATGCTCATCCGTCATATTCGTCAGTACGGGCACAGTCCCTCTTGCATTCTGGATAATCTTGAAGTTATCCGGCTGGAATACCCACTCATAGAAAACCTTGGCAGCTTCCGCTACATTGGCATCCTCCTGCACGGTGCATGCAAAGGCATCCTCAGGGGATACGGAAATCCAGGGATCTTTGCCTGCTTCGTTAAAGGGAACCAGCACAGCAGCAGCGGCTGACGGATCACCAGCTGCCTCGCCAATGGCGTCACAGATATTGGCTGCAGTCCAGTTACCGGCAATAGCCATAGCCACGGCGCCATCTGCAAATGCGGCCGTTACGTCATCCTCTGTCATGCTGGAGGTGCCAGTCATCATATGGCTGGAAATCGCAGCCAGCATCTCTGTAGCTCTGGGATTCTTGGCAAAATCAAAGGTTCCATCCTTGATCTGCTCATCGTACACCCCAAAGCCCAGCTCGTCGCCATATACATTGGCCAAAATGCCTTCCCATACCATCCAGCAGTTGGTGGTCTTGTTGGCAGCTACGGTGATAGCAGCCACATCCGTCTTGGCCTCAATATCCTCACAGCACTGAATCAACTCATCAAAATTGGTAGGCGGTGTTTCCCAGCCTGCCTGCTTTAAAATATCCATGTTCAGGAACAGCACCGTAAAAGCTGCGCCCTGGGTGATACCCATAAATACCCCGTTATAGGTATAGGCATCCTTGTAGGAATCGGGAACATTGGCTGACACGGAGAAACCGCTGGCATCCAAAATCTTTCCTTCCTCGCACAGAGCCCGAACGCTGGGATTGTTGTTAATCTGGGTGATAGCCGGCAAATCGTTGGCTGTCGCCCGGGTAGTTAAAAATTCCCCCTGATTCTCCTGTACGCCTACGGAAACCACATCAATCCAGGGATATTCATCCTCAAATTTCTTTTCCATTTCGTCCCAGGCATCTGACCAGTCCGGCTGTACAATACAGACTTCCAAAGTTACATTTTCATGCTCCTCCCCGTCTGCGGCCGGAGTAGCTGCCGGCTCCTCTGTCTTGCTCCCCTCCTGGGCTGGCGCCTGTGTAGGTGTCTCCTTAGAGCCACATGCGGATATTCCCCCCAGAATCATCCCCGCACACAACAATAATGCCAGCATCTTCCTCATTTTCCTCATACCTTTCCCTCCATTTCTTTTGTCACCCACCTGGTGACTTGTGATCCTTTGGCAGTGTCAGCTTTCGACACTCTCCCTCCCTTGTAAATAGTTTTTATAAAACATACTCAGCTCCTTTGCCCCCCTTTTATAGGAAGCAAATAGCTTTGCATATGCTTTCACATGCTCCGGATCAGGAAGAATCTCCCGCTCCTCTACAGCCAGACATTTATAGCCTTCCCCCGCATCCCCAAATACACCACTGCCTGTGCCAGCCAGAACTGCTGCTCCCACACAGGCCAGATCTGCCACTGCCGGCACCCGCACAGGAAGTCCGGAAATATCCGCGATAATCTGGCACCACAGAGAACTCTTGGTGGCTCCCCCTGCCAGCTTCAGACTGGAGGTGGGGAATTTCTCCTGGAAACTCTCCAAAATCCACACAATCTGGAAAGCCACTCCCTCCAATATGGCACGAGCCACATCAAATCGGTCATGGGATAAATCCAATCCTAAAAGCGTGGCCTTGGACGCCCGCTCCCGTAGAGGAAAGCTGCATCCGGTAAAATAGGGATAGAAGGTGACCCCCCTGGCGCCAATCCCGCTCTTTTCTGCCATCTCATTGATCCGCTCATAGGTTAAGGGCTCCTCCTGCTCCCCAAGAGCCAGGTTTTTCCGGAACCATTCCAGACACACGCCGCCGGTGGTCATGGAAACCAGAGAACCCCAGAGACCCTCCACCGCCGACGCAGACTGGGAAAATCCATGGGCAAAATCAATCTCCCGGGCCAGAGCCGTCACCACCCAGGCTGTTCCCGTTCCGATCAAAATATCCCCTGCCTGGTTACACCCGGCGCCTACGGCCACCGCATACTGATCATGAGCCCCAGCCACCAACACCGTGTGCTCTGTAAGTCCCAGCTCCAAGGCTGCCTCCCGGGTCAATGGTCCAATCACCTGGCCAGAGTGAACAATCTTTCCCAGCTGCTCCTCTCGGATACCGATAAATTCCAATATTCTGGAATCATAATTACCCTCTTGTATATCTGCCAGCTGATTAATCCCCGCATCAGAGAGATCCACCGCCGGAATCCCTGTCATTTTGGCAGACACATAGTCTGGTACAGACAGAAAATAGGCTGTCTTGGCAAATAGCTCCGGCTCATGGCGGGAAATCCACAGAATCTCCAGGGCGTTGAGTCCGTTACTTAATTTCCAGCCACACTTCTCATAAAAATAGCTCTCTCCAAACTCCCGGGCAAAATCCTCCGCTTCCTGCTGACACCGGCCATCATTCCACACAATAGCCGGCCGCAGAGGCTCCAAATTCTTATCCACAGGCACCATGGTCCCTCCCTGCAGGGAGAGGGAAATAGCCTCCACCTGCTCCGGATTTTTAAGATCCCCACAGACGGTGCGGACAGTTTTCACCACAGCCCTCCACCAGTCCCGGGCGTCCTGCTCACTGTACCCCACCTTGGGAGCCTTCAGCCCGTAGGCCATATAATCTCCGGCAATCATTCCCCGCTCTGTAGAAAACAGAATGGTTTTCGTCCCTGTGGTTCCCACATCAATGCCCAAAAGATATTTTTCCATCTGTATGCCTCACCCGTACATATTTCGGAACTCCTCTCTGTTCCGAAAATTTTCTCTGATAAAACCCGTATTTTTCTGAAAATACAAAATTTTCCGTCAATAAAAGAAACTTACTTTATATAGTTTATATAATACAATTTTTTCTTTCATTTGTCAACTGAATATTTGACTGATTCTGTCATATTTCTGCTCAAAAATGACAGTTTCAAATTTGCAACTTTTGCTAGGAATGCAAAACTTACAAATGAAAATTCCCTCCCACTCCTAGCGCCTGGGCACAGAAATAGGCTGCTCCTACCAAGGATACATCCATATGGCTTCTGTTCCCAAAGACTATGGAGCACCCACTTGTCGGGCAGAGTTCCTGCGGTGAGGGCGCTGGCCCACATGGTCTGCCACTTATGAAAGAGAATCTTATCTAAAAAAGGAAGTGTAACAAAACCATCTGTTTGGATGATTCTGTTACACTTCCTGTGCAACCTTCTACAGCCTGCCCCCTCCCTAGGGGTTTTCCTTTCTCCACTTTTCCATATCCACGCACATGAGTCTGCTAGGAAATCCTTCCAGCTGCCCTCGTATGACCGGATCAAGGCCACTATCTGTCACCAGCAGATCCACACAGCCAATCTCCGCATACCCAATAGGCTCACACTCCGCAAATTTGCTAGAATCACACAGAATCACCGTCATATCCGAGTTGCTGATGGCAATTTCTGCCAGGCGAGCCGTATCAAAATCTGTTGTGGTGAGATACTTCTTTCCGTCATAGCCATCTGTACCGATAAAGCACCTGTCCGTGTGAATCCGGGACAGAGCAATCTCCGCCAGATAGCCGCTGAAATCCTTCCGGTGAGGCCGGTACTCCCCGCCCAGCATCACCACAGGTAAATAGGGAGACAGCACCTCCAAAATGGCTAGAGAATTGGTAAACACCTGGATATTCAAAGGTCTCTCATGTATCCGGCGCACGATCTCCATACAGAAGCAAAGCACTGTGGTCCCTGAATCGCAAAAAATCGTATCCCCGTCCCGCAAAAGCCCCACAGCTGCCGCGGCAATGGCCCGCTTTTCCTCAATATTATTCTGTGCCACCCGCTCAAAGGAATATTCCGCCGGGTTTTTGGCCGACAGCTGAATGCCTCCGTAAACCCGGATAATCTTTCCCTCCTCCTCCAACCGGGAGAACAACCGCCGGGCGGTGGATTCTGACACCTGAAGCAATTCAACCACTTCCCCCAGCTCAAGCTTCCCTTTAATCCTCAGCTGATTCATCAGCTCCTGCTCCCGCCAATCCTTCATACACTGCCCCCGCTTCCTGTTGTCCGTCCTTTAAATTATCCGTATTATAGCATACCTCTCCCTGATTTGTATAGACATTTTAAATATTTTCTCACATTTTAGCAGAAAAAATTTCCCAATTTTCACTGTCTCTTATACTCTCTGCCCAGGTAATACTGCATCTTGAAAAACACCAGCACCATCCAATAGCACAACCGGTAATGGCGCCGACGCATCAAATACAGGTACAATCGAATGGAAAAGGACAGTTGATCCATGGTATGACCGGCCAGCGCCTCCCTAACCATAGAATCCTCACAGATCTGACGCACATTTTCCACTACAACCCTTCTCCCGGCCCGATAATTCCTGTAGATTTCATTTTTCACCGCCAACACGGAAAGACTGAGAAAGTCATTGCGTATCTGGGGCTTAAAATCATAGACCTTTTTTGCATCGCTAATGCGGTACAGCTGCCGGGTAATTCGTTTCACCTTCTCCAGATAGGCGCTGTCATGCTTTCCTGTCATGGAACTTTCGGTAATCCAGTAGTGATAAGGATAAAAGTCCAGGAGAACGCAAAGCTTTCCCACATCCAAAAGAACGGGAAAGGTAATCTGCATATCCTCCCCCACAGAAACCTTATCACTGCAAAACTGTAGATTCTGCTTAAGGAGCAACCTCCGGTAAAGCTTTGTCACCCGGGCCGGTTGAATGGTCCGCCCGAAAAAGTGTCCGTCATTGATTAGCCGGGGAAAAATTTTCTCCAGGTCCTCTCGCTCATAGATTTTCCGACGAAAATTGGAGCCCTCCTGGCGCTTGGGGATCTTGGGGTCCTGAAACTCATATACCAGGCCACACACCACCATATCCGCGTTCTCCGCCAAAGCCATCTCATACATGCGCTCATACATGTCTGGGTCAATCCAGTCATCGCTGTCCACAAACCCCACATAACAGCTGGTGGCAAGGCCAAGTCCTGCCTTCCATGCCGAAGTAAGCCCCCCATTCTCCTTGTGGAGCACCTGAATCCGCCTATCCCTCTGGGCATAAAGATCGCAGAGCCGTCCGGAGCCGTCCGTGGAACCGTCGTCCACCAGGATTATCTCCAAATCCTTCTTCGTCTGCTCCAAAATGCTGTCCACACAGCGCTCCAGCAAATGCTCCACATTGTATATGGGCACAATCACACTGACCGTCGTTTCCATTCTATCCTCAGCTCCTGTTTTTCCAATTTTCCCCTCAGCCATTGCCATACTTACTGCTTTCCATTCTCGCTCTTCACCCTGTCAAGCAGAATCCGGTAAATCCCAGGAACATGGACAAAAAGCCAATATCCCACAGCTGTCCGAAGGGGAAAGCGGCCATAGGCGCCCACTCTCTTTTGCCCCTGGCGCACCAGCTCCCGAATTCGTTGCCTGTCCTCCCGGTTCTCCGGTTGATAATCCACCAGCCCAAAATAAATATCGATCATTCCGTCCGCAAAGGCTTGTAGCGCCTGGGGCATTAACCAGGTATATCCATTCTTCTCAAAAAAGTCCAACCGCTCTTTTACCCCGGTGATCCAGTCCAAGCGGCGAGGGTTAAAGCCCCGGGTAATGCTGCTGGGCGCCACAAAATAGCCATACAGCGGCCGATCCACAAACGCTCCCTGGGCAGCCCGGTGAAACAGCTTGTAGGTAGTGGCCTCATCCTCATGAATCTGTCCCAGAGGATACCGAATTTCCCCAAAAAGCTCCCGGCGATACAGTTTGTTCCAGGCCACCACAAAATACGCCCCATCCGGATCATACAGCATTTCCATCAATTCCCGGCGGCTATAAACCCGAAGCCCCTCTTCCCCTCCACCCTCTGTGGTCTTACATCCAGCCGTCTTTGCCTCTTCCCGGGGCAGCTCCTCCCCATGCACATACATCCATCGGCACAGGCTTAATTGACTGCCGGTGCTTACACAGGCCTCGTAAAGGCTTTCTATAAAATCCGGTGCCACATAATCATCCGAATCGATAAAGGAAAGATAGCTTCCCTGCGCCTGGTCGATTCCCGCATTTCGGGCTCCGGAGAGCCCCATATTCTCCTGGTGAATCACCCGCACCCGGGAGTCTGCGGCCGCATATTTATCGCAGAGAGCCGGGCAACCATCCGGCGATCCATCGTCCACCAGGAGAATCTCCAGATTTTCATAGGTCTGAGCCAGTACGGAATCCACACAGCGCTCCAGATAAGTCTCCACCTTATAAACGGGAATAATTACTGATACCAGCTCCTTCATTCCAGGACATCCTTTCCAAATTTTTACAGTTTATTTATCTTTCCGTATAGAACAGTCTACCTGGTTCTTCGTTTCAGGCAAACGGCAAGACTGCGCAAAAAGCTTAAACACCAGGTAAGCCTTACCAGCCCACGTCCCATACTCCACTGGAGTATCCGGTAGTCCAAGGGTTCCGGAGCTCCCAGCTGGCAGGCCCGGCGCACCTGTGTATCCTGGCAGAGCTTGCGGATTTCCGCCCGCTTTTGCTCTCCTCCCATCTCTCTGTCAAAAGGCAACCGTCCCACATCATCCAAACATTCGCACAGAAAACGGGTTTCCACCACCCTTTGAATATCCCGCTTTTTGTCCTCCGTCAAATGTCCCGCCGCTTCCTCCAGAAAAAATTTCTCCGCCTCCCTCCGGATACGCTTTGCCAACTTAAGCTTATCCTGCCGCTTTTTGTCCGATAAGTTTTGGCCTGTTTCTTCCTGGAAGTAATGATAGAGAGGTCTCTCCACCAGCGTCACAGCTTCTTTTCCCCCAGAGATTTCCTTTTCTTTCCCAGCTCCTCTGGAAGTTTTCAGATACTGTAAATTAAAGAGCAAATCCTCTCCCAGGCTTAAATCCTCCGGAAAGCTTCCCGCCATCTCCCGCAAAAACAGCTTGTTCCAGGGCATATTCAGGAACCCCTTCCCATACAATTCCAAAAGCGTTTGCCCACTCCCGGGCAGCTTTTCCACATCATCCCCCACATAATGATGGTGATATCCACAAATAGCCATCCAACTCCCGCTGTTTTCCAAAGCCAGGCGCATGGCATGGCAATAATCCGGCTCCACATAGTCATCACTGTCCACAAACTGAACATACGTTCCTATCGCAGCCTGGAGGCCCGCATTGCGAGCTGAGGATACCCCTCCATTTTCCTTGTGAATCACACGTATCCGGGGATCCTTTCTAGAAAAGCTATCGCAGAGAGCCGGACAGCCATCCGGGGACCCATCATCCACCAGAAGAATCTCCAGCTCCTCCTCCCTCTGGGATTGCAGGCTTTTTACACAGCGGGCCAGGGTTTTTTCACTGTTATAGACAGGGACAATGATACTGATCATAGCTGCCCCACCTTCTCTCCCGTCTCCAGAGGACGCTGGGGCCTATGGATTCCCAGATAAAGATGACAGGGTTTTACATGTCCTCTCACCACAGTTCCCGCTGCAATTACCGCGCCGTCCCCGATGATGCTCCCCTTTAAGATAACCACATTGGCCCCAATCCACACATCGCTTCCAATGGTCACTGGCGCCGTCTGGTAGTGCCCCCATCCAGCCTGGTAATCATGGTCATGATCCACGATCACCACATGATTGGCAATCTGGCATCTGTCTCCAATGGAAATTTTTTCCATACAGGTAATGCTTACCTGGGTATTAAAAAAACATTTATCGCCGATGGAAAGCTCTCCCCCTTCTACCCGGAGGAAAAGGCCAAACCGGGATACAGTCTCCTTTCCCAGAGACAGCCGTCCTTTTTTATCCATGTGAAGCTCCCCATGCTTTCCAAGAGCCTGCACCCAGGGCAGGGATAGCCGCCCTCTGTATCTACATTTCCACCAGAGTATTCGGGGCAGAGTAAAAGCCGCCCGCACTGCCAATTCCTTCATCTGTTACCTCACTCCCTTGCCTGTCGGCCCAGCTTTTCCTTTAGCTTTCCAAAAATCATTTCCCGCTCACTTTTTCCAAGCACAATAAAAAAATTCACGCCCAGGGCCACCACACCCGTGCTACAGCCCACCAGGAACAATCCTGCCCAGCTGTGAATGGGAAACAGCTGCTGGGACAGCACACCCAGAAGCCAGATACATCCAATGGACAAAAGGCCCATAAAGATATCCCCGTAAAAATAATTCCATTTCAGATCCAGACACCGGGCCGCATAAATGGGGGTAAAGGTCAGATTTCGGATAAGCCCGATAACCGTGCTCACACCCGCAATGGCATACAATCCCAGGTCCGTCACCTGCAAAAGCCCAAACACAATGGCCGTGGTCAGGGCTCCGCTGCCCACCATCACCAGAGAATTCACCCGCACCTTTTTGGTGATGATAAATACATGATACAGCACCTGAATGCTGGCGCTGACAAAAAGAACAGCCATGGACAGCACCGCCAGCCGGTATAACAGTTCTTGATCCTGCCTCCAGTGCATCCACAGAGAAAAGAACACTCTTCCATAGGCTACCACAAACGCAATGGGAATACTCATCATAAAAATCATAATCCGGTTGGAGCTTTTGATCACATCCAACAGCTCCTGTTTATCCTCCCGGGCATAGGCAATGGTTATGCTGGGAGTGAAAACACCCACCACAGTTCCCATCAGGGAGGAGAGCATGGTGGGGATCTGTTTAGCGATGGCCAGAGAATTCATGGCAGCAGCGCTGATAAACACATTGGCAATAAAGGTGTCCAGACCGTCCAGCAAAACCTGCCCCAGCCTGGTCACGGAATTCCAGGCCCCCAGGGAGATTAGCTCCCGCACCTTGTCCCAGCGAAAGCTGTCTCTGCGGATTTGAATCTGGGGCAGTAACCGGCGGGTGAACCGGAAATTGGCCACTGCCACAATCCCGGTGGCAACCACAGAGCCCAAGCCCACATACCACAGATAGGCCGGAAAAAAACGGTAGGTAATAAACAAAAGCAGCACTCTACTAAGCTCCGACACAATGGTTGCCAGGGAAGTTAGCTCCAGCCGATTCAGGCTGTACGTGGTGACTCCAAAAACCGAAGTGGTAATACTCACAAAAAAGTTCAGAAAAACAAATCCCCAAAGGAGCTGTACATCCCGAAGAATCTCCCCTGGCACCTGGAGAAGCTGGTTCAAAAAAAGTACCACGCAAACAGCAGGAATGAGAAAAATACCAGCCATCATCAGATTGGCGTAAAACACGGAAGCAAAATATTCATTGGCCCCTTGGTGGTTTTGCTTGTGCAGCTGTATGGTAATAAAACGGCTGGCCATGGTGTTTAGAGCCGATACCACAATTTGGGCCCAGATTACTATGTCATTGGCCGTCTTTATAAACCCGTAGCCATCGCTGATATTGCTGTCAATCACACTGGTCAACACAAAGCTGATTCCCAGATTTATCACAAAAACCAGCAGCTGGGCCGACATATTTATCGCTAAACGCTTTTTATCCATGTGACTCCTCCGTAGGCCTGCCTGGCCCATATCTTTTTCCTGCACAGACGTATCTTCTATCGAATAATCAGCACCGCCTTAATCAAATACATCACCGCCAAAAGCTGGCCCACAAAGGCAGTATAAGCCAGTCCCCTTTCCGGGCTTCGCTCATACAACAGCAGCCGGTTGCGCCCCACCAGGGCCAGGGCCGGCAACAGGGGAATCAGATAGCGCCCCTGCACCCCCTCAATAGACACATTCCCCATAGGCGTCCAGGTGAGCAGCATTCCCACCAAAATAATGCCAAAGCTGGCTCCACACACCAGCGCCACCCACCATTTCTGCCAGGCTTTCACATAGAAGGGCTCCTCCCTGGTCTTGCACACAGACAGCACCAGCAAAATCAAAAACAGAATGGGAATCGCCTCAGAAATCTCAATCTCCACCCATCCCATCTTCTGCCCTACCAAAGACTGGAGATAAAACCCCAGCTTGTCCGTGATGGTGCTCATCATCATGGATACAAAGGCCAGAGGATCTTGCAGAAAATAGCCGATGGTATAGCCTGCCGTGGTGGAGGAACCCACCGTGCTGGTGGCCTCCGTGGTGGTTACAATCTGGCTTACTGTGGCTGTGTTCCGATTGAGAAAGCTCAGCACTGGCAACAAAATTAACCCCACCATGGAAAACAGCTGCACCCGCTTTCCCCGGAATCGTCTGGCAGGAATCAACAGGGCTAAAAGGCAGATGGGAAGATACACGCCGCTCTTTCCATAGATCATCACAATCGCCAAAGCTCCCAGAAGCAGCATGTCCCTGGGTTTCACCATCTCCTCCCCATAGGCCAGAGCCAGACACCAGCAGGTGTACAGGATGATCACGCCACTGATCACCGCATCATAAGAAAAGGAGGTACACTGCTGCAAATTCATAGGCAGAATTGCCACTAAAAACAAAGTGATTTTGCCAAAGGGAAGCTTTTTCATTCCCCAGTAAACCAACAGAGCAAAAAACAGAAGGCTACACCAACGGGCCAGCAGCAGCATGGGAACTGTCCCCAGATGCAAAAGCCGGGCCAGGGTCATACCCAACACCGCAGGCAAGTACACCACCAGGGGCGCCTGGGTGTCAGAGGTGGCTTCCGCCTCCACCAGCCTGTCATCCTCTACCAGGGAAAAAAGGCCATCATAAACCTGCTTATAATTGGTCAGGCTGGGCTCCGAAGTAAAGGAAATCTTGGCGTCATCCGCCCGCTTATAGCATTTATTTTCTCCTGCCGACTCAATCCCCAGAAGTGCATTGGAATGGCGATAACTCATATCAATATGGTACTTTTCATCTGGGGTCATATAGGGCACAAGGAGAACATTATACACCACCCCCAGGCTCAAAATCGTCAAGAGAAATACCCTTTCCATAGGCCATCGGCGTATAAACAAAGCCCAGTAAAAGGCAAGAGCCGCCAGCTCAAAAAAGGCAAACATGGCAAAAAAGTATTTTTTCAGAAAGAGATTAAAGTATACATGTGCATTCATACTCAGCCGTCGGGCGCTTTCCTCCCCGTTTACCAGCAAAGTATTCTTCTCATAATATCCTTCCGGAGTCACAAACACACACAGGCCACTGTCCCACAGCTCAGGAGAGAACTCCAGTTCGACGACAAATTCATGCCCCCTGATACCCTTCTGAGAGTTATCAAAGATCAGTCCCACATATTGTCCGTCCAGCAGATCTCCTGCGGCCACCTGGGCGGTGCAGAGCCGCTCCCCTGTGTTTACATGGGAAACAGAGGCAGTAATGGTACCGACAGGCACAAAGTCCTCCGGCAAATCCATGCGAACCCCCAGGCCCACCAGCTCCTCCTCCTCTGTCACATAGCGCTGCTCCAGATGGGCACTCTCTTGGGTAATTGGCAAAACCTCCTGATTATCCCGCATAACAGCCACTCGCTGGGTGGTGTTCATAGCCTTTCGAATCTGCACATCATAGACATGATAAAACACCACTGCCACCAGACCTAAAAGCAGTCCCAGTCCCAAAAGCAGCCGATATTTGTTGTAGAATCCGGCCATCCGATCCATACCACGGCCAAGCCGCCCCAGCTCTTCGGTCTTAACGTCCCCGGCCTCCTGGTGCTGGGTCTCCCTCTCCCACACTGCATATAGCATAAGCCCCAGAAGTACCAGCATAGCAAAACGGATGAGTGGCTGTTTTACCTGGTGAACCTGGGTCCGGTATATGGCATTGTAAATCAGATTTCGGGAAAGAGCCTGTCCATTTTCAAAACTCTCCCCAGGTGTTTCCACCTCTGTGTTTAACCAGATAAAAGGGCCTTTCGTGGTATCCTCCGCCCGGATCTCCACCTGAATGGTTCCCTCCTGGTAGTCCTGCCCCAGAGAAACCCCCAGAAAGGCCTCCTCCTTCAGATCTGCCAGCATATGGCGCTCCTGCCCCAGCAGCTCCCCAGTATCCCCATCTCGGGCCTCCAGCACCAGAGACCCCTGCGTAAAGGTCTGACCCCCAGCAGTAAAATAAAAGGAGATATCCTCCAGGATCTCCCCCTCTACCTCATAGCGAAAGGTCAACGTCGATTCGTCCGTAATCTCCTGTGTTTTCAGAGCCAGCGAGGGCTTTCCCACTCCCTCCAGCCCCTTTGCAATCAGCTTATCATGGGGGATGGCAATACTCACAGCCAGATACAGAAGTGCCAAAAACAGATATCCTTCCAGACACTTTTTCCGGTTTCTGCCAAGCCACATGGTCCACCTTTTTATTCTCTCCATTCTAACCTCCGCTGCCTCTGGTTTTTACAGACTGGTAACAGGCAGGCCAGAATTTCTCCAGTCTGCCTGTACCCCCATCATCCTTTGTTCCAATTTCTATCACAATACAAGACCCGCAATTCCAGGCTCCCTATTCGCCCAGACCACTCTCTATGGCATCCACCAGGGTTTTTAGCGCCAGCTCTTCATCTGCGCCACTGCAAATCATCTCTATCTCATCGCCAGATTTGACACATGCCCCCAGCACGCTTAAAACACTCTTGGCATTGGCCGTGGTATCCCCAAAGGTAAAGGTAATCAGGGACTTAAACTGCATGGCAGTCTTGCACAATATTCCCGCGGGACGCAGATGCAGGCCTGTCGGATTCTTGATGACTACTTTTTTGCTTACCATAGTAAAACCTCCCGTTCTTATATCCTTTGCTCACCTTTTATACTTCCCCAATTCTTATAACTTCAACCAACTATCTCGGCGCCGCTTTTATCCGCATTTTCACCGGTTCTACTGTCATTGCTCCTGTTTCCATCTGCACTTTCGCCGGTGCCTTCCCTGTCGCTACCACTTCCGCCGGTACTCCCCGTACTGCTTCCTCCACTGCCGCCAGTACCTCCTGTACTCCCACCAGTGCTTTCTGTACCACTTCCATCAGCGCTTCCTCCACTGCCACCATTTTCACCAGCGCCTCCCGTGCCACTTCCGCTTCCATCGGTACTACCTGTACCGCTTCCGCTAGCACTTCCTGTATTGCCACCGTTTTCACCGGTGTTTCCCGTACTGCCGCCACTTCCGGTCTCATTTTGATCGGTATCTTCTGTATCCAGATCCGGCAACTGGGAATTTCCAAGGCCGCTGTTTCCCTTCAGCAGTTCATACTCCACGGAAACCTCCCCATCCACATGGTATTTCTCGGGCGTATGTATCTCCAGCCTTCCTGTATACATTCCAGGCTTATTGCTTCCGGATACCCGCAGGATGGCTATAATATCATCCGTATTCAGTTCCTCCAGATCCTCCTGCAAGCCGCTGATGCCCAGGGAAACCTCCGTAAGCTCCCCAAAGTCCACGCTATAGCCTCTGGGAATTCCTGTGAGCGCCACTTGAGAGATGGGAATCGTCACATCCATGGTCTGCATTTTCTCAATCTCCACCATGACGACTGCAATTCCGTCCGCCGCCTCATCCACCAATCGGATATTCTCTGGCAGGTACTGACTCAGACTGATTTCTACTGTCTGGGTCTCCGTAAACCCGTCGATATTCACTGCTTCATCTGGTATGTTAATAGAAGTCAAGCCCTGAAGAGCCTCCACGGTGCCTGCGATCTCAATGGTCTCTGGCTTGAAGCTTATGCCCCTGTAAACGGCCCCGGTTCCCACGGTACCAGATACTCCAAATCGCAGGGAAACCTCCTTGGTTTTTAACATGTTAATCTTTACTGCCATACCGGAGGACTTTCCATTGTACTGAAGATAGGTGGTATCCAGCTGATCTCCGTCCGTGTTCAAAACATTCAGATTGCAAACCACGGTATCGTCTGCCGTGCGTCCTGTCACATCCACCTCAGCCTCAATGCGTTTGATTCTCTCAATAATAGAAGCCGGACCGGTAACCTTAATTACCCGCTGCTCTGGAATCATCTCTCCCACCACATAACCGCTCCCCGGCGTTCCCCTGGATTTCACCACCACATTGAATTCCTCGGTGGCTGAGTCTTCAATGCTCACCTTCACGTTGTTTCTGCTTTTCTTAATATCCGAAGCATTCACATATCTGTTGGTACAGGTCACATGGATGGCAATCAGGTTATCAAACTGAATATCCTTTTCCATATCCGCAGTGGCGATAAAATCTGCACTGGTCAGATTCCGGTGCACAGAGCGCTTGGCGCTGACTGTCACGGAAATCACATCACTCTCATCCTCAATCTTATAGACCTTGCCCTTGCTGGTGATGGCATTTTCATTCAGCATAGACACCCGGATTCCCGTATAGGTCTCCGTGCGCACCGGATCCACCTCATTGGCCACAATCAGCCAGAGAAGCATGGCGGAAATCACAGAAAGTATTTTCAGGGCCAGGTTATTCGTCAGCTTTGTCTTCATGCTTACCCCTTCCTTTCCACAATCTGAATTTCCGGGTATCCTGACTCTTATCCTGTAGCATGGACAAACGGTGCCTCAGCTCCTGTGGGTCCACATTTCGAAACAGCTCTCCCTCCATGGCCACAGACACATACCCTGTCTCTTCGGATACCACGATGGTCAAAGAGTCGGTCACCTCACTGATTCCCACAGCTGCCCGATGCCGGGTACCCAGCTCCTTGCTGAGTAAAAGATTATCTGACAAGGGTAAATAACAGGTCGCCGAGACAATGCGATTTCCCCGAATCAGTACAGCCCCATCATGCAAGGGCGTATTATGCTCAAAAATATTAATCAGTAACTGGCTGGACAAAAGAGAGTCCAGGCTGATACCAGTCCGCTCATACTCTCCCAGAGGTGTATTTCGCTCAATGACCATTAAGGCTCCGGTTTTTACCTTTCCCATCTCAAAGGAAGCCTTTATAATTTCATTGATTACCCGATCCGTAAAGCGCACCTCCGTGTCCCGGGCACTCTCAAAACTGAACACAGAACTGATAAGGTTCTGGCGCCCCAGCTGCTCCAAAGCCTTTCGAAGCTCCGGCTGGAATACAATAACCAGCGCCGTAATACCTATGCTGAACACATTGCGGAACAGCCACAGGATGGTACTCATCTGAAAAACTCCGGCAAACAGCACGATTATGGCTACCACCACAAAGCCCTTCAGCAAGCTCCAGGTTCTGGTGCGCTTAATCCATACCATTACCTGGTAGATCATAAAGGAAAGAATGATGATTTCCACAATATCAGTTTTGGTAATTCCCGGAAATGCGTCCAGGCGTATATATCGCTCTATAAAACTGCTGATATTCATCTCATGCATCCTTTCTCAAATTTTAATCTAATTTCTTGAGCCACTCTTTCCGCTCCCTGTTGTTCTGTGGGGAGGCTGCATCTTGGCTGACATCTTAGGCTGGCTCCTGGAGGGAGTCCTGGGCTGACTCTTCCTCTGGGTATTAATCTTTTTTACCTTTTTATCTGAAACAGCAATGGTAATCTTGGGCACAGCCTTTACATAATAATAGTATTCATCATCCTCAAACTGTACATACTCTGTTCGGGAATAATCCACGCTGAATAAAAAGAACTGCAACACCATGGCCACTCCCATGGCCACCAGACTTCCCAGGATCAGGGAAAGTATCCCAATGGTAGTCTGTAGCATGAGATTTCCCACCAGCACCACCAGAAACTCCGTAATTGCCCCCATAATTATGGCCGCATACCAAGCATAGTCCACAGACATTTTCCGGATCACATAGACCAGCAGAATCGTCAGGGAAAAAGCCACTATAAGCAGAAGCATCTCCTTGTTATTCACCACATTTTCAAAGAGATTTAAAAGCTTCTGCTGCATGGTCTCTGTGCCTGACTCGCTAAGCATGGCTGTGTTAAGCTTCATATAATGAAGCAGATAGTAAACCACTGTGCCACAGGCCACCGGTATGGCTGTCACCGGTGTGCCCACCAGTCCCATGACCAGAGGCAGCACATAGGGAATCTTAAAGGCAAAGGTAATCGGCACTGCCACCAGGAGATAACCATACCCGGGCGCCATGCGGAAATATAGCAAGAGCATAATCAGAATCAAAACTGTGGCAACCCCAAAAGCCTCCAGGGACAGAGCATAGGCATGGGCCAAAATCAAAATCCCTCCAAAAACCGCGATCATATTCACGGGCAGAAGGCAACAAACCATCGCCAGCACCAGAGCTATGGTAGGACTCTTTAGTCTGGCCATAAAGCCAACATTCAGATTAATCATGAAAAAAGCCAGAAAAGCCAGCAGAAATTTCCAAAGGGGAGTGGTATAAATCTCTGCCCTGGCATAAAATAATTTTAATTTCTCTCTAAATTCCAGTAAAGTCGTCATCTTCCTCTGTTCCTCCTGCGGTATGCTTGCCAGTCCCGGTCTTTCCCTCCGCATCATAAATCCCGGAAATGCGCTTTAATATCTGGTAATACCCGGCAAGGCTTTTTCTATTTTTCATGTACCGCCAGCTGTAGTACACATAAGTGATAAGCAAGTATATGGCCAGCCCCGCCACATAGAGCGTAATCACCTGCTCGGAAAATGCAGCCAAGTCCATTTTATGAATATTACTCATCAGGTATTCCATGTTCTTGAACGCCCAAATTCCCGCACAGAGCACAAAAGCCAGCGTATAGCTGACCCAGCTCCAGATCAGATTTACGCTGATATAATCCCCACGAAAGTAGTGATTTATGGGTATGGTTTTTTTCCCCTCATGGGCCTCATAGGCTGCCGCTCTTGTCATCAGCCTGATCTTTTCCTCATTTAACATACGCCACTCCTTTATCCGCTTAGTATATCACATTTAACGGCCGCTTCCAATACTAATACACAAAAAATACACCTTTCTTACCCCCTTTTCCTTGAGTATCCGGGCCGCTGCATCCATGGTGCTCCCTGTAGTGTAAATATCATCTATCAGAATAACCGTCTTATATTTTACCTTATCTGCCAAGATAAAAAACGCTGCCTTCAGATTCTCCCGTCGCTGCCGCTCATTCAGCTGTTTTTGAGGAAGCGTCTTTTTTCTCCGCCGAAGAAGTCCTGTATCCACGGGCACTCCCCACAGACGCCCCAACTCCCGGGCCACCAGCTCTGCCTGATTGTAGCCTCTTTTGCGCTTTCTGGAGGCATGCAGAGGAATGGGAATCAGTGCCTCCGGCTGCCACCTTAAAGCCAGCTCATAAAAGCCCTTTGCCATTTCCCTAGCATAAAATTCCCGGTATTCCCGCCTCCCGTGATATTTAAAGGCGGCTATGGACTGCCGCACACAATCGTCGTAGCAGAGGAGAGCCCGCCCTCTGTCAAAGCTGTGGGCCCTTTTTTGACAGCTGTCACAATACTCCCTGTCTTTCATCCCCTCCAGAGGCTTCCCGCATTTCGTGCAAAAAGGCTCCCGAATATAGGTAAGCCGTTCCTGACAGGCCTGACAGGCCAACCCCTCTCCCTGGGAGACCACCTCATGACAAATGGGACATCTGCGCGGATAGATAAGATTGAATAGTCTGCGAAAGACCGGAATAACGTTTCTGCTCATTTTCATTTTTCACCATATTTTCAAACACAGCAGCGCTCCCCACCAGTGTCACGCAGGATCGTGCCCGGGTTACCGCCGTATATAAGAGGTTGCGATTCATCAACATCCGGGGACCGCCAAGAACCGGAATCACCACCGCCGGATACTCGCTTCCCTGGGACTTATGTATGGTAATGGCATAGGCCAGCTCCAGCTCCTCCAGCTGCTTAAAATCATAGATCACCAGCCGGCCCTCATCAAATTCCACCTGCATATTCTCAGCAAAATGGTTGATCTGACGGATTATCCCCATGTCTCCGTTAAATACTCCCAGCCCCCGGTCCACAGCCAGGCCGTAGCGGTTGCGCACCTCCCACTCCAGCTGGTAATTATTTCGGATTTGCATGACCTTGTCCCCCTCCCGGAACAGGCCCTTTTTGTGTTCCTTTTCCTCCTTTTGGGAATCCTTCGGGTTTAGATATTCCTGGAGAATCACATTGAGCTGCTCCACACCCAGAGGTCCCTTCCGCATAGGCGTCAACACCTGGATATCAAAGGGCTTGGCCTTCACATACCGGGGCAGCTTCTCCTGGACCAGGGCTAGGGTTACACGAGCTACCACCAGAGGCTCCTGTCGCTCCAGAAAAAAGAAATCCCGGCTTTTATTGTTCCATATGATAGATTCTCCCCGATTTATCCTGTGAGCATTCACAATAATGTCACTCTCCGCAGCCTGCCGGAAGATCCGGGTCAGACGCACTACCGGAAAGGCCTGGGAGGCAATCATATCCCGCAGCACATTGCCCGGTCCCACGCTGGGAAGCTGGTTCACATCTCCCACCAAAATCAGCCTGGTCCCTGGCAGAATAGCCCGCAGCAGAGCCTGCATCAGATATAGATCCACCATGGACATCTCGTCGATGATGATCACATCCGCCTCCAGGGGATTGTCCCCGTCCCGAATAAATACTGCCCGGTTCTGTCCCTGCTCCGGATTGCCCGACAGCTCCAGCATACGGTGTATGGTCTTGGCCTCATAGCCGGTGGTCTCTGTCATTCGCTTGGCAGCCCGCCCTGTAGGAGCTGCCAACAAAATCTCCAAATGTTCCTCCTCAAAATATTGGATAATGGTATTGATGGTGGTAGTCTTTCCCGTGCCAGGGCCTCCAGTGATAATCAGCAATCCGTTCTGCACTGCCTGGACCACCGCCTGGCGCTGCTCTGCCTCCAGGTGAATCTTTGAGCGGCGTTCCACCTGCTCCAGACGCTTCTCCGCCCATTTGTCTGTCTCCAGCGTCTCATTTAAGGCGCAGAGCATGGAAGCCACCCGCAGCTCCATATGATAGTAGCTGTCCGCATAAAAGAAAGGCACTTCCCTATCTCCGTTTTCCGGAAATCCCGTATACTCGGGATTGGGCAGCATTCGCTGCACCAGCCTGCGCTCCACATACAGGTCTGTCAAATGTTTTTCCACAACCTCCTCTGGCACCTGCAAAAGCTCTCTTGCCTGAAATAGCAGTTTTCCCCGGGGCAAACAGGTATGCCCCTCCCCAGCTGCCTGCATAAGGGTATAGAGGATTCCACTGCGTACCCGGAAATCCGAGTCCCGCTGGATACCCACTCGTTGTGCTATCTCATCCGCAGTGCGAAATCCCACACCTTCTATGTCATCGGCCAGCTGATAGGGATTTTTCTTTATTTTATCATACATGGCCTGTCCGTATTTCTGGAAAATTTTTACAGAAAGTCCCGGAGAGATGCCATACTGTTGCAGAAACATCATGGCTTGCCGCAGCTCCCGCTTTTCCTCCAGCTGCTGCGCAATCTCCCGGGCTTTTTTTTCGCTGATGCCCTTTACCTCTATCAGCCGCTCTGGCTCCTCCTCAATAATGCGGAAGGTGTCCTCCCGAAATCGCCGTACAATCCGGGCCGCCAAAGCTGCGCCCACTCCCTTTACCGCTCCGCTCCCCAGATATCGCTCCATAGCCAACATATCCTTGGGCGTTGTGCTGGTAAAGCTTTCCACCTGGAATTGATCCCCGTAGGTGGGATGAACCTTATAGGAGCCCTCCAATTCCAGATATTCCCCCTCATGGATACTGGAAAAGCTGCCCACACAGGTAATTTCCTCCCCGCCGCCGGCCAGGACGAATACTGTATATCCATTTTCACTGTGATAGATCACATGCTCTATATAACCCTCCAGCTTCATGAAAGACCTCCGCTTTTCCATACCTGCAAATTCCAAGGCATTTATTCGCACAAAAGAGCATGACGAATAAACGCCATGCCCCTCGTTTTTAAATTTTCTCTGCTTATTGTTGCCCAGACTCCGATTCTATGAATTTTCCGGGTCTCGATGACCAGACATAAATTCCACAAATTTTCCCGTGCCAATGGCCACGCATTTCATGGAATCCTCTGCTGTCATGGTATTGATACCCGTTTTCTCTTCCAACAGCTCTTCCAGCCCACGCAAAAGGGCGCCTCCTCCAGTAAGTACAATTCCTCTGTCCGCAATGTCTGCCGCCAGCTCAGGGGGGGTTTTCTCCAGAACACTGTGCACGGTCTCTACTATCTGAAGTGTGGTCTCCCGCAGCGCCTCCTCCGTATCCTCCGAGGTCACACTCACGGTTTTGGGAAGGCCAGTTACCAGGTTACGTCCCCTCACATCCATGGACTCCACCTCCGGCCGGTGATAACAACTTCCCACCTTTATCTTAATGTCCTCTGCTGTCCGCTCACCAATCAGAAGATTGTGCTTCTTTCTCATATAGCGGACAATAGCCTCGTCAAAATCATCTCCCGCAATTTTCACCGAGCTGCTGACAACCGTTCCCCCCAGGGAAATCACGGCCACATCCGTGGTGCCGCCGCCGATATCTACAATCATATTTCCACAGGGGCGAGAGATATCAATTCCCGCACCAATGGCCGCCGCTATGGGCTCCTCAATAATCAGCACCTCCCTGGCTCCCGCTTGATAGGTAGCGTCCTCCACAGCCTTTTTTTCCACCTCTGTAACTCCGCTGGGCACGCACACGGCAATCCGGGGCTTACGCATATACCGTTTTCCCAGGGATTTCTCTATAAAATAGCGGAGCATTTTCTCCGTCACTGTATAATCGGAAATCACGCCCTGGCGCAAAGGCCGAACAGCCACAATATTTCCCGGCGTCCTTCCCAGCATCAACCGGGCCTCCTCACCAATGGCACGAATCTTGTTTGTATCTCTGTCAAAGGCCACCACGGAGGGCTCCTTTAACACCACACCTTTTCCCCTTATATAAACCAAAATACTGGCTGTACCCAAGTCAATTCCAATGTCCGTCCCACTACCCATCAAACTCCTGTCCCCTTTCCCTTCGATTATCTATATGTATTTCCATTTTATTAGTGATTATACGAATACACCTTATTATAAACAATTCTTTCCAATTTGCAAAGGGTTTTTGCAAAAACTTTTCTTAATGTTTCTTAATAAAAAGAGACCAGGGAAGGCTCCCCCTGATCTCCTCTATTCTTCTACATCTCCAGTACAAACCAGATAACTCCAAAAAATCCCGCAAAGATTTTACAGGTTTTCTCCCCGCTCCGCCTGCCCCAAATGAAACAGCCTTCCTGATACTGGAGACAAGGCTGCCAGCAATACCATTCCCAGTACTCCACAGCCAACGATCTCACCAATTCCCACGGTCACCATCATAAAAGGAATCGGCAATGGCACTCCATATCCATAATAAAGTACAAAGGGAACGAGGAGGGTGTTGGCCAAAATAGGCGGCAACGGCGCCAAAAATCTGCTCTTCTTCCGCAAAAGATAGGTTCCCACGGCTCCCAGCAGCGTTGCCAGACTGCCAAACACCACATCCAGCATAATACCGCCACCCAGTACATTGGCAATCAGACATCCCACAAACAGCCCCGGAATTGCCACTGGCGTGAAAAAGGGTAAAATGGTCAGGGCTTCCGCCACCCGGATTTGCACCTCCCCATAGCTGATGGGGGCAAATACCAGACACAAAGCTACATAGATAGCCGCAATCAAAGCGGCCTGGGTCATCTGGACTACTTTCTTCTCTCTCATATTCTGTTTTCTCCTTTAGTTTTGTTTTACGTGTGGAAGGTCTCGAACACACGATTCATTTTACGGCGGGAATCGCCGGCAAGCCCTGTAACGACCTTGGTTTTATGGGCTCTGCAACGGGTCTTAGGATACCATAGCTAAGGGGAGATGTCAAGAAAAGCTTTCCAATTTCTCTCCAGTCTAAAAAAGCTCTGAAGATTCCAGTGTATCTTTAAACTCTCACAAACCGGAACAATCGGCTGGCGTAATCTCCATACAGCGTTTCCACCAGGATTCCGCCATACATAAGCAGCCGGCCGCTGTACACCTGGCCGCTGTCCTTCCACCGGCCCACATCCTCCTGCTGGTTACCTTGGTTCGTGTCCGCAGCAGCCGGACAGTTATTCTCTCGGCCGGCATATTCCGGACCGCTTATCTCCATCCTATACCAGGCATCTGCATCCAGTCCCTTCATCAGAAGCCGCCGGCTGTGATAATTGGGCTCTGCCAGCACCTGCACATAGGTCATTAACGCCTCACCTTTATCCTTGGATACCACGGCCCAACAGTCATATCGATGGTTTTCCCCAAAGGAGGCGATTCGGTAATAATCTCCCTCCCGCACCAGGGGCTGAAGCTGATGGTATAATCTCACCTGCCCCTCAATCTCCATTCGGTCTGTCTCAGGAATATGGGTAATATCCAACTCATACCCAAAGGTCCCGGCAAGGGCCACATGTCCCCGGGTAGCAAAAGGCGTCACCCGGCCGGTAATATGGTTGGGACAGTCACTCACATGTGCCCCTATGGTGCTTAAGGGATACAAAAGGGCTGTTCCCTCCTGAATTGCCAGCCGCTCCACAGCATCCGTATCATCGGAGCACCAAATCTGGGGACTATAGTAGAGCATCCCCGGATCAAACCGGGCTCCACCGCCGGAGCAGTTTTCCAAAAGTAGCCGGGGGAATTCTGTCACCAACCGCTCCTGAAGGGCATAGACCCCCAGCACGTACCGGTGCAGAAGCTCTCCCTGACGCTCCTGTGCCAAATAACAGCTGCCCACGTCCGTCAGCTGCCGGTTCATGTCCCATTTCACATAGGAAATGTCCGCACTGCGCAAAACAGCGGCCACCGCTTCATACACATAGTCCTGCACCTCTGGTCTGGACAAATCCAGTACATACTGGGCCCGGATCTGCACTGGATCCCGCCCGGGCACCGCAATGGCCCAATCCGGATGCTCCCGATACAGCCGAGAATCTGGGGATACCATCTCCGGCTCAAACCAGATGCCAAATTGCAACCCCTCTTCCCGCACCCGATCTACTAAATTTTTTAAGGTACCCTGAAGCTTCTTCTCATTAACCGTCCAGTCTCCCAGAGAATTATCATCGGTATTTCTGCAACCAAACCAGCCATCATCCATCACCAGCATCTCAATGCCCCGCTTCTTTGCCTCCCGGGCAATATGGACTAGCTTGTCCCCATTAAAGTCAAAATAGGTTGCCTCCCAGTTATTGATAAGCACCGGACGCTTTTCATGGAGATAGGGGCTTCGGATCAAATGGTTTCGATAGAGATCGTGGAAGGTACGGGTCATTCCTCCCAATCCCTCCTGGGAATACACAAGAACCACCTCCGGCGCCGTAAAGCTCTCCCCAGGAGCCAAAAACCAGGTAAAGCCTTCCGGATGGATTCCCATGGTCATGCGCAAACTGTCAAATTGGCTTCGCTCTGCCTGCGCGGCAAAGTTCCCTGAGTAGATAAAATGCATGGCGTACACCTGGCCCTGATCCTGGTCCGCATTTTTGTCCAACACGGCTATAAAGGGGTGCTCCTGATGGCTAGATTCTCCCCGCAAGGAGGATACCTGCTGCCGCCCATACCCCAAGGCCCTGCGCTCCATATGGCGCTCTCTGGCCCAGGCCCCGTTCAGGGTGAGCACGTCCCGCTGGCCACAATCCATATGGAGACAGGCGCTAAACACCTTTTCCAGATAAAGAGGCTTTGTTCCCTCATTGACCAGCTCTACACTGCGCACCACAGCCTCACTGTCCTCAAAGACGCTGTAACGCAAAATCGCCTTGAGAGAGAGGGCCTTATCCTCACATACAAGCTCCAGAGTCTGACCTCCTCCCTGCTCCGTACAAAAGGTGGCAGGAAGTCCCAAAAGCGCCGGCTTTCCCTCTAAAATCCGGTGTTCTTTATAGACGAGCTCACAGCCCCGGAACCCCTCCTGGGTGCGAACCACCAGACAGGTCTCCCGGTAATCCCCTCTTCCCTGAACCGGATACTCAAAAGGAAAGGTATCCATAAAGGCCCCCGTCTCCCTCTTATTTATCGAAGGCACATAGGGCATTTCCCCGGTGCGCATCAAGTATCCGCAACCGTCGTCCTCTATCCGCCTTCCAAAATATACATGTCCTACATACCGATCATCTGCCAGGCCTATCACATACTCGGACTGGCCAGCCGTAAGCCGAAACAGCTTCTGCTCCTCTTTAAACACAATTCCCATTTCTGCCTCCCTGTGTAAATTCCATCTGATTTTTGAGAATTCCTATTCCTAGGAGTTTGTCCCTGAGAAATACCCTCTACTTTTCCGTGAAAGGTATTTTCAAAGCTCTGTCATAGCTATTATAGGCACTGTTGTCCATTTTTCAATAGGTAAATAGAAATTCCTCTTTTTTCGTCATTATTACTATTACACCAAAAAGATCTTGGGGATATTTTGTGTCATTCCTGAGGGGAAACTATTTACGCAGAATAATCTGAAAGGTACTCCCTCCTCCCGGTGTGTCCTTCACCGAAAGCTCTGCACCCATGCGTTCCGAAAGCTCTGCGGCAATGCCTAGTCCCAGGCCAAAATGCTCCTTGTCATGGCGGGAGGCATCCATGCGGCTAAATCTTTCAAAAATCTTCTGTTTCCACTCCTCTGGAACACCGGAACCGTGATCTCGCACGGATAGCACTACCCGAGATCCCTTTTCTTCTGCCAGGAGTTCAATTATCCGATTCTCCCTCCCACAGCCATAGGCAATGGCATTGTCCAGAAAAATTGCCAGTATCTGATAAATCCAACGGGCATCTCCCTGCACGGTTGGCAAAAGATCCGGGGGCAACTTAAGATACAGATCCATATCCCGGCTTTGGCACAGAGGCTCATAGGCTTCCAAAAGCTCTAAAAGTATCTGATCGGCCTCCACCGCCTTTCCATCCTGGATGGAAGCTTCCGTCCCTGCATCCAGGGAAGCCAACAATAACAAACTTTTCACAAGCTTTCCTGTGCGCGTGCACTCCCGCTTAATGATCTCCGTCATATGGATACATTCCTCCGGTACAGCCTCCATGGCAGAGGCACAGGTCTGAATCACTGCCAGAGGGGAGCGAAGCTCGTGGGAGGCAGCTGCCACAAACTCTGTTTGCTTTTTATGATATTCCTCCACAGGCCTTACAGCACGCCCTACCACCTTCCGGCTTACCAGATACAGGGCCAGCACCCCGAAGGTTTCCAGCCCCAAAAACAACAGTCTTTGCCATTTGGCGGTTTCCCGACGGGCGCTGGTATCCCAAAGAAGCACCAGAGAACGAAAACCCTTGTCTGTGCTTACCACCACCACACTGCCAAGATACGTATCCCTTTGATCTCCCTCCACGGAAAAGATTCCCGTCTCTCGGCTAGAATAGGAAAAGGGTGCCTGGGAGGTGTCCACCCGCTCCAACAACGCCAATCCCTTTGCCCGGGCCACCAGAGACTCCCGAGGCGTTTCTGGCTTCCAGGCTCCCCGGAAAAATAAGGGCCTTCCATTATCCTCAATGTAAATAATCAGCCTTCCCTCCACCTCCACCCTGGCCAACCACTCATCGGAAAGGCTACTGTCCAGCTCCAGCCTGTGCTTGATTTCTGTCAAATAGCGCTGAAAAGATTGATCCGTCTGTGTTTCCAGCTGGGTATCCTGATAGAGAAAGGCCACGCAGAGCAGAAGGGTTAAAATCAAGCTGGTAACTCCCGCAAACAATAGCGTTAACCTTCGGGAAAGCTTTCTAATCATACAGTTTTCTCCAGCCTGTAACCCAGTCCATGGACTGTAGAAATCCCTGCCTCACTTTTCAGCGTCCGTAAATGCTTTCTCAAATAATAGATATAGGTGTCCAGGTTTCCATCCTCCACCAGGCCGTCCGGACCCCAAACCCTTCCAAAAAGCAGATTTCGGGCCAAAGTTTTTTCTGGATTCTGCATAAAATATTCCATTAAAAGGGCCTCCCGGCGGGAAAGCTGTTGTCTTTTTCCGTGGGCGCTCAGTTCATGGCTCTGTACATTGTATTCCAGGTCCCCATACGTAAGGAGCTTTGCAGGATCGATGGCCGCCGGCCGTCGTACCAGGGCCCGAACCCGAGCCAGCAGCTCCTCCATGTCGTAGGGCTTTCCAATATAATCGTCCGCTCCTCCATCCAGCCCGGCAATGCGCTCCTGCACCGTGTCCACAGCCGTGGCTACAATCACCGGGGTCTGAATCTGATTTTCCCGAATCAGCCGCAGCAGGGATAAGCCATCCAGCCCTGGCAGCATTCTGTCCAGAATCATCAGGTCATAAACCGGCTGCAACGCATAATATACCGCGTCCGCTCCATGATATACACAATCCACTTGATACCCGGCATGTTCCAGCTGTAGCTTTAACGCCTGGCAGAGTTGCTGGTCGTCCTCAATCAGTAAAATCCGCATCCCCCGTGCCTCCCTGTCGTTTTTAACATGTAGTATATCATGGGATTCTCAAAAAAATCTTTAAAGAATTTTAAAGATTTGCAGGATTTTCTCAATAGCTCCCAACTATGATAGGGAAAATCGCATCTTATCAACAAATTTTAATGCTATTAGGAAGGAGTATCCACATATGAGTACAAAAAAATTGCTCTGTCTGGCACTTACTCTGGCGCTGCTTGCAGGTGTTTGCACCGGCTGCGGCGGCAAGGGTCAGGAGACTCAAACTACACCCGGAAATTCGGGTAATGCCCAAGATTCCCAAACACCAACCACTTCCGGCGCCATGGGGCGCTATGCAGAAACAGACATTCCTCTCCCAGATTCCCAGGAATCCCCCATAGGCATTCTCTGGGAGGACGGCGCCTTAACGCTCTATACCAAGGAGCAGGACGCCGACAATTTCTCCCGCTTCCGCTATGAAAATCAGGCATGGTCCCAGCCGGAACAGGTCGCCTGGCTTACGGATGCCTGGAATCGTCTGGAGCTGCGTGCAACCTACCTCTATTCCGGGCAGGACGGCAAAACCTATGCCATGGCTTATCCCAATTCCGACACCCTCCCCTATGGACAATATATTCTGGGAACCAGCGACGGATCCACTGCCCAGGATCTGACCCCCCCATCTCTGGTTGAGCTCAATGCCAACGGCTATCGCTCCTATATTCTGGACATGGCTGTTCTCTCAGACGGAACCTTGGCTCTGGGAACCGATGCCGGTGTGGGGTTTTACCAAAACGGCAAACAGACCCATTTGGTAGAAGGGGTTCCTCTGATTATGGATCACCAGACCATGGTGGCCGCTTCCCAGGAATCCGTGGCAGTCTTCGCCCCTGACGCAACCAGCGTGGACATTTACAGCACATCGGGTTTTCAGAAGCTGACCACGGTAGCCATCCAACAGGATCTCTATGAAAGCCTGATCTTTCCCGGCGAAAACGGTATCTGGTATCTGGTGACCCAGGCCGGTATTCTCCGTTTTACTCAGGATGGCAGTATTGTGGAAACCATTATGGAGGGCTCCAATGGCATGATGGGTTCCACCACCGCGGGAAAAATACAGTTTCTCTGTGGCGACCAGGAGGATTTCTATGGATTGTACCAAAATTATTCCTCGGGAACATATTTCCTGAAATATTATTCCTACCATGACGATATCCCCTCCTCCGCATCCACTACCTTAAGTATCTATGGGCTTCAGGAAAGCTCCACGGTTTCCCAGGCAGTCTATGAATTTCAGAGCGCCCACCCGGAAGTACAGGTACAATACAATTTCTCTGTGGGCCCCTATGAGACACCTTCCGGGGATGTTATTCGCTCTCTAAACGCAGAACTTTTAAACGGAGGCGGAGCCGATGTGCTGATTCTGGATGGCCTGCCCATAGATTCCTATATGGAAAAGGGCATTTTGGCTGACTTGTCGGATCTCACCGGTACCCTAGGAGAGCAGGGCGTGCTTCTGGATATCATCGGCAATGCCGCTGCCCTTGACGGAAAAACCTATGCTCTTCCCGCCCGCATTGCAGTTCCCATCAAATTTGGCTCTCCAGAGGAACTAGAGGCCCTGGAAAGCCTGGATGCCCTCCACAACTACGTGGAGACCCATCCGGACAGTCCCCTGTTGGGCTATACCATCCATGATAGCGCTGGTATAACCCTGTTTCATATTATGTACCAGGATCTGCTCCTTGCAGATGGCAGCCTGGATGAGGAAAAATTAACGCTTCTCTTGGAGGACTGGATGCAGATCTGTGAGGCCTGCAATACGAAAATGCTGGAGGAGGCCTGGAAGCTGGACACTGTCTGGGATCGCACGCGGATTCCCTTCTTTTCCGGTTCTGAATTGTATAAGGATGGAAATAATGCGCAGGTTCAACAGATCGACGGGCTGATAAGCACCATAAGCCCTTACATTACCATCCAAAAAAAGAATTTCACTCCTCAGCCTGTCCAGGACTACTATATTCCCAAGGTTATGGCCGGGGTAAACGCCTCTTCCCCATCCCAGGATCTGGCAAAGGAATTTATAGAACTCCTGTTCTCTGATTCTATTCAGCAGCTTAATAATATCGACGGCTTTCCGGTAAGTACCTATGGGCTGGAGGCTATGATAGAATATTCGGAATCTGAGGTTGCCAGGGGAATGGTTGTCAGCAGCGGCAGCACGGACCCGGAAACAGGAGAGGAATTTATCGAATCCGGCACCTACCCGCCCAGGGAGCGGCTGGAGGAACTCATAGAGCTGATAAAAGGCTTGAACAAACCATTTTCCGTGGATTCTACTATCTCTCAGACCGTATGGGAGGAAATGAACCGCTGCTATGAGGGACAGCAAACCCCTGCGGAGACATCCCGGGCCATCTGCCAGAAAGTGAGCATGTATCTGGCTGAATAATCTTGCTTATTTCAGAAAGGAGCCTGCATGAAAAAACAGACCAAAACCCCCTACCTTTTGCTGTTACCCAGCCTTTTGGGCACGTCTGTCTTTGTGCTGGCACCTTTTCTGGATGTGATCCGCCGCTCCTTTTTTCAAGCGGTAGGCGGTACCTTTGTAGGATTTTCCAATTACCGGCAGGTACTGGAAAATGAGGCCTTCCAGCAGGCCCTTTTCCATACCCTCCGGTTTCTTTTCACCTGCCTGCCCCTCCTCCTGCTTCTGTCCTTTCTCCTGGCCGTGCTAGTGTATCATCTGCCTGTGGCCCGTCCCTTTTTTGAGGCTGCCTTTTTATTTCCCATGGCAATTCCGGTGGCCTCCGTGGTGGTATTCTGGCGGCTCACCTTCCACACTGACGGGCTTTTCAATGAACTGCTGGCAGCTCTGGGTCTATCCGGTCAGGACTGGATGAATACTCCGGCTGCCTTCTGGGTCCTGGTCTTTTCTTACACCTGGAAAAATCTGGGATATGATATGATCCTGTGGATCGCCGGACTTTCCCAGATTCCAAAGGAACAGTATGAAGCAGCGGCTGTCAGTGGAGCTGGACCCCTGCGGTGCTTTTTTTCCATTACCCTGCCCCAGATGAAAAGCAGCATCGCCATGATCGGTGTTCTCTCCTTTGTGAATGCCTTTCGGGTATTTCGGGAGGCTTATCTGATCGCCGGAGATTATCCTCACAACAGCATCTATATGCTTCAGCATGTGTTTAACAACTGGTTTACCAAGCTGGATGTCCAAAAAATGACTGCGGCGGCCGTAATGCTGGCCCTTGTAATCAGTCTCTTTCTTCTGGCTTTGGAGTTGTGGACGGAAAAACAGGAGGAGTCGGTATGAAAATTATTTGTAAATTTTTCCCAGATTCTTCGAAACGAAAAAAGCTATTGCTTCGTTTTTTTCCCTTCCTTCCCCTCTCTCTTTTGAGTTCCCTGATGGTTTTTCCCATCCTTATGATGATGGCCAATTCCTTTATGGGTTCCAGAGAGCTATTAGAGGCCTATGGTATCATCCTAGGGGAAGGTAGCAGCGAATTCGCTCCCCGCCTTCTCCCCCGCTATCCCACCCTGCGGCCGTATGTGGAGCTATTGCTAGACTCACCGGATTTTTTTGTCATGTTCTGGAATTCTTGCCGACAAGTGTTTCCTATTCTCCTGGGGCAGCTGCTCCTGGGCATGCCGGCAGCTTGGGCCTTTGCCCGGTATCAGTTTCCCGGCCGGCGACCTTTGTTTTTACTCTATATGATATTGATGGTGATGCCTTTTCAGGTTACCATGGTCTCTAGCTATCTGGTGTTAAGCCGGCTATCTCTGATGGACACCCATATGGCTATCTGGCTGCCTGGTATCTTTTCCACTTTTCCGGTGTTTATTATGGAAAAATTTTTCCGTGCTATCCCGGAATCCCTGATGGAAGCTGCCCGGGTGGATGGAGCCAACGCCTTACAGCTTTTCTGGTATATGGGAATTCCTCTGGGAGCCCCCGGCGTCATGTCCTCCCTTCTCCTGAATTTTCTGGAGTATTGGAATGCTATGGAGGCACCTATGACTTTTTTAAAAACCAAGGCTCTGCTCCCCCTGTCTTTGTATTTGCCCCAGATCACCACCGATCAGGTCAGTGTTTCCTTTGCCGCCTCCGTGGTGATGATGCTGCCAGCTATTCTGGGTTTTCTCTGGGGGCAGGAATACCTTCAGCAGGGAATTGTAGCATCTGGACTTAAGGAATGAAAAAGGAGGCATTTTATATATGAAAGAAAAAATCGGCAGGGCTCTGCTCTCATTTTTTGTCATCATGCTTTGTTGCACGCTGGTGGCTCGGGGTGCAGACTCGGTAAACATGGCGAAAGTACAAACCAGCGCCTACAAAACCGGAACCCTGAAGCATTCCTTTTCCGGCACAGGCAGCTTAAAAACCAGGGAGCGCACCTTCCAATTTCTTCCGGAAGGTCAAAAGGTTTCCAGTTTATTCCGAAAGCCCGGAGCTTCTGTGGAGATGGGGGAACCCCTGGTCCAGCTGGACCAGGATTATCTGGCCGATCAGATCCAGGATCAGAGGCGGGCTGTGGAAAAACTCCAATTACAGATAAAGCAACAGCGTCTGAATGGACAGACCCCTGCCCGCCTCCCCGCCACTGCCCAGGCAGAACTTTCTTTGGAAAGCGCCCGGGAGGCGCGTAATAAGGCCCGGGAAGACCTTTGGGCAGCTCAGGAAGCCTATCAAAACTTTCTTGACAATCCCCCAAAGGCACCTGTCCCGGAAACAGATGCCTCCGGAGGAGGCACTACCAACCAGCCACAGATTCCGTCTCCGGATACGGATACAGAGGGCCCTTCCTCTCCTCCCCAAGATCCGCCTTCTGGTTCAGGTTCCGACGAAGGTGGGCCCTCCTCTCCTCCCCAAGATCCGCCTTCCGGTTCAGATACTGTCAATGATGATTCTGTCACACAGCCTCCGCCTGAGGACACAGATATAGACGGGGATGAAACTTCCCCTCTTCCTCAGAATCCCCCTCCCGGTTCGGATACTGTCAATGATGAAACTACCACACAGCCACCGTGTCCAGACACGGATACAGGCGCCTCCCCCCAGGCTTTGGCCCCTTTTGTGGCTCCTCACTCTGTTCCCCGGATGGCTACAGGTGCCCTGGGAGACTCTGATGCTGATCAGATAGAGCAGAAAAAACAGGAGCTTCAACAGCAGATGGATCTGGCTCAGTCCCAGCTTGATGCTGCCCAGGAAGCCTATGACCAGGCCAAGAAAAACTACCGGTTGGCCGAGCAGGAGGAGGCCAACACCCAGAGCAATGAAGCTGTCCAGGCCCAGAGCTCCAGGCTGAGTGTTCAGGGGATGCAACTGGATTTAGAGGAGCTCCAGGAGGAACTTGCAAAGCTGGAAGCCATCCAAAACGCAGGAGGGCTGGTTATGGCCGACACCTCCGGCATCCTGGAATCCATAGGCACCTCAGAGGGAGCCCTGACCACAGGGACGGAACCCATTATTCTGGCCTCAAAGGAACTGGAAGCCTGCGGCCTGATCCCTCCGGAGGAGATCGGTCGTCTCTCTGCAGGAGACCAGGTGGATGTTCTGTTCTCTGGCAGTGCAAAGCCCATACCCCTTACCGTAGAGCGATTGGAGACAGACGGCCAGGGCAGCCTTTTCTGGTACGCCCCTTTGGACAACAATAATGCCCTTACCGGCACACCCTTTTCCTATGATTTTAATCAGGTTTCCAGCTCCACCTATGAGCAGGTTATCCCTCTGTCCGCCCTGTATGAGGGCAACGGAAGCACCTATGTGCTGGTGGCAGAGCTGCGCTCCGGCATCCTGGGAGAATCCTACACCGCCGTGCGAGTGGATGTGAATCTATTGGAAAAGGATATGCAAAACGCTGCCATTCAGACCAGCCTGGGACGGGATGCAAAAATCATCACCCAGTCCAACAAATATGTGAAGGAAGGTGATCGGGTACGATTAAACAATTAAAGCCCTTTCAAACACTGCTTTTGCTCTCCGCCCTTTGGGGGATTCTGTGGGGACTGAGCCTGCACTTTTATCATATCATAGGCCTTACGGGAGATCACCTGGGCTTTTACGAGTTGGAAACTCCTGTGACCAGAGAAGATCTGGAGATCTTCTGGCGCACTTTTCCCCCCAGCTCTTCCTCCGTCTCTCCTTCGGACGATTCCCAAAAGCAGACGGAGAAATTTACCCCCAGGCTGGAGGACCTAGCCCTCTTTCGCACCTCCTGGCAGGTATCTCTTGTGAATTCTACCCTGGGTCGCAGTGCCTCTGTCTGCCTGGTGGAGGTTGCTGGAGATATGGATTTGATCCTGCCAGATACTCTCATGCTGGGAAACCTGCCTAGCTCCAGCGATCCACAGGGCTGTGCCGTCAGCCGCCGGACCGCTGAGACTCTTTATTCCTCCCGGGAGGCCCTGGGAGAGACCCTGTATTACCAGGGAAGGCCCTATCTTATCCGCGGAATTTTAGATCTGGATGAGGAGCTGTGTTTGGTCCAGGGCCATACTCAAATCAGCTACCCAAATCTGCTGGCCCATGCCCCTGGGCTGCCTCTGTCCGCAGTGCATCAACAGCTTGGCGCTTTGCTTCCCGGAGAACCCACCCTTATCTCGGAGGGAAATCTCCATCTGGGGCTGGGCAGCATTTTTCTCTGGATACCAGCCTGGCCTCTTTTGTATTTCCTCCTTAAGCTGGCAGCCCAGGGGCTTTTGCGGCTTAAATCCCTGCTTCCGGATCGGCCTTTTAAGCCCTTTGTCCTGGAGCTGTTTCCCTATGGGCTTCCGATTTTGGGATTTGCCGGCGGTTTCCTGATTCTCCTTGGCTGCCTGCATTTTTCCGATGACTATGTGCCCACCGCCTGGTCTGATTTTGAGTTCTGGGCGGATCTCTTTTCCGGAAAGATTAGCCAGCTAGTAGCCCTGCTGCGCTCCTCTCTTTTTTACCGGGATCTGCGGACCTTGAGCAGTCTGCTGGGACTTTTTATTACCTCCATCCTGGAAGCCTTGCTGGTCCCCCTTTTATCAAGCAAAGTGTTTCCCCCTTCCTCTGGCACCTTCACTCCAGAGAATCGGGATGCCTGACTACCCCAGGCTGTTCCGATACTCGCTGGGAGACACCCCGATATGCTTTTTAAACACAGTGCTAAAGTAATAGGTATCTGAAAATCCCACCTGCTCCGCGATTTCGTAGACTTTGAGGTTTGTATCCCGCAGCAGTCGCTTGGCATGCTCCAGCCGCACTGCATTCAGATATTCATTGACGCTGTACCTGGTTTCTCGGCGGAATATGGTAGATAGGTAGTTACTACTAACCTCCATCTGATCTGCGATTTCCAGGATGCCTATTTTTTTCCCATAATCCCGCTCAATGATTTTCTGACAGGTCTTTGCAATGCGCCGAATGCGGTTCTGTTTTTTCTCTGTCAGGGCCTGCTCCACAGAGACCAACAGCTGTTGGGTACTGTGATAAACCTCCTCCAGGGTTGTCTTGGCGCTGATCTCATAGATGGGATTTCGTCGCAGCCATTCCATTTGCATGTCCAATCGCTCCAGAGCAATCACAGCCAGATAACTGCAAAAGTAAATGGCCATATCCAAATCAAGCTCCGTACCCCGAATAGCTTCCAGGGCGCTTTGCAGCCGTTCTGTCAGCTCCTGCCTGCTCATAAGTGCCGCCGCTGTGAGCAATTCTCCCAGGGTACTGCGAAGCTTCTGGACCCCGTCTCCCTGCTTATCTCCATCCGCCACATCCCGAATATCTACAATGCCCTGCTCCTGCTCAAAGTCATTAAAGCTTAAGGCATACAATGCCTGGGCATAGGAATCCCTGATTTTTTCCGCCGTGTGAACCACGCCCCCAACTCCAATATGAAATTGCAGGGACAAGTCCCTGGACATGGTGTGCAAAATTTCCCCCAGAGCCCCCATAAGCTCATTATCCATATCCTCTCTTGTGCCCCCGGCCATAATCACCAGCAGCTTACTGTCCGCGTGAAACAAATTGACGGGAATCCGCTCTTTTAGCTGTGACTCCAAAACCTCTCCCAGGGCATAGCGCTGCAAAGGCTCCCGGCTGTCCTTTCCACCCTCCCCTCCCATCTCAATCTGAATCACAGCCACCAAAAGACAGGGATACAAAATATGTACCTCCAGAAATTCTTCCATCCGCTGTACCGCTTCCCGGCTCAGAGATCTTTGTAGCAGCTCCCGAAAAAACTGTTCCCGAAGTACCGGCTTTAAGCTGTCCAGCCTCTGGCTGTATTCCTCAATCTTTCTTATATAAATCTGCTTTCGCCGGATTCTCTCCTGAAGCTCTGCCAAAAAGATCTGAATCTGATCATCCGTCACTGGTTTTAACAGATATTCCACCGCCCCATAACGCAGACACTGCTGTGCATAATCAAACTCATCATGCCCGCTTAAAATTACCACCACCGGTTCTTTTCCCATTTTTTGCATCCACTGGAGCAGAGCAATTCCATCCATCTCTGGCATCCGCACATCCAAAATCACGCCATCTATGGAAAATTTCCCCAGCACATTCTGGGCCGCCCTCCCGGATTCTGCTGTATAGATCTGAAATCCCTCCATTTCCCGGGCACTGCGCAAAATCTGTTCTCGTATCATCCACTCATCGTCACAAATCAGCAGACCGAATTTCTCCATCACCTGTCCCCTCCATCACGTATCCTTTTCGCCACTTGTCCCCTCCATAACCCGCATTGTAATCCTGGTGATTGTTTTTTCCCCACGCTTTTCCAAGCATACTCCCAATCGTTCATCCTGGGGATACTCAAGACGAATCCGATCATTGACATTTTTAAGCCCGATTCCAGTTTCAGCCTTTATACAGGACTGCCGGTCGCAAAGCCAGTCATTTACCTCCCCCAGCCGCTGATCCGTAAGTGTCCCACAATTATCCATCACCTCAAAAATCAAAAGCTCTTCCACCCTAAAGCCCCGAATCACAAGCAGAGTCTCCCCTCCTGCGTCCGGCCGCATTTTCAGCCCGTGCTCCAGGGCATTCTCCACTACAGGTTGTAGCACAATCTTCACCATGGAAAGCTTCTGTACCTGTAAATCCACATCAATCAGGTAACGAAAAGTATTTTTGTAGCGGATCTTCTGAATATCCATATAACGGCGGATAAGCCCCAGCTCCTGCTCCACTAGAATATAATCCATGGACCGGCTGATGCTGATATGCAAAAGCTCCGACAGCGCAGACAGCATCTCCGTGGCCTCCCTTTTCTTCCCCTCCCCTATAAGGTAGACAATAGACCCAAAGGTATTGTACAGAAAATGGGGGTTGATCTGCATCCGCAGGGTCTCGATCCGTAGCCGCTGGTTCTGTTCCATGGCCCGCTGAGACTGGGAAATGGATTTTTTCAGCCTCTCCTGCATGGCAATGAGACAGCTCCACATCTGTCCCACCTCGTCCCGGTAATCCGGACATTTTAATTCCACATTCAACTCATGGGTGCCCATGTCCAGCATGGCCCCCGACAGATATTCCAGCGGCTTGGAAATGCTCCGGGAAACCAGATAGGATGCCATAAAAAGAAACAGCACGCAGAAAATGCTCACCAGAATAAAAAGCCGTATCATGCTGCGACTGGCCTTATGAATCTCTCTATAAGAGAGAATGGCCACATACCGCCAATCTGAGGCCTCCGGATTCTCATACTGTAAAAGCAGGCAGTCCTGACTGTCATATTCCACGTCAAAGCTGTGCCCAGTGTAAAGAGAGAGATCCCCCAACAGATCTTGAAAGGATTGTCCTATTAGCTTCTTGTCCCAGGAGGAAATAATGGTATTCCCATTGAGAATCAGCACGTTTTCCACATCCAGGCTTCCTTTGTTCATGGTTTTTCCACTCAGATAGGACAGCCTGCTCTCAGGCAGGTTGGCGATGAAAAGGCCTGTCATTCTCTCCTCACCATTTCCCCAGATAAAACGCACATAAGGCAACAGATAGTTGCCGTCAAATTTCATGGGTGTGCCCCACATATAGGTTTTCCCGGAATTCTCAAGCTGTATCCAGAATTCCCCGGCTCTCTTACCTATCTCTTCGTCCAGCTCCGCTGCATGGTAATTGGATACCTGCAAGCCCCGATTATCCACAATATATGCGGAATGACATCGCCCAGACAGAGCAATGTCAAACAGACTTTTTTTCACCTCATAAAGGTTTGCATGGGTTTTCTCCTCTTTGGATAATTCCGCCCGGACCATTTCATTCAGCGTTACCTTGATCCCCTGAAGACGGAGCTCATCCACCTCCTGCCTTACCTCATTCTCAATCCACCGAAGGTTATCCACGATTTCGCTCTGGCTGTGAGAGGTTTCTATGGCAAGGATTTTGGTAAGGCTGAGGATCACCACAAAGGAGAGGGGAATCATGGCCACCGCAAGCATCCAAAGCAAGCTTTTGTAAAATATTGGAAGATTGTGATAGATCCTGGTTATTTTTTTCATCTGCCGTCTCCCCTCCCACATGCCATTGCAAAGTCTCTGTGCATATCACGCCTGAAAAGGAGGGTGTTGCAAAATCATTGAATTTGATCATGCAACATCCTCCATTCTTTCCTGCAAAATGCTTACTTGCGCAGTCCTATAATATACCGCCAGTCAATCTTGTCAGCCAATGTCTCGGATGTCACCATATAATAGCTGTAATAGGTTTCCGTCTCAACAGACTTTCCGTCCAGATAGTCCTTTGCCACATGAATGATCTCGGCCTGATCCGAGGGATCTCCCAGGAGCACACCCTTCAAGTACGGATCGTTGGCCTCAATCTTTTGCAGGGCCTCCTCTCCCCAGGCCACACAGACCACGCCACCCTTGGCATCCGCTGCCTCTATGGCCGCCGCAGCCCCTGCTCCGGACTCATAGTTAATGGCAAACACCAGATCCACCTTATTATCATTGCTGGTGAGGATGTTTTCCATTACCTCCATCCCACCTGTCCGGGTGGCCTTGCCATCCTGGCGTGCCACCACCTCCACGCCTTCCAGTTCTTCCACAGCTGCCTGAAATCCGTCTGCACGCTGTCCACATACAATGGGAGAGGCCGGATAATCCAGAATGGCCACTTTAGCCTGCCCATTTAAGTTTTTCTCAATATATTCCTTTGCCCAGGTACCTGCGTCGTAGCCGTCCGCATAAAAGTCACTGTACATGCCTGAGGCAATTCCTGAATTGTCCTCCACGGTGCCGTCATAGGTAAATACCGGAATGCCCGCTCCATTGGCTGCTTCCACCGCAGAGGCACAGGCCGCCGGGTCACAGGGAGAAAACAAGATAGCGTCCACCCCCATCTGTATAAAGTCCTCAAACTGACGCATCTGTACGCTGGCATCACAGTTGGCATCCTGTATAATCAGCTCTACCCCTGCATCCTGAGCATATACCTTCATCATATTTTCAATGTCCACATAGAACTCGTCAGAGCGATAATATAAGGATACGCCAAAGGTATAAGAATTATCCCCGCTGGTCTCTTTCCTGGCATCAGCCATCTCCCCACCAGTCTCTTGGGCCTCCTGCTGAGCATCCTTCTCCTGCGCTGTCTTTTCTCCAGCGTCTTCCTTCTTTCCGCAGCCCACCATAAGGCCTGTCAGCAAAGCCATGGAAATTAACCTTGCCGTCCATGTTTTCCTGTTTTTCATTCCCCTTCTCCTCCTGTTCGCATTTTTTTCAACAGCGGGACGCTCCAGGGCTCCCCTGGCCCGTCGATTCTGTCCCAGTCTCCATCCAGGGACAAGCCCCTGAGATCCGCCACCTGATTTTGGGCCTCCGCCGCGTACATCCGCCAGATAACCCGATGTCCCTGGAGAGTAGTTTCCCCGGACGTCTGTGGTTCCATGTCCTTTTGGATGCAGTCTGCAAAATGATTCAGCTCGTGCCAGGGCAAATGCCCTGTAGGCTCGCAGGTAAATAACAGCTCCTCCACATCGGACTTTTCAAAATAGCTGGAAAGCTTCTGGGTTTTGTGAAGATACATTTTCCCCTCATTGAGGCAACATTCCACCATCCCCTTTTCAAAAAAAGCATGGATGGCATAGCTGTGCCGGGTTCCCACTGTTCCCCAGGTCCCAAAATGATAGGCCAGCTTACCTCCCTCAAAGGCAAAGATAGCATTGCTGGTGCCCTCCCATTCGATCCAGGGGGTACAAAGGCCAGTTCCCAGATGAGCTCCCCTGATGGGCTCCCCCAGATACCACAGCAGCAAATCCACATAGTGACAACCATGGCTGAAGAACTGTCCACCACCCAAGGCCCTGGCGCTGTAGTCATAGTCCTCCGCCTTGGTAAACTGCTCCGTCCAAATAGACATCTGGAAAATTTTACCATATCTTTCATCCTCAATGATTTCCTTTAGCTTAGCGCACATGGGATGATAGCGCATGATATAGGCTACCATAAATTTCACATGGTAGTCCTTCGCCAGATGAATCAAATCCAGGCACTCCTTCTCATCCACTGCCATAGGCTTTTCCATCATCACATGCTTTCCATGGCGAATAAAGTCACAGCCCATAGGAAAATGTTCTTCATGGGGCACGGCCAGCAGAACCGCGTCCACCTTGTCAAACAATTCCCGGTAGTCCGTGCACACAAAATCACAGCCCACGGCCCAAGCCATATGCTCTGCCCGCTCCAGAATCAAATCGCAGCAGCCAACCACCTCCATCTTTCCTTTCAGCCTGGCAAAGGCCTGCTCATGAATACCGGAAATAAATCCGCACCCAACTACACCAAGTCTTACAATGTCCATGTTCCTCCCCACCTTTCTTTGTCTTTATTGAATCGCCCTTTCCATCAGCTTATCCTGCGTAGCCTCGGCGATTGAAAAGTTTCCAGTGATTCGCCCATCATGCATCACCATGATCCGATCGCACATGCCCAGTAGCTCCGGCATCTCTGAAGATATCATGATAATTCCCTTCCCCTGCTTTACCAGCTGACACATAATGGTATAAATCTCTTTTTTTGCCCCCACGTCAATGCCCCGGGTAGGCTCATCCACAATGAGTACATCACAGTCTGCATTCAGCCATTTTCCGATTACCACCTTCTGCTGGTTTCCCCCGGAGAGATAGACAACCTCCTGCCAAGAGGAGGGGGTCACGATATGCAAATCCCGGATATACTGCTGGGCCAGATCCTCCTCCAATTTTTCGGAAAACAATCCGTGGCGCTGTACCCGCTTCATATTTACCAGGGACAGGTTCTGCTTAATGCTTAAATTCAGCACCAGCCCCTCCTTTTTTCGATCCTCCGACACCAGGCCAATGCCCCTTTGAATAGCCGACGGCACATCCGTAACCCTGTAGGGCTCCCCCTTTAGGATTAGCTCTCCGGAAATCCCTGGGTCCGCTCCCATAATTGCCCGGGCCACCTCGGTTCGGCCGGCCCCCACAAGCCCGGCAAATCCTAAGATCTCCCCTCTGTGCAGCTCAAAGCTTATGTCATGAAGCACACCTGGCCGGTTTAAATGATTTACGGATAGAATCACCTCTCCTGGTTCCACGGCCTCCTTGGGATACTCGATCCCCAGCTCCCGCCCCACCATCATATGAATCAGTTCTTCTCTGCTTACCTTCTCCGCCTCCAGCGTCGTGATTTTCCGCCCATCCCGCAACACTGTCACAGAGTCACACAGGGCAAAAATCTCTTCCAGACGGTGTGAGATATAGAGAATCGTAATGCCATCTGCCTTAAGCTTACGGATAATGGCGTACAAGATATCCATCTCATTGGGGGTCAACACTGCCGAGGGCTCATCCATCACAATAAACCGTGCCTTTGTGGAGAGCACCTTACAGATCTCCACAATCTGTTTCTGGGCCACAGTGAGATTCCCCACCAGTTCTTCCGGCTCCAAGGCCACTCCCAGCTCCTGAATCAGAGCCTTTGCGTCCCTGCGCATCCTTTGCCAGTCCACGGCATGCAGGGGAGTCTTGGGCCAACGTCCCAGGTAAATATTCTCCATAACTGTCAGGGCATCCACTAGCTTTAATTCCTGATGCACCACGCTGATTCCTGCCAGCTGGGCGTCCAGAGGCGCATGGAGGTTCAATCTTTTGCCGTCCATGTGGATCTCCCCGCTGGTGGCCGTATAGGCTCCCCCTAGAATCTTAATCAGTGTGGATTTTCCCGCTCCGTTTTCTCCCACAAGCCCGTGGATCTCTCCCCGGCGGATTTCCAGATCAATGTCCTGAAGGGCCTGTACCCCGGGAAAAGACTTGCACACCTGTTTCATGGCAATGATCATATCTTCCATGTCCCTTCCCCCGATCTATCGCTTATTCTTTTTATTCACCGCATAGATGTCAAAGGCAATGGCAAATATCAGCACCAGCCCCTTGACAATTTTCTGCACGTTGGAATCAATATCATTTAGGGTCATTCCATTTACCAGAATCCCCACCAAAAACGTGCCAAACACAGCTCCAAAAACACGCCCCCGGCCTCCGGTTATGCTGACGCCACCGATAATGGCCCCGATAATAGCCTCAAATTCCCAGCCAAGGCCCGCGTTGACCTGTCCGGAGGCCAGACGGGAGGTCAGCACAATCCCCGCTGCCGCTGCCAGTCCACCACAAATCACATGGGCAGAGGTTAACACTCTTTTATCCCGGATACCGGACAGATATGCTGCTTCCACATTGCCTCCAATGGCATAGAGAGAGCGGCCAAAGGTCGTCTTTTGGGATACCAGATGGGCGATAGCTGCCAGAATCAGCATAAGCAGCACTGGCCAGGGCATCCAGCTTAAGCCCAGCACATTTCCCTTTCCCAAAAAGGCAATGGAATCTGGCAAGCCAGACACCGCGTAGCCTCCGCTGATAAGATACACCGCTCCGTTGCACACATACTGCATGGCAAGGGTGGCGATCATGGCCGGAATTTTCAGGCGGGTGATAATCAGCCCATTTAAAAGGCCGATAAACATCCCCAACACCACAGCTAACAAAATAGCCAGCACAGGATGCAGGCCCAGCTCCACCATCATCTTGGAAAACAAAATGCTGATCAGGGCCACAATGGCGCCAGTGGAAATGTCCAGACTCCCCGCCACCAGCACGAAAAACTCTCCGATGGCCAGCATCACCACCATGGAATTCTGCCGCAGCACATTGACCAGATTTGACACCTGTAAAAATTTGTCTGTGGTAAATGTAAGTAAGATACACAGAATTGCTATGGCGTATAAAATCGCATAGTTGCTCATAAAACGTCGGATACTTTTCCCCATGCCGAAACCTCCCATATCCCTGCTTTTCAAGAAGCCTTTTTTCATCTGTCCCGCTGCCTCCTGTCATCCTGAATTATACGTGGTTTGTAGGAAAAAGTGGATGGAAAAACCACCGTTTTTTTGTGTTATTCACCGATTTTTTTATTTTTTCCTATTATTTTTGTGCAATCTATATAGAATGAAAACGAAGATTTTCTTATCACCCTGGTGAAGACTGACAGAGATTTCCTGTGAATGAATGAAAAAAAGAATGGAATAGAACCTTAGTTCTGCCAGTCCTGGCAGAAAATTTTGAAAGGGCGCCTTTGGCCTGAAAAATAGAATAGCCAAAACGCGCCCTTTCTTATGGAAAAAATATGCTTCTCCCGGATCTGTTCCACTCCAGGAAACTACACTTCCTACCAGATTGTCCAACCGCCATCCATCACCAAAGTGGCACCGGTAATATAATTGGCAGCATCCGAGGCCAAAAATACAACCGGCCCCTTGATATCATCTTCATTTGCCCAGCATCCCAAAGGCGTATTTGCAATATAGGTTTCCACAAATTCGCTCTTGTCAGAATCTTCCAGTCCCGGATTAAATCCTCCAGGGGCAATGCAGTTGACACGGATATGATGTTTTCCGTAGCGGCCTGCCATATATTTTGTCAATCCAATCATCGCCCACTTTTCCGTGGTGTAATTGACAGGCTGGTCCCCCCATGTGTCGGGATAAAAGGGAAAATGAGGACAATCCAGCCCCCGCATGGAGCTAATATTAATAATGCTCCCCTGTTCTGCTGGAATCATATATTTCAAAACCGCCTGGCTCAACAGAATCTGGCCGTTCAGGTTGGTGCTGGCAGAGTCCTGAAGCTTTTGGCGGGTGGCATCCGCAAGGGAGGTCATGTTTCTGCGGTCAACGGCATTATTCACAAGAATATCGATTTTTCCATACCGCTCATACACATTTTCGGCCAGGGCTGCGATGGAATCATCATCGCTCAAGTCCAATGGCAAGCCAATGGCTTGGTGTCCCTGACTTCGCAAGGTTTTGGCATACTCCTCGCATTTTTCCCCGCTACGGGACGCAATCACAACAGTTGCCCCCATCTCACACAGCCCCAGGGTGATGGACGCCCCATAAAGACCCCGTCCACCGGTCACAATGGCAATTTTCCCCTCCAAGCTAAACAATTCTTTGGTATGTGGCATAAATACCCCCCTTTCTTGATACAGCTCTCTCTTGCACTTGTGTTCCAGGAGAATTTCAGAGCTATCCCTTTCCCACCTTGACAAAAGGGCTCTCTTTATTCCCCGCTTTTCACCTCATGATATTCCTTCTCTGTGTTCACACTCCAGATATTTTCCTTTCCCTTTTTCCCTCTCAAAAGGTTATCCACCGCCTCAAAGGAGGTAGCCATAGAGTGGTCCATATTGTTGTATCGGTGCTGGCCGTTGCGTCCCACACAGAAAAGGTTTTCAAACTGGTTCAGATAAGTTATAAGCCTATCGATCTCCCCGTAAGTGTCAAAATAGGCTGGGTAAGCTTTTTTCACCCGCTCCCGGTGAGAATCCAGCACCTGTTTCTCGCTGGAGATCACGCCCATCTTAATCAGCTCGTGTGTTCCAAGCTTCACCCATTTCTCCTGGCTTAGCTTCCAGTATTTATCCCCCTCGTCACAGAAATACTCCAGTCCAATCCACACAGTGTGTTCCGGGTCTTTCACCAGATAAGGTGACCAGTTGTTGAAAACCTGGATTCTTCCCAACTTCACCCCCACGTCCTGCACATAGATCCAGCAATCCGGCACAATGTGATTTAAGGTTTTTAAGGCTGTCTCGTTTTTCAGATTCAACTTGTTTACCAAAAGGCCCACCGTAACAAAATCCCGGTAGGGAAGTCCCGCCGCAATCCGCGCCTCCTCCTTGGGAACATCCGGCATACCAGCTACCAAATCCCTTAAAGGCATGGAGGAAAAGAACGCATCTCCCTCCACCGTGTAGATCTGGCCGTCCTTCTCGTATTTTACGGCTGTAACTCGGTTGTCTGCGGTGCAAACGCCCGTAACCCGACAGCCCTTGCGAATCTCTCCTCCCATCTTCTCCACCTCAGCGGCCGCAGTCTCCCACAGCTGCCCTGGTCCATATTTGGGATACTGAAATTCCTCAATGAGGGAGGTCTGTACCTTGTGCTTGTCCTGCTTTCCAGGCAGAGCCTTGGAGGCCATATCCTTTAAAATTCCCATGATGGACAGCCCCTTGGTCCGCTGGGCTCCCCAGTCCGCTGCAATCTGACTGGGATGACGACCCCAAAGTTTCTCTGTATAGCCCTCAAAGAACATGGAGTAAAGCTTATGCCCAAAGCTGTTAATGTAAAAATTTTCCAATGAGTCTTCCGGCTTTTTACGCACCACCGAAGCAAGATAACTAAAGCCAGCTGACAGCAGGGTTAGAAAATCCAGCTGAAATATGATCTTTCCGCTGATGGGATACTCAAAGAATTTCTTTTTATAATATATCCGGGACACTCGGTTTCGGGTCAGCATCACCCGATCCTCCTTTTCCGGGTCCGGCCCACCCTTTTTCAGGGGCACCTTCCGTCCCAGCACCTTATCATCGTAGGAGGGAGCCCCCTGCCGGGGCATGATCTCATCCCACCAGCTGGTCACTCTGTCATCCTTGGAAAAGAACCGGTGCCCACCGATGTCCATCCGGTTGCCCTGATAGCGGACTGTCCGGGAAATCCCCCCAATCTCCTGACTCTCCTCGAGAATCAGAACCTCATATTCATTAGAACGCTTCAATAGCTCGTAGGCTGCCGTTATCCCGGCTGGCCCCGCGCCGATTATCACTGCCTTTTTCATCTGAAATCCTCTCTATGCTTTGTGACCTTTTGGCTTCCTATTCTGTTTATTCTACACGAAAAGATGAAATCCGTCAATGAAGGACGAAACAGATATTTTTCTTGTACTTTTCCCCCGCCAATGCTATAATTGTTACAGAATTATTACAAAATATTCAGGCCCCTAGGGGGCAATTTTTTGATGAGGGGACATTTTCATGTATTATTTTATTGTAAATCCAAGTTCCCGCTCTGGACAAGGCCGCAGGGTATGGCAGCAGGTGGAGGCAGAGTTAGAACGGCTTTCCATGGAATACCGGGTATTTTTCACCTCCGGTCAGTTCCATGCCACCAATCTCAGCAGGGAGATAACCCATATGCCAGGGCGTCATACTCTTGTGGCTGTGGGGGGAGATGGCACCATCAATGAGGTTATCAACGGCATTCAGGATTTTGATCGCATTACCTTTGCCTATATTCCCACTGGCTCCAGCAACGATTTTGCCAGAAGCCTGGGACTGCCCTCCGATCCCATGCAGGCCCTGCACAATATCCTCCATCCCACCTATTACACACGGATAGACCTGGGTCAGATGGAATATGGCAACCACACCCGGCTCTTTGCTGTCAGCTGCGGCATGGGCTTTGACGCTGCTGTCTGTGAGGAAGCCTTTCGTTCCCGGATAAAGCACCTTCTAAACCGGTTGGGCCTGGGAAAGCTTACCTATGTGGGAATCGCCCTCCATCAGATGATATTACTCAGAGCTCACCCCATTTATATGACCGTGGATTCCTCTCTGAAAAAAGCCTTTCCCAGGACTTTCTTTATCTCTGTCCTCAACTGTCCCTATGAAGGGGGCGGTTTAAAGCTCTGCCCAAAAGCCAGCCCTTCAGACAGGCAGCTGGACTATTGTGTGGTGGAGCGCATGAGCAAGCTTTTCCTGTCCCTGATGCTTCCCACCGCCTATTTTGGAAAGCATACCCGTTTTCGTGGAATCCATATTGACAGAGGCACTGTCATACATCTGAAAAGTCCCATTCCCCTCCCGGTACACGCTGACGGAGAGGTGTGCCAATGCCAAACCAGCCTTTCCATCCGCTGTATTCCTGAAAAATTAAAAATAATCTCTGGTAGATAAAATCCATATGCGAAATCCGGTATGATTTCTGAAAAATTTCTTAAAATATAAGAAAGTCCATTGTACTTTAAAATTCCCTGTGCTATACTCCGGATAGTTCCCATTTCCTCGTGTATACAAGGGAAAAAATCAGGACGACTGCTATGATAAAGGAAGTTGATATTATTATGAGAGAGTTTTTTCGCACCCATAAGCACATTTGGGTCTCCGCCTATCTGCTGATTTATATGCCCTGGTTTATCTGGCTGGAAAGCCGGGCCAATCAGCCCTACCACGTGATACATGTGGCCTTAGACGATATGATTCCCTTTGTGGAATATTTCGTGATTCCCTATTTTTTATGGTTTCTCTATGTGCCCAGTGTATTCGTCTATTTATTTTTTAAAAGCAAAAAACAGTTTTATCAGTATACAGTATTTACGTTTACGGGTATGACCTTATTTCTGATCATATCCACCATTTACCCCAATGGTCACCTGCTGCGGCCTTCGGAATTTGAACGGCAAAATATTTTTACCGCCTGTGTCCAGTTTCTGTATCAGGCCGACACCTCAACCAATATCTTTCCCAGCCTGCACGTATTCAATTCCATAGCCGCACATATGGCGGTGGCAAATAATGAGAAGCTTGGCAGAAACCTCTGGATTCGGGGGGGCTCCCTGGTATTGATGGTGAGCATTATTATGGCCACCGTTTGCCTGAAACAGCACTCCATGCTGGATGTGATTGCCGCCATCTTGTTGGGCCTGATTATGGACCAGGTGGTGTATCACACAGATTACACTGCTTTGCGGGCCCGTATGCAACAGCGAGGGAGAAGACAGAGAAAGCGGATTGCTGTATAAAAAATTTTTGACCAGCCTCCGGGCGGGTTTTTAAGCAAAAGAAAGGCTGGCATCGTATCTGGATGCCAGCCTTTTATGCTAGTTAAATCCCACAAACCTCTGAGCCAGCTTATAGGCCACCTCGGAAATTTTTCGTCCACCTCGTCCTGGCAGGTTCATAGTGCGTCCCAGAACCCCCCATTTTAGCTCATAGTACACCCGGGAATCCCGCTTCTTTAAATACTTCCACAGCTCATATTTCCTCTGCAGGTTCTCCTTTGTACCAGATCGAATGGCAATGATGGAGGAAACCACCATAATGATTTCCAGATAATTTTTCATATAATGGCGCAGCTTCCGGCTGGGTATCAACTTCTTGTCGGAAAGCTTATAGGCGTCTATCATCAGCTCATTCACCTTTAACTGCTGGTCTAAACGTCCTATCATCACCTGTTCATTCACAGACTGATCCGCCCGCCCAATATAATACCGGTAGAAATTCACATTGAGATAATAGAGCTTCTTCACATAAGGCAGGGGATAATATACAAAAATATTGTCCACATAAAAGGTGTGCTTGGGCAGCTCCAGGCCACACTCCCGCAGAAGCTTTGTCCGGTAAATCACCGAGTGCATTAAAATATACTGTCCCTTATGGAGAAACCGCACGTCGTCCCAGGTAAACACCTGATTCTGGGGAAAGGCGCTGCTGTAGCGCATCACCTTTTTTCGCCGCTGTCCCTCCTTCTCGTAGACAAAATTGCTGATAAACATATCTACCGTCTGACAGCTGCCCGCCAAGCCCTCAATGGTCTTTAAAATCTCCTGATAGGCCTCCAGGTTTACCCAGTCATCGCTGTCCACCACCTTAAAATACAAGCCTGTGGCATTGCGAAGCCCGGTATTGACCGCTTCTCCATGTCCTCCGTTCTCCTGATGCACTGCCTTTACAATGCCCGGATAGCGGGCTGCATACTCATCCGCGATAGCCGCCGTGTTGTCTTTGGACCCATCATCCACAATGATAATCTCCACCTCATCGCCGCCAGGCAGCAGCGATTCCACACAATTTCTCATATAATCCTGGGAATTATAGCAGGGAATTGCGATTGATAAAAGCTTCATGTCGTCCTCCTCATCTTGTCTCTTACCTGGCCAGACTACGTGCAAGTCCAAGGGCCCGGGCAGCCATGGCATCTATATTATAATATTTATATTCTGCCAGCCGCCCAAGAAGGTGGAAATTTTCCACTTTTTGAGCCAAGGCTGCATACTGTTCATAAAGGGCCTGATTCTCCGGGTTCTGAATAGCATAATAGGGAATCTCCCCCTTTGCCCCCGTGTAGGCAAAAGGATACTCCTTTACAATGGTGGTATCCTCTGCCTTCTGCCCGGTAAGATACTTAAATTCCGTGATCCGGGTAAACTCCTCACTCACCGTATAATTGACCACGCTGTGTCCCTGATAGTCTGGTCTGTCATAATGCTCAAAGGCAAAGCGCAGGCTCCGGTAAGGCAGTCGTCCATAGCAGCAGGCAAAAAGCTCGTCCACCGGCCCCGTATAGATTACGGTCCCTGCAAAGGGCTTCCCATCCAGGTATACACGCCCCTCCTCCGGCGAGATTTTCAGCACATGGGCGCTATCCGTGCCTGTTTGCAGGGTAATCTTGGGGTGATCCAGGATTTTCTCAAACATGGGGGTGTAGCCATGGAGAGGCATTCCCTGGTATTTATCACCGAAATAGCGGTTGTCATAGGAGATCACTACCGGCACCCGTCCTGTCACCGCCGGGTCAATATCCTCCGGCTTCTGGCCCCACTGCTTCATGGTATAGCGGAGAAAAACATTTTCATATACATAATCCGCAATCGCCTGAATCTCCGGATCTTTCGAGGCACGCAGCTGTAAAATAGGCACCCGGCTTCCCAGTCCATAGGTATCCACAAGCTTTTTCTCAAGCCTCTCTCCCTGCTCCTGTCCATAGACCATTTTCAGGGTATTCAGATTAAAAGGCACAGGAATCAGCTGATCCCCCACCCGGGCCACCACCTCATGTCCAAAGGCATACCAGTCCGTAAACCGGGACAGCCAGGCATAGACCTCCTCGTCACTGGTATGGAAAATATGCGGTCCGTATTTGTGAATCAATATTCCCCAGGCATCCTGCTCATCATAGCAGTTTCCACCAATATGGTCCTTTTTCTCCAGAACCAGCACCTGCTTACCCTGCTCCTCTGCCAGACACCTGGCTGCCACTGCGCCGGCTACACCGGAGCCAATCACGATTGCATCCATAGCTTCTCTCCTTTTACAGTGTTTCCCTTAAATATCTTACATATGCCCCAAAGGCAGAAGGAATGGAAAACTTCTGCTCCATCTCCTCTTTTTCCACAAACAAAAATGCTTCCCCAGGTTGCTGCCCGGGATTCATCTCCGGCTCCTCCATGCGCACCAGATACCCCAGCATATGCCATTCCACATGGCTAAACACATGCTTTGCCTCCGGAAGCTGCCGGATACGAAGGGGGGAAAAGCCCTGCTGTCGCACATAGGCAAGGACCTGGTCCTCCCTAAGCTTTCCCTCCACATTGGGCAGCTCATAAAGCCCGGCCAAAAGGCCTCTGGCCGGCCGTTTGTGTAAGATGGCCTTATTGTCCGACACCAGCACCAAAACCGTTCTGTCTTCCAACCTGCGGGCTCTGGGAGGCGTCTTTTTAGGCAATTCCTGCTGAATGCCCCGCTTTCGGGAAAGACACAGCTCCCCAAGAGGACACAGCTCACATTTGGGCGGCCCATTGGGCACACAGACCAGGGCTCCCAGCTCAATAAGAGACTGGTTAAAATCTCCTGGCCGGGCTTTCGGAATCACCTGCTCCACCTGCTCCTCCATGCGCTTTTTCACAGACTGTTTTAAGATGTCGTCATAGCTGGCCTGAAGCCGGGACAAAACCCGCAAAACATTCCCATCCACCGCCGGCTTTGCCAGGCCAAAGGCAATGGAGGAAATAGCTCCGGCCGTATAGCTGCCAATCCCGGGCAGAGCCCGTATTTTCCCAAAATCCGCCGGCATCTCTCCGGCATACTCCTCACAGATTATCTTGGCGGCCTTTTGCATATTCCGAACCCGGCTGTAATACCCCAGCCCCTCCCAAAGCTTAAGAATCTGATCCTCCGATGCCTTAGCCAAATGAGAGATATCTGGCAGCTCCTGCAAAAACCGGGCGAAATAAGGCTTTACCGCCTCCACCCGGGTCTGTTGCAGCATAATCTCAGAAACCCACACCTGATAGGGGGTGGGCTCCTCTCTCCAGGGGAGACTTCGGGCATTTGCATCATACCACTTTAACAGTGGTTCCACGATTTCTCTTAGCTCCACCAGTCTCTCCCCCTTTTACATCCTTTTTTCATTTCGGTATTAGTCTATCACAGGTTCCTTAAAATTGCCAGGGGCTTCTGCTTTTCTTCATATCCTCCTGCGAAAATATTAAGAAATGCAACCTGTAGTATTTCCATTCCCCTACAGTTTCACCGGGACCTTTTCCTGAATCTCCAGCAAATCTGGTTCCACCTGGCAGTCATAGGCCAGGATGCGTACCCCTGCTTCCCTGGCCTCCCGCAGGGCATCCCCAAATTCCCTATGGGTTTTATCATTGGGCTCCAGATATTTCACGCCCTTCATCTGGACCACAAAAAAAATGCAGGCCTCATAGCCCTCCCTTAGGCTGTCCATCAGCTCCCGGATGTGCTTTACTCCCCGCTGGGTTGGAGCATCGGGAAAGCGGACAATTCCCTCCTCCTCCAACGTCACGCCCTTCACCTCCAGGAGAATCCTTCGCTGCTCCTCCTTTATCAGGAAATCAAACCGGGAATCTTTGTAGCGGTATTCCGGTCGGATAAGGGCCTTCTCTGTACACAGGCATAGGCCACTCTTTTCTTCTCCCTGTGCCATATCTTTCCCCTTTTTCCCGCCCTGGCGCAGCCACTCCTCCACCACCCGGTTGGGCGCCTGGGAATCCATATTGATCAGCCGCTCTCCCTTTCTCACTGCAATCAAATCCAGAGGCGTCTTTCGACTGGGATTTTCGTTTCTCTGCACATACAAAGCCGCGCCGGGAAGTAACAACTCCCGACAGCGGCCAGTATTCTTAACATGACAGATTTCCTTTCCCCGCTGGGTTTGAACCCAGGCGATAAAACGGTTGGGCCGTTCCAGAAACTGGGCAGGCTCCATATTCTCATATCTCATCCCCTGTGCCTCCACCCAAGTCATTTCCATCTGCCTTTTTGTTATTTTCCATATTCTTTGGCCAGCTTTTCAAAGGCGGGCATGGCATTTACAATGGTCTCCTCCGCCACGCAGTAGGCAATGCGCACATATCCGGGACAACCAAAATCATCGCTGGGCACCAGCAGAAGATCGTATTTTTTCGCCCTCTCACAGAAGGCTGCGGCATCCTCCTCCATGGCCTGCACAAACAGGTAAAAGGCTCCCTGAGGCATAATACAGGTATAACCAAGCCTGGTAAGTCCCTGATACAAAAGATCCCGATTCCTCTTATAGGCATTGATATCTCCTGTGTCCTCCACGCAGCGGGCCACCACCTGCTGAAACAAGCTGGGTGCACACACAAAGCCCAGCACCCGGGCCGACCCTGCCACAGCCGGCATCAGACGCTCATAGTCCTGCACCCGTTTTGGAACAGCAATATATCCGATCCGCTCTCCTGGCAGAGACAAGGCCTTACTGTAGGAATAGCAGACCAGGGTGTCTCGGTAATATTTCGTCACAAATGGCACCTGGCAGCCGTCATAGACAATCTCTCGGTAGGGCTCATCGGTAATCAGATAGATAGGTTTGCCATATTCCCGGGATTTCTCCCTCAACATGTCCCCCAGACGAGTGATGGTCTCCTCCGAATACACGACCCCGGAAGGATTATTAGGAGAATTTACAATCACTGCCTTGGTCTTTTCACTTAACTGCCTCTCAAAATCCTCAAAATCAATCTGAAATCCTGGCGCCTCTGGTCGCACAGTTCGAAGAATGGCTCCCACGCCTTCCACCCAGCAGCGATACTCCGGAAAAAACGGAGCAAAAACAATAAATTCGTCTCCCTCGTTGGCCAAGGCATGGATACAGATATTCAAGGAGGCTGCTGCTCCGCAGGTCATAAAAATATTGGCCGCGGTAAATTCCTCGTCAAACCGGCGGTTCAGGGATTGGGCAATGGTGTCCCGTACCCCCATATCTCCTGCTGCCGCCGTATATGCATGGATTTCCTCTTTCTGTGTCTCCACCAAATCCAGGATCGCCCTTTTGACACTGTCCGGTGCGGGAATGCTGGGATTCCCCAGGCTAAAATCATAGACCTTGTCCGCTCCCACCTGGGCCTTTCGCATCTGCCCAAAGGAAAAAATTTCACGTATGATAGAGCTCCTGCTGCCCAGCTCATAATTCTTTTCTGATATCATAGAGGTTCCTCCTTGTAAAATCCTTTTCTGGTATTTTACACGTTTATGGGATGATGTGCAAGATCTCCCAGGAAAGAAACCTGATATGTGCAAGCTCCGTCCATGAAAAGAAGGGACTTCCTTTTTCCTTACCTGCTCTTCCGATAGCTCTCCGCTTCCCAGTGGAGAATAAATGCCGTCAGATCCTCTGTCATAGGCAGAGGGCCTCCAAAGCTTTCCGTATACACCGCTACTTTCATGGCATCCCGAAAAAGCAGCTCCGCCTGCGCGCACGCAACTGTCCCCTCCCCCATGGCAAAGGCCCCCATACCTTCTACCAACAGGATCCGGGGAATCCCTCCCTTCTTCTCCTCAAAGACCTGTAATGCCTCTCGTATTCTTCGAGGTTGTTTTAAATACAGAGGGTAGGCGCCACTGTAGACAATGTGATCCGGGGTAAAGGGGCGCAGAAGTGGCCCAACGGTGGCCTCGCTCTTTGTAAAATGGAAGGCTTCCTTGGCATCTATAAAGTTTACCGTCTGCCCTGTTTCCACCTCCAACCATTTGGCTGTCTCCCGGGCCAAATCGGCCGCCACAGCCAGCTCTCCTGACAGCTCCTGAGATGTATGGGCCTCATAGCAAGACAGATCCGGCTCTCGCCTTACCACTTTTTTCAGGCGCTCCCAAAGCGCCGCAAACCGCGCGTCAATCTCCTCCACCGTCTCCCCAGCCAGAAACACGCCGTGATTTTGTAGAAGCACCGTATAAATCTCCCTTCCTGTCCGGGTTCTCTGCTCTGCCATGGCTTCCCTGCACAGTTTGCCCAGGGTATACCCCGGCCGACAGCTGGGAATCCAAAGGGCCTCCTCCCCCAGAAGCTCGGCCGCCGCATCCCTGGCCCCTGTGGAGCAGGTCAGCCCGTTTACAAGCGCCGGATGCAGGTGCAACACATACTTCTGTGGAAACAAATTATGTAGAAGCGCCTCCACGCTGGGGCGCTTTGTCAGATCCCCCTCTGCCCGCGCCGCCATTACATCAGCCAGAAAAGCAGCCTCTCTGGCCTGGTCCTCCCTGGGATACTCTTTGTTAAGCAGGGCAGACAACTTTTGCCTGTCCATAGCCACAAGGCCCTGCTCTGTCATATCTCCCAGGCAAACACCTGAGCATTTCACATACAAGGTATTCTCATCTTTCACCGAGGTATTTCCCCCTCCAACCAGGACATAGTCCGGGTTTTGGCCATACCGCCGGGACATCTGTATTAATTCTGCTATATTCATAATCTCCAGCTCTCCTAATTATAAAGCTCCTCTTTGCTTCTTCTGGTGTCTCCTGACTAAAAAGCTTCCCGCTTGCTCAGCTCCTCTGCCTCGTATCTATGTACCTCTTCCATCCAGGTGTTCTTGACCGGAACTTCATTTTTCAGACAGAAATAATCCCACACATCCCCAAAGGGATAATTTTTCAGCTCCTCCTGCCAAATCAAGAGATCCGTATAATTTTCCTCCTCCTGCATACTGTTCAGCTTGTCCTGGGGGCGCAGAAGGGCAAACAGAAGGGCCTTTTGCATATTGCGCATCCCCACCACCCATGCAGCGATCCGGTTGATTGTGGCGTCAAAGAAATCCAGCCCAATCAACACCCGATCCATGGCGTCATGGACCACGATCTCCTTGGCAATCTCCTGCACCTCATCATTAAATAAAATCACATGGTCACTGTCCCAGCGCATAGGACGGGATACATGGAGAGCAAGCTTAGGGTAGAAGGGAAGCATGGCAGAAATTTTGTCCGAGATCATCTCTGTGGGGTGATAATGGCCTGCATCCAGCAGACACAATAGATTATTTTTAGCTGCGTAATTCATATAAAACTCATGGGAGCCCACGGTACAGGCCTCCATGCCAATTCCAAACACCTTGGATTCCACAGCCACCAGCACCTTATCTCTGTCATAGTCCATGGCAATAATCTCATCCAAGGATTCCTTCAGCCGTTGTCTGGCTGCCAGACGATTGGCCGGCACATCCTTGTACCCGTCTGGTATCCAGATATTCATCAGGCAGGGGCTCCCTAGCTCCTCCGCAAAATATTGGCTGATCTTCATGCACGCCTTACAGTGCGCTATCCAGAACCGGCGAATTTCTGGGTCCAAACTGGAAAGGGTAAACCGCTCCGCCTTCCCGTGGGAGAAAATCGTGGGGTTGAAATCCAGTCCCAATTTATTTCTTTTGGCAAATTCTACCCACGCCCTGAAATGCTTCGGCTCCAGCTTATCCCGGTCAACCATTTGCCCGTCCTCAAATATCCCGTAGCTGGCGTGAAGGTTCAGCCTATGTCGCCCGGGAATCAATCCAAGGGCCTCCTCTATATCTGCCATAAGCTCCTCTGGGTTTCTCGCCTTTCCCGGATAATTTCCCGTGGCCTGGATACCACCGGACAGGGAACCAGCCCCATCAAAGCCAAGCACATCATCTCCCTGCCAACAATGCATGGAAATGGGTATTGCCTGTAGCCGCTCCAGGGCCACCTCTGTGTCCACGCCGATTTTTGCATACTGTTCTCTTGCAAATTCATATCTCTCTACTATACTCATCTTGTACCTCTATTTAAGTTCCGCTACACCCCCTCCAACTGCCCCTGACATGGAAGGATTTCAATCTGCTTTTCGCATCTTGAATTCCTTCCGGGCAGATGGACGGGCTTCCGCTGATTTAAGTTCCGCTACACCCCCTCCAACTGCCCCTGACATGGAAGGATTTCAATCTGCTTTTCGCATCTTGAATTCCTTCCGGGCAGATGGATGGGCTTCCGCTGATTTAAGTTCCGCTACACCCCCTCCAACTGCCCCTGACATGGAAGGATTTCAATCTGCTTTTCGCATCTTGAATTCCTTCCGGGCAGATGGATGGGCTTCCGCTGATTTAAGTTCCGTCTCATTCCTTCCAGGGCACATACTGCTTCATGGGAAGGGAGTGAAATACGCAGGTCCGGGCCTCCTCCAAGGAGGATAATTCCCCTTTGGTCAGCATCTGCGCCAGCAGATTTCCCAGGGCTGTTGCCTCTGCCGGCCCTGCATATATTGTCTTTTCTGTGACATCTGCTGTCAGCTGATTCAGGTAATCTGCGTGAGAGCCTCCACCCACTATGTAAATGCTTTCGCATGTCTGTCCGCACAGACACTCCAGCTGTTTTACGGCTTTTTTGTAGCTCTCAGCCAGACTTTGGTAGATCACCGTTGCCAGCTCTCCTGGACTTTCTGGTACAGGCTGTCCACTCTCCCTACAGGCTGCTTGCAGCTCTGCCGTCATGCTCTTTGGCGCCAGAAACCGGGGCGCGTCCACATCCACCCGGGATGGAAATTCCCGGCATTCCTCCGCCATCCTGCACAGTTCCCCATAGGAATATCTTCCACTCTCACAGAGCTTCGCCTCCTCCAGTTCCTTTTTTACAGATTGAATCATCCAGAGTCCCATAATATTTTTCAGATATCGAAATCGATTCCCATAGCCGCCCTCATTGGTGAGGTTCGCCTCCCTGCTCTCCTCACTACAGTCTGCCTTTGGCCTCTCGGTTCCTATCAAGGACCAGGTGCCAGAGCTGATATATAAAAAGCTCTCCTCCCGGGCCGGCACAGCCAGCACGGCGGAGCCGGTGTCGTGGGTAGCAGGCAGGATCACCTGGCAGTCAAATCCCACCTCCCTTTGGATATTTTCCCGAAATCCTCCCAGACAGGTGCCCGGCGGTACGATTGCAGGAAACATTTCGATGGGAAATCCCAGCGCCTTCAAAAGCTCTCCATCCCAGTCCTGGGTTACCGGACTGACCAGTTGGGTGGTGGTGGCATTGGTGTATTCACAACACTTTTTTCCGGTGAGAAGATAATGAAAATAGTCTGGAATCATCAAAAAGCTGTCCACTGCCTGTAAATGCTCCGGGTAATGCTCCTTTACCGCCATCAGCTGATAGATGGTGTTAAAGATTTGCTTTTGGATTCCAGTACGCCTGTAAAGCTCCTGCTCCGACAGGATCTCACAAACCCTTCGGTCCATTCCTATGGTTCGCCTGTCTCGATAACCCACACTATTTCCCAGGATTTTTCCCTTCTGATCCAGTAATACAAAGTCCACCGCCCAGGTATCGATCCCCATGGTGGTCGGAAGTCTTCCCGATTCCCTGCATTTTTTCAAGCCTTTCAAAATAGCCGCAAATAGTTTTTCTGTGTCCCAACACAAAAAACCATCTTTATTTTCCATCCCATTCTCAAAGCGGTATATCTCCTGTAAAACCAACCTCCCCTCCTCCAACCACCCCAGAATGTGCCTTCCTCCGGAGGCTCCAATATCAATAGCTAGATGATAAACAGGCATAAAACCCCCTTTCTACAAGATTTGTTTTTTGTTGTTTTTCTTTGTTTTTCTTTGTTTTATCTCTGATAAATGCCATTATAGCAATCCAAAGGCAAAAAAATAAGGACGCTATTTTTTCAAAATAACGTCCTTATTTTCCATCTAAAATTAAAATCCGTATCCATTGGCATTTTTCCTATATCCATTGTATAATACTATAGAGTATGTTATAATAAAAAAGACTAAATAATGGGACGGAATTTGGAAGAAACCAAAGTAAAATCAGAAAACAGTGAAAGAAAGGATGACCAGTTTTATGAAATTGAAAACACATTTTTTATGTGTGCTTTTTCTTATTTCGGGATTGGCTATCGGCATAACAGCTGCCCGGGTCCCTTCCAGAGCGAGAGCTTTTCAGGATGTTACAGAAAAAGCCTTACCTGAGACCTCGGCTGTGGAATACACACGCTTATGCTCACAGATGATTACGGAAGCCGCCTATCCCCATATTGTCTGTGACATTCCTGGCTGCACAAGAACTGACAGCCATAACCATCCCGTCTGTTCGCTGGCAGAGTGTAAGGAGACCTCTGTCCATGCACATAATGGCGTTTACTGCTACGCCCACAGCACAAGCGATGGCCATGCATACCATACCTGTGGATTAGCCGGATGTACATTAACTGATGCACATGAGCATTGTTCTGTTGATGGGTGCGCTAGGACTGACCATCATGAGCACTGCTCGGTAGCCGGGTGTTTGCTCACCGACGCACATGAGCATTGTTCCGTAGCCGGATGTGATAGGACTGACCGTCATGAACACTGTTCGGTGGCGGGATGTACACAGAGCGGTGCGCACGAGCACTGTTCCGTGGCCGGGTGTTTGCTCACCGGCGCACATGAGCATTGTTCCGTAGCCGGGTGTGATAGGACTGACCGTCATGAGCACTGTTCCGTGGCGGGATGTACACAGAGCGGCGCACATGAGCACTGCTCGGTAGCCGGATGTACACAGATTGGCGCGCATGAACACTGTTCCGTAGCCGGATGTGCACAGATTGGCGCACATGAGCACTGTTCCGTAGATGGATGTGCACAGATCGGACCTCATGCACATAACAGTTGTGGGGTCAACGGATGCAATATTATGGAAAGTCACAACCATCACAACGCTGGATCTGGCAGATCCGGACATCATTCCAGGCATGGTGGACACCATTAATTGGGATTATTTCAATTCTAATCAAAAAACAGCTGATATTTCCAACAAGGATTTATCAGCTGTCTTTTTGATTCAAAAGTTTTTATATTTTTAGAATTTTCTCTTTCCTACGGTACTCTCCGGGAGTCATATGGAACCGCTCCTGAAATACCCGATAGAAATAGCTGGTGTTATCATACCCCACCGCGGCAATAATATCCGATACAGAAAGCTCTGTGGTGGTGAGAAGAAATACCGCCTGGTTCAGCCGCTTGGTCTGTAGCAGTTGCTTAAAGGTATGACCTGTATGCTTTTTTATAAATTTGCTCAGCTGGGAGGGACTTTGGTGAAGCTCCTGACACAGCTCCTCCAGAGCTGCCCTGGGATAATGACTCTCTATATAGGCCAGTGTTCGGGCTACCCGTTCCTGGTCAAACTGATTCTGATTTCCAAAGAGAATTTTGCTGCTGGAGTTTACTAGATGCATAAAGAGAAGTCCCATGGTAATCTGGTTGATATTTCTTCTATATTCCTGTCTGTAAACCAGGGACCAAATCATATTTTCCAACAAATGCTGTACAGGCAGCACATCCCGCGCCTGAAAATACAGGTAAATAGACGTATCGCTGGACCTGGTGAGAATATTTACCAGGAAATCTCGCAGAAGACTCTCATCCTCCACCATGCGAAAGGCTGTATCAAAAAACTCCGGCTGTACCAGAAAATTAATCCCGATGTCCTCCTCACTGGCTGGAAGGATCTCATGAACCACATTTTGATTTAAAAATAGCAAATCCCCCTGGCCAAGCACTACCTGCTCTTTTCCCTCCAGAATGTGTGTGGTTTTTCCCTGATACATATACACCATTTCCACATAATTATGGCGATGTCTGGGAAAGTAAATAAACCGGGTATGCTTGCGCACATCGATAAGCTTTCCCTGCCTTAGCAGCCTTTTGCTGTCCGCCACAAAGTCCCCTGCACCGCTGTACAGCTCCTTCTGTATCTGGGTATTTCCCTCCAGGATTGCCCGCTCCTCCTCTGTGACTTGACTTAAAATCTCCTTAAGCCCTGCGTCCATCCCTGTCTCCCCTCTCCCTGCTGCCACGGCTTCTCCTATGGGAGGCTGCCCACCTTCTCTGTCATCTCCTTCATCCTTCCCTCCACCAACAGAGAAATACACGCTGTATACATGCCGTCCTTTTGCCGGGTCCAAAATTCTCCCTCATAAAGCCCTGCAATCTCTTTGAGTATCTCATGCCCATAGCCCCGCTTTCTTCCGGTCTGGGGCTTCACCGGCACTACTGGATTTTCCACCTTTACATGGAGATAATCCCCTTTTCTGGAGGCCCGGGCTGTCACAAATCGCTCCTGCTCCCTTGCCCCTCCTACAGCCTGAATGGCATTATCCAGCAAATTGGAAAACACACTGCAAAGATGCATGGGCCGGATTCCCGGCTCCTCATAAATGTTTAGGTCCAGCTGCAATCGAATTCCTGCTTTTTTGCAAAACTCTGCCTTCTCTATGAGAACCGCATTTACAATTCCATTTCCACAATATGTATATTCCTTGTTTTGGGCCACCTCATTTCGCACACCATCCAATAGCTCTCTGGCCTGCCTGGTCTCCCCCTGCTCCGTCAGGCGGTAAGCGGCTGCCAGCTGATTGTTGAAATCATGGCGGATTTTTGCCAGCTCCTCCCGGATTTCTTCCATGGTCTGAATCCGCAGCCCCTCTGCACGGAGAAATTTCTCCTGCTCCTGCCGCTGCCTTTTCGCCATTCTTCTCTCTCCATATCCCGCTCTCAAATACTGCAAAACAGTCTCCGCACAAACTCCCAATGCAAAAAATCCAGCTGCAATCATCCCACACTCCATGTTCTTCCCTCCTTACAGCTCTAAACATGGCGATTCTGCTTACTACCCCTAAAGGTTCTCTCCTGCATAACGAAAATAGGCTGTCCTGGCCTGTGCATACCTGGCCTTGCTGATAGGCACCTCCTCCTCATTTTTTAAAACCATTCGATTTCTCTCCACTCTGCGTACATTATCCAAATTCACCAGATAACTTTTATGGCACTGTAAAAAATGCTCTGGCAGCCTGTCCTTCATACTTTCCAGCCTGTCATAGCACAATATTCGATCCTCCGCTGTATGTACGGTTACCTGATGTCCTCTACTTTCCAGATAGTAGATCTTCCGCAGGGGTATGGCATGCAACACTCCCTTTTGCTGCACCAGAAGCTTTTGCTCCTCCCACTCCTCTGCCGTCTTCCAGGCCTTGGCAAGCAGCTGAAACAACAGCTCCCGCTCCACAGGTTTCACCAGATACCCACAAATATTGGCTGGTTTTAAAAATATCTGCTGGGAAAATCTGTCATTGTAGCCTGTCACATAAATAATCTGTGTGCTGGGACTGATGGGATACAATTCCGCGGCAAAATCAATCCCATTGCTGGGAAGATTCCACTCTATATCCAGCAATACCAAATCAAAATGGGCTCCAAACTCTATAGCTTCCCGCAACTCCTCCAGAGACAAAAAGCTATGTACATGATTCACATAGCTGCTTGTCTCTACCAGAGATCGAAGGTACTCCAGTGCTCCCTTTTCATTGTCACAAATTGCAATGCGCATCTGTTGCCCCCTTTCTATACTGTAAAATTTTCCTATTTGTCTACTTTTATTTTACTACATGTTTGCCAATCCGGCAACGAAAAATCGGCCGAAACCTTTATACATTTTGCTTCCTCAGATGCAGGGGCTCTGGATGTTGTCTGGGCAATAGCAAGGAAACCTAATCACACTCCAAAATTCTGACTGAGGAAATGCACGAAGGCACTCCGGCCGATTAATGACATTATAATAGAAATAAGAAACACAAATTCACAAATTCAAAATTGACCTTTTAATGGGCAAAATTAGTACTCCTTTTCCTCCAGATTTTGGAATTTATATTCCGATGGACTCATTCCCACATACTTATTAAAGAGCGTGCTAAAATAAAGCTGTTCATAGCCCAAACGCTCCGCCACCTCCTTGACCTTCAGATTTGGATTGGTCCCCATCAGCTTTTTAGCCCGCTCGATTTTCTGCTGTAACATCCACTCATTGTACGACATCCCTACCTGCCCCCGAAATACCTTGCGGATAAAGGGCTGGCTCATACCAAAAATATTGCTGATTTCATTCAGAGAAAAGTTTTTATCCTGGTTTTGCAGAACAAATTCGCAAATTTTTTCAAAAAGCTGTCGGGATGTCTGTTCTTCCCGTTTTCTGGAGCAGTGGGTCCACAGGGCCTCCTCCAAATACCCACATACCGTCTCCTGCAATTCCTCATAGCTATCCGAATAACGAATGCAATCATCCACATACTCATTTACAAACATCTTTTCTCCTGTAAAAACCCCTGCCTTGTGGAGTTTATCCGTTATCCGGTGAATTCCCATTCGTATGCGGCATATAGAACTGGCGTTCTTTTTCCAATTCTCAAAAAGCTTTCCCAGATATTTTGCCACAGCCTCCCATTCCCGGGCAACAATATGGAGCTCCACCTGGTTTAACAGGCTCTCATCGGCTTTGTTCTCCTCTATGACCAGCTCCTCCAGCTGATCACATGCTCTGTAAATCATTCTTCCGGGTATCACAAGCTTACGCAGGCTTTGATAGATCCCCTGTAGCCGGCGCAACCCTTTTGTTTCCATTTTCATCTCCTTCACCAAAATCATGGTACAGGTCTTTTTTCTCTTTCTGGAAAGCATAATGCCTTTTATCAACCGCTGGGCGCATTCCGGCTGCTCCCCGGTCTCCGGATAGCCGTCCAGCACAAACCACGCGTTTCGGTGAAAAAAAGTCAGCCGATGCTCCCTCCACGGGACATTACAGGCCATTTCATCCGTATCTCCACTTTGATACACAGCCAGAAGTCGGAACCTGGCATAGGGAAAATGTTCCCGGAAAAACACCTCGTCCTGATTGCGCATGGCCTTTTCCACCTGAAACTGAAGCTTTAGGGACAGGTCTTGTCTGTAAGCCTCCTGAATCTCCCCCAAGGTCTTCTTCAGCTCCTCCAGATTAATAGGTTTTGTAATATAGTTCTCCACCCCCAGAGAAATGGCTTCCTTTGCATAGGCAAAGCTTTTAAATCCGCTGATAATAATCACAGCCAGCTCTGTTCCCTGCTTTTTAATTCTCCGTATCAACTCCAATCCTGTGATTCCCGGCATTTTTATATCGGTAATCAAGAGCTGTGGCAGCTCTCTTCCACACTGTTCGATGACTTCCTCCCCAGTCTCGCAAATGGCTGTCACAGAGAAACCCTCCATGGTCTCCAAAATATGTTTGACATATCTTGCCACAATGGGTTCATCCTCCGCGATAACTACCTTAAGCTTTTCCACATTCATCCTTCCCTTCCACATGCGACGACAAGGTGATTCGAAACCCGCCATCTGTTCTGTTCTCCAGACTATAGGTAAAGGCCTCATTGTAATACAGGCACAGACGCATCATAGTATTTTCGATTCCGATTCCATACTCCTTGTTCACCCGCTTCCCCAAAAGCAGCTGCCGACAGCACGCATCCATATGTTGTTTTAGCTTGGCAAGCTTCTCCTCCTCCATGCCCCTCCCATTGTCCTCAATCACAAGATACCATCGTTCTCTCTGAATATATCCGGTCACATTTACCTGGACAATTCTGTTTTGCGGACCATAGGCATGGACAAAAATATTTTCCACAAAGGGCTCTAAAACCAGACGAGGAATGGAAAATTTTTCCATTCCCTCCTGGCAAAAAATCGTATATTGAAGCTTATACTCATAGCGCAATCGCATAAGCTCCAGATAATCCCGGATATTCTCCATCTCATCAAAAATGGTACAGTTTCCCTCCGCTTTGTCCCCTATGGAATACTGCAAAATGGACGACAGCTGGAGACAGGCGTTGTACACCTCCTGCACGCCGTTTTCACTGCCCATAATGCCAATTACATTCAGCGTGTTGCACATAAAATGAGGGTTAATCTGAGCCTGTAAATAATTCATCCTTTCCTCCAGATATAGCTTCTGGATAGCCATCTCCTTTTGGATCATCACATTCAGCCTCTCCCGCATTTTATGAAACTGCTGGTACACATAGGCGATTTCCCGATATTGATAAAACAGCTGGGCATTTCCCTGGGCCTGCAAATTTTCCAGGGTCGTCTCCTTCATCTCCTCCTGGAGTGCCAAAAGCGGCTTTGCCAGGTCCTTGCTAAACACCACAATCACCACAAGGGTCAGCAAAAGGAGCCCCAACCCCTCCAGCCCCAATACTTGCAGGGTCCTGGTTGCATTGGCGTAGATCCGACTCTTTTCTGCGGCCATTAGCACCGTGATCCCGGTGCTGGCCTGGGTATGCTCCCCCAGGAAATACCTCTGCCCCAGCTGTTCACGATTCTCTGCAAGAAAGCTTCTTGTCTCTCCCAGATGCTTCCTAAGCCCCTGGCTGCAATACAAAATCACTCCGTCATCTCGGACAATCAGGGTCTCCGCCTCCATGGCCTCATCAATCTCCAGCAAATATCCCAACTTTTCCATGTCAACCTCCACGCTGAGATACCCCACAATCTCTCCTGGATTGCGGATGGCCCGTACTAGGGACAGGGACTTTCTCCCTTCTATGCCCAGAATGCTTTCCTGGATGGGCTCCACAATCTCTTTTCCATAATTATTTTGCACCTTTTGATACCAGGGAATCTCCTGTAGCATTTCCCGGCTCATCCGGTATTTGTAATTGTAGCCCCGGTTATAATTGCTGCTGGTAACAAAATAACCTTTATCATTAAAGAAAGACACATCATACAGGGAGGCAAAAATCGCATAAGTGCAGATCTCTGAGGATATTTCCTGGTAGTACGCCTGCTGTTGTAACCCGGAGCTCCCCTCCAGCCCCAGACCGTTGGCTGCCTTGGTAAAGTTGTCATTGCTCAAAAGATTCGTGGACAAAAAGGACATATTGGTCAAAAGGGAATCAAATTGAGCGCTGACCAGCTCTGTGGCAGACATAAGCTTCTGGCTGGCGGTTTTTTTCTCCGCCTCTAAGGTATTCACAAAATAGACCGCAATAATGATTGCCAGAGGTAAAATCGCGATGACCAGATAAGACACCACCAGCCTTTTCAAAAAGCTCTTCTGCTTCATTTCTCACACTCCTGCCTATAGAGTCACGCTTTGCTTCCAAAGCTGTCCTTTCCGGAATCGCTGCCATCTGCTTTACCTCTCCTCATAAATCCGCAGGACAGGCGCCGTCAACACTCCGTTTTTCTTTAGCTGATACTCATAGCACCAGTCCTTCCCCTCTGTGCGCCAGGTCTTAGGACCAAAATATCGCTCTTTTGGATTGCAATTATGTAGCTGACCGAATTGATTGCTGCGGTTTCCGTAGGCCCGTATGTGCAGGGTGTGATGTCCTGCCTCCACTTTCCCAAGATGCCCCCGGTAAGGCGCTAAAAACAGGGGGACATATTCCCTGTCATCCAGCCTCACCTCCAACAGGGCAGCCGCATACAGGGGGATCTCCACCTGGGCCACTCCGCCTTGGCAATCGAACTCCAGTTCGTATTCCATATTCCCTCCATAAAAGGGAAATCCCTGCACAGAGTAATCTCCAAAGCCCAGCTTCTTTGGCAATTTCGTAAGCGTGGCTTTCGGCCCCGTAAGCTTCACACCAAATTCCCCCAAAAGATAGCACCACTCCAGATTTGTATGCACTCCAAAGGGGATCTGCATCCGTAAAATCTGGCTGCCCCCACAGATCGCTCCCAAGGAAATCCGATGGATTGTCGGATCCACATAGCTTTGATCCGGGGACCAGTTAATCTCCCTGTCCTTCCACCAGATACGCACATCCGAATCTCCCTCAAAGGCCAGATCCCCCTGTCCCAGTCCTTCCTCTGCGTACACGGCAAACTCCAGTTCTACCAAATGCTCCTTGGTGTGCTCCCCCTTTGCCAACCAGGGCTGAGGGAAGCTGTCTGTGCGCCGGCGGTATCCACACAGGCCCCGCACTGTATCATCAATTTTCAGAATCTCCTCACAGGGCATCCATTGGCCCCCATCCAGCCGCCATCTGGCCTGATCAAGCAGTAAAACATTGGGTTCCTCCCGCTTATAGCCAGTCACATCTGTCAGATACTGCTCCTCATATCTCCTGATTTCTGTCTGCCCTGGCGTTTTTTCTTGTTTTTCCCACTTATCCAGCATCTCTATCTTTTCCAGATGGAATAAAAAGGAGTCCTGCTCATAGCATGCACAGGAAATCCAGGTAAATTCCCCTTCCCATCTGGAAGGAATTTCCACGATCTCCCCGGTCATGGTATCCAAAAGCCACACCCGGTAGTGTCCCCGCATCCGGATCTCCACCTGATCCTCCCCGGCTTCCTGGAAAGGATTATCCGAGATCCGCTCCTCCGGCTTTCCATGGGCAAGAAACAGCCAGCAATCCTTTTCCTCCTCCCGCATCTGATAGATGAGACTATCTGTGCGCAGGCCGTTTTTGCTCAAAATCTCCACATCCCGATAAGGTTCCAGCTCCCTTAGCAGTCCATAGGGTTCAAAGCCCAGACACACAGCCTTCTCCAGGAATTCTGCTCCAGACGCCCTTTCTCCATCCACATAGGAGGGGGTATCCCCCAGCATGATAATGTTTCCCCCGCTCATTTGGAAATCCTCCAGGATTTTCAGGGTACTGCTTCGAATGGTCAGGAGGGGAGGAATCACCACAGCTTCATAGGTCATCTCTCCCACAAAAAGGCTTCCCTCCCGGATTTCCACCTGCTGGTCAGGTAACAGCCCCTCTGACAAAAAGTCAAAATCCACCAGCCCAAAAAGCAGCCACTGGGTCAGCTGCATAAAGCGCTCATCCATCTCCCTTCTTCTCTGGAGAGTCTGTCGCTCTGGCCCGTATAAAAGCCAGTAGCTCTCAATCGGGTGAAGCACCCCTACACGCACCCGGGCCTTTCCCCTTCGAAGAACCGTATTGATCCGGGCAAAATGGTCCTCCATAAGAGGATATTTCTGATACCAGGGAGAATGGGCGTCAATAGGCGCCGGATAATCCCTCTTGGACTCTCCCCCCATATACATCCAGGCCAGATGGGGCACCCGCACAGTAACCCCCAGAGCCGCCTGCCAGTCGCCCTGAAGCTTATGGCCCCGAAAGTCATAATCCCAGTTTGTCACCCCATAGAGTTCGCTGGTGACTCCCGGTGCCCCCTGCTGCCTGGATACACTCTGGGCCTGCTTTGCCGTATTATACTCCCGCTTATCCGCCAAAATATCAATGCCAGGCAGCTGAAAGTGGGGATAGGATCGCATGGCATCTCCCACGCACATGGTCTGCCGCTCCAAACTGTCCTCATACATCAGATGTCCGGTCAGCATCAAATGATGTTCCCCACACCACTTTCCCAAAACTCCCCCATAGGCATCTGCAAAGCGCTGGGCAATAAAATTGTGATAGTGATACTTGGCCTGGGAGAAGGTGCCATCCGCCCGCTCCCAGAATATCTCTGGCAGATGGTCAAAAAAGCTGTATCCGTACATTTCCCCAAAGGCCTGCTCCATGCCGCTGGTATAGGCGATTCCTGCCTCCTGGGGGATTCGCCCATCCTTTAGGGTCTGCTGCTTGGTAAACTGAGGCTCATCCGTAAAAATAGCCGGCACTGTCCTGGAAAATTCCTCTCCCAGACACCGGGCATAGGCCTCATAGACAAGACTGGTAAAATACCGGGTAGCCTCCGGATTCAGGGTGTCCACATAGGGGGCATTGTTAAACCAGGGCAAGGGATCTCCCACTACCTCATAGGCATACCAGATTTCTCCCTCCCCTTCCATCTCTCCCCCGCATAAACGTCGGTATTCCTCCAGGCGTCCCTCCCGAAGTCGTACCTGATAGCGCTCCAGAAGATGTGCCTCTCCATCCTCCGTCAACCGGCTTCCTGCCGGACGGTTCCGGCTAAGATGCCCCTTGGGATAACACACCGGGGAAAACAAAAGATACCTGGCCCGAAATTCCTTCTTCTCCGTCACCCGGCCTCCGCCGTATCCCGAGGGCCATTTATCCTCGTCATACAGCCAGGTGAGCATGTCCTTTTCCTTTCCGTAATCATGGCAAAATCTCACACAATCCATAAACTCTGATCCCAGATATTCCGTGCTCAGTCCAATACGGGAATGAATATGAAAGCCTCCAAATCCCATCTCCTTCAACACGTCTATCTGCCTTTGCAGGACCTCCCTGTCCAGCTCACCATTCCAGGCCCAGAAAGGCGCCCCTCGATACTCCTTAGTAGGATTCTGAAATAATTCCTTTGAAAATTTTTCCATCTCTTTTTCCTTTCTTTAGCCTTTTACGGCACCTATGGTCATTCCCTCCATAATATGCTTGTTTAAAAAAATGTAAAGCAACAACAAGGGCACGGATACAATGATGACTGCTGCCATCAGACGTCCATAATGGGAGGTGAAAGAGGATTTAAACAGATACACACACAGCTGAACCGTCTGGCTGTCAGAACCAGACATAAAGTACTGCGGATTTTGAAAATCATTGTATACAACAATAGATCTAAGGATAATCACTGCCATGGTAATGGGCTTTAGCAGAGGAAATATAATCCGGAAAAACAAGCGCACAGAACCACAACCGTCGATAACTGCCGCCTCATCCAGCTCCCGGGGAAGCGTGGCAATAAAGCCCTTGTACATCATAACTGCAAAGGGAAACAGGGTTGCCACCTCCACCAGCGTCAGGCCCGTCAGCGTATTTGCTATGCCCAACAGAGACAACACCCAATACGTGGGGATAACCGATGCCGGAACAATCAGCCCTGCGATAATCAGTTTATCTGACACTTTGGATATCCATCCTCTCTTTCTCTGGAGAATAAACGCCGTCATAGCAGAGGTAAACACCAGTATGGCAATGGAGCATACGGTCAGACGAAGGCTGTTCCAGAAAGATTTCACAAACAATCCATTGTTAAAAGTCATAACATACTGGATATTCTCCCACAGCTTCCACTCCGATGGCAGGGCCAGGGTCAGTCGGGCCGCCTCCGCCTGGTCCTTACAGGCTGTGACAAAAATAAAGTAAAAGATAATCCAATGGCCAATGACCGTGGATGCCAGCATGATCCCTTCAAAGATACGTCCAAACCAATTTCTTTTCTTTACCATCACAGATCCGCCTCCCTCTTCGCCACAAAAGAATTGATGGGAAATACAATTACCGCCACGATCACAAACATAATCACATAGCCTGCAGTGGCCAGTCCGTAGCTTCCCCGGGAAAACAGCTTGTAAATCACCGATCCCAGAAGCTCTGTGGAATATCCGGGCCCACCACCAGTCATGGCATATACCAGCTCATAGGTCCTGAGTCCTCCTATCAGGGACAAGGTCAGCACCGTGTTAATGGTTGGCACCATGAGAGGCAGCGTAATCTTAAAAAAGCTCTGGGTTGGAGTAGAACCGTCAATGGCCGCTGCCTCAAAATAGGTGGTGGGAATGGCGCTGATGCCTGCCACATAAATTACCAGAGCCGTGCCAATCCCCTTCCAGATATCCACCAAAATGCAGGAGAGCATGGCATATTTACTTCCTGTAATCCATTTCACAGGCTCTACTCCAAAATTAGCCAGAAACTGATTGAGAAGCCCTCCCTGGGACAAAATACTTTCAAAGGCAATGGCTACTGCCACATTTCCCAGCAGGGTGGGTAAAAAATACATGGTCTTTAAATACCCCCTGCTCCTCACCCTTCCACACAGATACTGGGCCAGCAAAAGTCCCAGCACCACCTTGACTAGGCAAGTGAAAAATGCGTAAACAGCCGTATTTATCAGCGCGGCCCTGGTATTACTCATGGTAAAAAATGTGATAAAATTGGTCAGTCCTGTAAACTCTGCTGTCTTTAGGTTCCATCTGGTCATGGAAAAATAAAAGGAGGCAAAGGTGGGAATCACAAAAATCAAAATATAGATCAGAAGTCCCGGCGCCGCAAGCCATCCCGCATAAATTTTTTTGTCAAAGGTATTTCTTTTCCCCTTCATACTGCAATCTCCTATTTAGAGTTCCGCATCCGTAGAGCCAAGGCCCCTGGATCTGGAAGGGTTTCCAGCCGCTTTTGCGTCCTGAAATGCTTCCGGGTCTTGGCTGTACAGATGCTGTTTCTGTTCCGCTACATCCCTCCTAGGACCCTAGCGTCTCGAAAAATTTCCGGTCCCCTTTGGGCTTTCGCTGTAAAAATGGAATAGCACAGCCTCTGTGTTTTGACTTTGCTGTACTATTCCAAAGCTTGTTTTATTTGAATTTCAAAACATTCTCTACCAGCCTGCAATTCCCTTTTGCTGGGCATCTATGGCATTGTCTGCCTCAATCTCCTCCACACCCTTTTCCGGTGTCAGCTCCCCAGTCCCTACCATGCTCAAAATGGTGGACAGATTAGAGCCTTTGATGTCACAGGAATATTCCATAACCGGGGTGGATGCCTGATTGGCCCACTCCTGGGCATCCTTTACCACTGTAGATACATCCTCCGGAAGCTGAGAGCCCTTGACGGCAAAAGCACCTGTGGGATTTGTTCCCTCACAGTAGGCTGCTATCCCTTCGTCTGACACCAGGAAATCAAAGAGCAAAAGGGCCAACTCCTTATTTTCTGAGCTCTGACTGATACACCAGCACTGGGGCAGCCAGATAGCCACTCCCTGTACATCACTGCTTTCATCCGGAAGCGGGAAAAATCCAATATCCTCCACTTTGTCCGGGGCTACATTTTCAATGGTTCCCACAATATTTGTTCTGGAGAACGTATGTACGGCTGTTCCTTCCGTCAACATAATTGCAGAATCATCAAAAGAAGTGGATAACGGATCGCTGTTGAGATATCCCTTTTCATTTAGATCATACAGCTTCTGAAGTCCCCTCATATAGGCTGGGGATTCTGACAGGGTAATTTCCTTGTTGGTGTATTGTTCCGCAAAATCAGGATTCTCCTGAACCACATAGTAATATTGTGACAGGAATAAAATCTGGCGTCCGGCTGCTCCGTCATAGGCGCCTACCACTGGTGCCTTGTCTGTGGAATCCTTAATTACCTGGCAGTTGTTCAAGAACTCCTCCCAGGTTGTGGGAATCTCAAGCTTTAGCTCCTCGTAAACCTTTTTATTGTAAAATACCCCAGCCACATTGGAGGGCCGAAGAGGAACCCCATAAACCTCTCCGTTTTCTCCATCCACAATCTCGATAAACTCATCGGTTAGGCGATCCACAAAGGCCTCCCCCGAAATATCATAGATATTATCTGCCGGGGCAAACTCTTGCAGCTTTGCTCCGGAACTGGCGCAGAAAATATCTGGCAGATTCCCAGTGGCTGCCCGGGTCAACAGTACGCTCTCCGCCTCGTCTGCATTCTCCGCCAGCAGCTCCACCTCCACCTTACACCCATATTTTTCCTCAAACGCTGTAAACTGCGCCTGAAATCCGTCCATAGTGGAATCCAAAAAATTGTGTGCCAGCTGGAGAGTCTGTCCCTCATAGGGTTTGTCTCCCTCTGGTGCCGGCTCCGTCTGGGCGTTTCCCTCTCCCTCCGTGGTCTGTGTCGGTTTTTCCTCAACCGTTCCCTCATCCTTCTGGCAGCCTCCCAGTAGGGTTCCCACCAAAAGCGTTGACATCAGTAGGGCAACTACTCTTCTCCCTTTCATCTCGCTCCTCCTTTTGTTTAATTTGTTGCTCTTATTTTATATTTCCCTTGTTTTTTTGTCTATTTAATAAAAGAAACTGTTATATTCAAAATAAGAAACCAGCATGTTCAACACTTTACGCCCAAATACTGCCCCGAATTTGAAAAGGAGCTCATTTTGATAAAAAGCCAGAACTCTTCATCTACAAGAAGTTCTGGCTTTTTATCCACTAATTTACGAGAAGTTCTAACTTTTTAAATCCAAGAGGTTCCTCCAACGCAAAGAAAGACCGGAGCTTATTTCACGCTCCCGGCCTTTCTTATTTTACTATACTTTTGTCCTATACCAGCTCTAACACAACCATCATAGCTGCGTCACCCTTGCGCTGTCCAATCTTTACCATCCTGGTATAACCGCCATTACGGTTTACATACTTGGGAGCGATCTCGTCAAACAGCTTTGCCACCATATCTACTTTGGTGGTTTTCTTCTTTCCCTCCTTGGCTACCTGCACCGGATAAAGGACCTTGACCATCTGATGTCTTGCATGGAGACGGCTGGGCTGATCCTTCTTAATGGTTTTTTCCACCTCGTCGAATACCGTTACCTTCTTGCCATCCACAACTTCCTTTACTCTCTTGCCATCTTTATCCTTACGGGGAACCTTTGCAGTTACCGTAACGGTATCAAAGTTATCTTTCTCCTTTACGGCCAGGGCAATCAGCCCCTCAGCAATTTTCCGTGCCTCCTTAGCCTTAGCCTCGGTGGTAATAATCTTGCCATTCTGCAACAAAGCCGTTACCTGGCTTCTCAGGAGAGCCTTTCTCTGGCTAGATGTTCTGCTTAACTTTCTATACTTTGCCATTTTTCATTTCCTCCATTTTCGGAACCATGTTACCACGCTTCTTCGGTCTTACTGGTAACCGGCTGCTCCGGACCAGCCGGGGCTTCCAATATTATTTCTCTGGCCTGCTTTCGCTAAGCGCTCAATGCCTCACTCGTCACTGGGGTTTAGCTGTAGGCCCAGTTCTTTTAATTTTGCAAGGACCTCCTCCAGGGATTTGCGGCCCAGGTTCCGGACCTTCATCATATCCTCGGATGTACGGTTGCACAGCTCCTCCACGGTGTTAATGCCAGCTCTCTTCAGGCAGTTGTAGGAACGAACGGAAAGCTCCAGCTCATCGATGTTCATCTCCAGAACCTTTTCCTTCTCATTGTCCTCTTTCTCTATCATAATCTCTGCCGTCTTTGCATTCTCAGATAAATCGATAAACAGATTTAAATGCTCGCTCAGCACCTTAGCCGCCAGACTCACGGCCTCGTCAGGAGCCAAAGTTCCATCTGTATACACATCCAGCGTCAGTTTGTCAAAATCGGTGATCTGGCCCACACGGGTATCCTGAACCGTAAGATTTACACGCTCCACCGGAGTATAAATGGAATCAATGGCGATTACCCCTATGGGCAGATCGTCACTCTTATTCTTGTCAGCGCCCACATAGCCCCGGCCCTTTGTAATGGTAAGCTCCATATACAGCTTGCTGTCTGCTCCTCCATTCAGGTGAGCGATAACCAAATCCGGATTCAAAATCTCAATATCCGGATCTGCCTGGATATCAGCCGCCGTTACCACGCCTTCGCCTTCAAACTCAATGTAAGCCACCTTGGCCTCATTGGTGTCACTGCTATTTTTGATTGCCAGCTCCTTGATGTTCATGATGATTTCTGTCACATCTTCCTTCACACCAGGAATCGAGCTGAACTCATGAAGCACACCTTCAATCTTCACCTGGCTGACTGCTGCACCGGGCAGAGAAGAGAGCATGATCCTCCGCAAGGAGTTACCAAGAGTTGTACCATATCCTCTTTCCAGAGGTTCTACCACAAATCTTCCATATTTCTTATCATTTGAAATCTCTGCGATTTCGATTTTTGGTTTGTTGAAATCGAACACTACTCAGCCCCCTTATTTGTTTGTTGGGTTTTGTGTTGCCTTAGCCTACATGTTCTACTTAGAGTACAACTCAACGATAAGCATTTCATCTACCGGTACATCGATCATTTCTCTGGTAGGAAGCTCCTTGATGCTTCCCTTCAGGTTCTCCAAATCCATGTCAATCCACTCAGGAACCAGTCTCCCTCCGGTTACTTCCACGATGTCCTTATATCTCTGGAAGCCTCTGCATTTCTCCTTAATCTCAATTACATCCCCGGCCTTTACCAGGTAAGAGGGGATATTTACCAGCTTGCCATTTACCAGCACATGCTTGTGACCTACCACCTGTCTTGCCTCTCTTCTGGTACGGGCCATTCCCATACGGAACACCACATTATCCAGCCGGCACTCCAGCATGGTCATCAGGTTCTCACCGGTCATGCCCTTCATCCGGTCTGCCTTCTTATAGTAATTGCGGAAGGGCTTCTCCAGAACGCCATAAATGAATTTGGCTTTCTGCTTCTCCCGAAGCTGCAAACCATATTCAGACACTTTTCTATTTGCTCTCTTTAACTCTCTCCTAGACTTTTTGTCGATTCCCAGAACAGTGGGCTCCAGACCCAGGGAACGACATCTTTTCAGAACAGGAACTCTATTAACTGCCATTTCAACTGTACCTCCTAATTAGACTCTTCTACGTTTGGGCGGGCGACATCCGTTATGGGGAACAGGAGTCACGTCTCTGATGCTGGTTACTTCCAAGCCACATGCCTGAAGGGCACGGATAGCTGCCTCACGGCCAGAACCAGGACCCTTTACCATAACGTCTACTGTCTTAAGTCCATGTACTAAGGCTGCCTTTGTAGCAGTTTCAGCTGCCATCTGAGCAGCATATGGAGTAGATTTCCTTGAACCTCTAAATCCCAGACCACCAGCACTTGCCCAAGATAATGCGTTTCCTTCTGTATCCGTCAAAGTTACGATGGTATTGTTAAAGGAAGACTGGATATGTGCCTGTCCGCGTTCAACGTTTTTCTTTACGCGCTTTTTTGTCACTTTCTTTGTAACTTTCGCCATTTCTAAACTAACCTACTTTCTTTATTTACTCTTTGCATGTTTCGGCGGCTTTCCCACTAACCTCAAGCTGCGCTTTCCGCTTGCTTTCGCTAAGTGCCTTTTCCCTTTTGGCTCCTTTTCAGAGCTTCCACTCAACTAACATGCCGCTTTCGCCTTTGGCTCTGCGCCATGAAGTTTCGGGAAGGGCTTTCCCACTAACCTCAAGCTGCGCTTTCCGCTTGCTTTCGCTAAGTGCTCAATGCCTACTTTTTCTTGTTTGCAACGGTTCTCTTGGGTCCCTTGCGGGTTCTCGCGTTGGTCTTTGTCTTCTGACCGCGAACGGGCAGGCCCTTACGATGACGAATCCCTCTGTAGCATCCGATTTCCTGCAGTCTCTTGATGTTCAAAGCGATTTCACGTCTCAAATCACCCTCTACCTGGTAATCTGCCTCGATGACCTCGCTGATTCTTTTTACCTCTTCGTCTGTCAAATCTCTGACGCGGGTGTCAGGATTTACCTTTGCTGCTTCGAGAATCTTGTTGGCGCTTGCACGGCCAATGCCGTACACATAGGTCAAGCCGATCTCCACACGTTTTTCTCTCGGTAAGTCTACACCAGAAATACGAGCCATTTGATTATTCCTCCATTTTCCATAAATAAATTGGCTGCGGACTGTTTTTTAATAGGTGTCCGCTTGACACTTTCCTAAATGGGGTGCAAAATATCTCAGAAATGCACCCAGCCAGGCATCTGCCTGACCTTTCAATTACTCTGCTTACGCATTTCACCGTTTTAAGCAATATCACTGTGAATAATCTTGGTTTTTATATGTTTGTATCATTGCATGCGCAGATCACACGGCCGCTTTGCCTCTGCCGGTATGTTCACAGATTTCAAAGCGGCTCTCTAAGCCGTGACTTGCACAGGCAATGCAGCCGCACAAGAATATAATCCAAGAATAACACTGCAAATAGAGGGATTAGCCCTGTCTCTGCTTGTGCTTCGGATTTTCACAAATTACTCTGATACTACCTTTTCTCTTGATGATTTTGCATTTTTCGCAGATAGGTTTTACTGAAGAACGTACCTTCACAGCAAACCCTCCTTTCTCTCTAATACAAAACTTCGCATTACATGCGGATTATAGTATACCACTAATTTCCTAGGATTGCAAGGGATTTTTCGGCTGTTTTTCATGGTTTTCGGGCTGTATTTACCTGCAATCGCTTTTCCACTGTCGTTTATTCCGCTCCTTCTATCATTAAAATCTGGCAAAAAAACACTGCTGCACCTGCGCTTTCCTAACCGCACCGGTACAGCAGTATTCTATCCTTAATTATTTATCTCTCCAGATAATCCGTCCCTTAGATAAATCATAGGGCGACATCTCAATAGTCACCTTGTCACCCGGAAGAATCCGGATAAAGTTCATACGAAGTTTTCCACTGATATGAGCCAGCACTTTGTGTCCGTTTTCCAGCTCTACCTGAAACATAGCGTTGGGCAGCTTTTCCACAACGGTTCCTTCAATTTCAATAACATCTGCTTTTGACATGTGATTCCTCCCACTACTTTCTCATTCCCTCATGGAAATACAATTTGATTGCACGTTTGATATCCTCGTTTTGAAGGGGCTTTCCCTCCTGCAGCTTTTTCTGCAAATTCTCCGGAATGGTATATATGGCCTGAATATGCTTTTTCTTCTTTTTCTTCGGCTTTTCCAGAGGGCGCAGCCTTCCGTCCGAAAGCCACACATAGGCATCCTCTGTGCTGCTGATTATATAGATTTTCTCCTTGTCATGCCCTGCCCGAGAGCGGGCAAGCATGCCTGTTTCCATTCGCTCTATTCCCATAGACTTCCTACCTCTTTCATTCATGAGAGCAGGTGAGAAGCTCCGGTTCTCCATCTGTTATCAAAACCGTGTTCTCATAATGGGCAGACAGGGAGCCATCCTCTGTGACAACCGTCCAGTCATCGTCCAGCCATACCACTTGCCAACCGCCAGCATTGATCATGGGCTCAATAGCCAGTGTCATGCCAGGCAAAAGTTTAATTCCCCGGCGTTTCTGGCGAAAATTGGGAATTTGGGGGTCCTCATGGAGATGCTCGCCAATCCCATGCCCCACCAGGTCCTGTACCACACCATACCCAAAGGTATCTATATAATCATTGATAGCTGCAGAAATCTCATGGAGATGTCGGCCGGCTCGGGCAAACTTAAGCCCTTCAAAAAAGCTCTGCTTAGTGGCTGCAATCAGCTGTCTGGCCTCCTCACTGATCTTTCCCACCCCATGGGTTCGGGCTGCGTCCGAGTGATAGCCCTTGTAAATCAACCCTGCATCTAAACTGACAATGTCGCCCTCCTGCAGAATTCTCTTCTTATGGGGAATCCCGTGAACCACCTCATCATTTACGGAAACGCAGATAGAAGCAGGATATCCGTTATAGTGCAAAAAATTAGGAATACAGCCCCTGTCCCGGATAAGCTTTTCTCCATATCGGTCAATATCCAGTGTGGAGATTCCGGGGCGTACAAAGGCCGCCAGCTCATCATGTACTTCCTCCAGCAGCCTCCCGGCTATACGCATGTATTCAATCTCTCTGGCAGACTTAATTGATACCGACATATGCTATGCTCCTAAGATCTTCACAATGTCCTGGAACACTGCTTCCATTTCCCGGGTACCGTCCACCTCGACCAGCTTTTTCTCATCTGAATAATACTGGATCAAAGGCTGCGTCTGCTCATGATACACATTCAAACGCTTCTGAACGGTCTCCGCCTTGTCATCATCCCGCAATACCAGATCATTGCCACATCTGTCACAGATGCCTTCCTTTTTGGTAGGTATATGAACAATATGATAGGTAGCTCCACAGGAAAGGCAGGCTCTCCGCCCTGACATCCGGCTGACAATATTCTCATCCGGAACCTCCACATTGATGGCAAAATCAATGCTTTCCCCTTTCTCCTTCAGGGCCTTGGTCAAAGCCTCTGCCTGAGGAATGGTCCGGGGAAATCCATCCAGCACATAACCCCTGGCGCAATCCGGATTCTGAAAGCGGTCCATAACCATATCCAATGTCAGTGAATCCGGTACCAAAAGGCCCTGATCCATATATTCTTTTGCCTTTTTGCCCAGCTCTGTTCCCTCTTTGATATTGGCACGGAAAATATCACCCGTAGAAATATGGGGAATCTGGTATTTATCCGCAATCTTCTTAGCCTGTGTTCCTTTTCCTGCACCAGGCGCACCTAACATGATAATTTTCATTCTTAAACTCTCCTTCGCACTTCCCTGCTATATAATGAAATTCTAAGCACCACAGAAATATGCGATGCTTAGAATCCATTTTCTTTTGGGTAAGCCCCATCAGTCATTCAGGAAGCCCTTATAATACCGAACGGCCATCTGTGATTCAATCTGCTTCAAAGTCTCCAGCACAACACCCACAATAATGATCAGGGAGGTGCCTCCAAAGGACACATTTGCACCAAACACTCCGTTAAAGAAGATTGGAATCACACATACGATAATCAGGCCAATGGCTCCAATAAAAATAACATAATTGAGAATCTTTGTCAGATACTCTGACGTGGGCTTTCCGGGACGGATACCCGGAATAAAACCGCCCTGCTTTTTCATATTGTTTGCTATCTCCAGCGGATTGAAAGTGATAGAGGTATAGAAATAAGCAAAAAACACCACCAATATCACATATAGCAGCAATCCTAGGCTGTAAACCGGCTGCTTGGGGTTGCACCAGCTGCTGGAATTTAGGGCTGTCAAAATCTTGCCCCACAGGCCTGTTCCTCCCGTCTTTCCCAGCAGAGCCATAATCACTCCCGGGAAGGACATCAGGGAAGAGGCAAAGATAACCGGGATCACGCCAGCCGTATTCACCCGCAGAGGAATATGGGTAGACTGTCCGCCCACAATCTTACGTCCCTGGGTTTTCTTAGAATACTGCACCGGGATCTTTCTCTCTCCATCCTGCAACACGATGACAAAAATCACCGTCACAACAACCACAGCCACAATCACCACTGCGGCCAGCAAAGCCATGGGAACATTCTTTCCCTGCATAAACCGCTGATACAACAGAATAAAATCATCCGGAATTCTGGAAACAATATTGATTAACAATACAATGGAAATTCCGTTTCCAACTCCCCGCTCGGTAATTCGCTCACCAACCCACATCAGGAACGCACTTCCTGCAGTCAGAGCCATAACCACCACAACCATGTTATACCAAGCAGCATTCTGTAACAAGCCCTGTCCGCCAAAGCCGATGGTCATGGCAATACTCTCAATCAGAGCCAGCGCCACCGTCACATAACGGGTCATCTTCTGGATTTTCTTTCTTCCATCTTCGCCGTCCTTTTGCATCTCCTCCAACTTGGGAATGGCGATGGTCAAGAGCTGCATAATAATGGAAGAAGTAATATAAGGTGTGATACCTAACGCAAATAAGGACATGCTGGTGAAGGAACCGCCGGTGAATGCATCAAAAAAGTTGAAGGCATCCCCAGACTGGCTTGCAAACCACCGGGCAAAGTAGGTCCGGTCAACTCCCGGAACCGGGAGCTGAGAACCCAGTCTGACTACAACCATCATCAGAAATGTGAAGATGATCTTCTGTCTGACATCTTTGATTTTAAATGCGTTCTGTAAGGTTTTGAACATTAAATCACCTCGGCTTTTCCACCAAGAGCTTCAATCTTAGCCACTGCGTTTGCTGAAAACGCATTTGCTTTGACTTCCAGTTTCTTAGTAAGTTCTCCATTTCCAAGAATCTTGACACCATCTCTGGGGTTCTTTACAATTCCTTTTTCAAGTAAAGTCTCTACGGTAACAACCGTATCATTGTCAAACACTTCCAGCGCGCTGATATTAATACCAACAATCACTTTAGAATTCCGATTGGTAAAGCCTCTCTTGGGAATTCTTCTATACAACGGCATCTGACCGCCCTCAAAGCCCGGTCTTGCACCGCCTGAACGTGCCTTCTGTCCTTTATGACCCTTACCAGCTGTTTTGCCATTGCCCGAGCCATGTCCACGGCCTCTTCTGAAGTTGCCGTTCTGTCTGGAGCCTTCCGCATACTGCAAATTTGATAAGTCCATTCTGACACCTCCTACTCCTTATTTGTACTAAACTTCTTCAACCTTTACTAAATGCTTTACATGCCAGATCATGCCTCTTACCGCATCATTGTCCGGCATCTCAACCGTTTTGTGCATCTTGGTCAGACCCAGGGCCTCTACCGTTGCCTTCTGCTTAGGAACAGCACCGATTGGAGATTTTACTAACGTAATCTTTAACTTATCCGCCATGTCTGTTTCCCTCCTAGTTTCTTACTTCGTCTACAGACTTGCCACGGTTCTTGGCTACCTCTTCCGGGGTCTTTAAAGCCTTCAGACCTGCCAGAGTTGCCAAAACCACATTCTGTTTGTTGTTGGAGCCCAGAGATTTGGTACGGATGTTCTTGATTCCGGCCAGCTCCAGCACGTTACGGGCGGGACCTCCGGCAATTACGCCAGTACCTTCCGGGGCACGCTTCAGAAGCACGGAAGCGCTTCCGAATTTTCCAATATAGTCATGTGTAACACTGTTATTCTCGTCAATAGCCACTGTGACAAGCTTCTTCATGGCATCTTCTTTTCCCTTGCGGATTGCTTCCGGAATTTCAGTTGCTTTTCCCAGGCCAGCGCCAACATGTCCATTGCCATCTCCGACTACAACCAAAGCTGTGAAGCGCATGGTACGGCCACCTTTCACGGTCTTGCTTACACGCTTGATTGACACTACCTTATCCGTCAATTCTAACTGACTTGGATCAATGATTTCATGTCTCATGTGTCTTACCTTTCCTTTCCTAAAATTCCAGTCCAGCCTCGCGGGCTGCATCTGCTAATGCCTGAATCTTACCCTGATATATAAAGCCGCCTCTGTCAAAGACTACGGTCTTAACACCTTTTTCAAGGGCTCTCTCGGCAATCACTTTTCCCAGATATGCTGCTGCATCAACGTTGTTCGTCTTTTCCAGCTCTGCCTTTGCACTCTTCTCCACAGTGGAGGCAGCAACCAGAGTATTTCCGACTGTATCGTCAATAATTTGAGCATACATATGATTATTGCTTCTAAACACAGCTAAACGCGGTTTTTCAGCTGTTCCGCTGATATGATTGCGTAATCTTCTATGTTTATTTGCGCGAACTACGCTTCTCGATTTTTTACTAACCATTTTTACACTCTCCTTACTTATTTCTTACCAGTCTTACCAACTTTACGTCTGATAACTTCATCAGCATACTTGATACCCTTGCCCTTATACGGCTCCGGCCTTCTCTTATCTCTGATTTCAGCTGCGTATTGGCCAACTTTTTCTTTATCAATACCCTTAACAGTAATCTTGTTTCCTTCCACTACAGTCTCCAAACCTTCCGGGTCGGTAATCTCAACCGGATGGGAGTATCCCAGGGAAAGGGTCAGCTTATTTCCGGATTTCGCTGCTCTGTAGCCAACACCGTTAACCTCCAGAACTTTCTGATATCCCTCACTGACACCCACAACCATATTGTGGATCAGGGTTCTTGTCAAACCATGTAAGGATTTCATTCTCTTCTTGTCATCAGGTCTTGTGACAACCACTTGGCCATCCTCAAGCTTGATGCACATCTCTATAGGCAGCACTCTCTCCAGAGTACCCTTAGGACCTTTTACCGTCACTTTGTTTCCCTCTGCAATGTCTACTGTGACACCTGCGGGAATTGCGATTGGCAGTCTTCCAATACGTGACATACCATTTACCTCCTAAACTTAAATTTTCGGAAGGAACTGTGTGCTCCTTCTGTTTTCAGTTGCATACTGCGCCTTCGGCTTGCTTTCGCTAAGTGCCGTTGTTCATTGGTCTACATTACTCCCACTCAACTAACATGCTGCCTTCGCTTTCGGCTCGACACCATGAAGTTTCGGGGAGGACTTTCGCACTAACCTCAAGCTGCGTCTTCGGCTTGCTTTCGCTAAGTGCTCAATGTCACCACACAAAGGCCAGTACTTCGCCGCCTACGCCTTCTTCTCTGGCCACCCGGTCAGTGATTACTCCCTTATTGGTGGAAATAATGGCGATTCCCAGGCCACCCAGCACTCTGGGAAGCTTATCCTTGCTTTCGTATACACTTAATCCAGGCTTGGAAATTCTCTTCATGCCGCTGATAATTTTCTCATTTTTGTCCTTGCCGTATTTCAGAGTGATACGGATGGTTTTAAAGTTTCCATCCTCCACAATATCATACTTTGCAATATATCCTTCATCCAACAAAATGTTGGCGATTGATAGCTTCATCTTTGATGCAGGAACATCTACGGTGTCATGTTTCGCAGTGTTTGCGTTGCGGATTCTTGTGAGCATATCCGCGATTGGATCATTCGTTGTCATGAACGTACCTCCTTATTATACTCCTGACAGTTCTGCCTTTTTAGGCAGGGTGGTCTTTTGGCTATTGGGGGAAGGGCTTTCGCACTAACCTCAAGCTGCGCCTGCGGCTTGCTTTCGCTAAGTGCTCAATGCCTTACCAACTAGCCTTCTTCACTCCGGGGATCTGCCCTTTATATGCCAACTCACGGAAGCAGATTCTGCAAACTCCGTATTTTCTTAAATATGCATGCGGACGGCCGCAAATTCTGCAACGGTTGTATTCTCTGGTGGAGAATTTCTGAGGCCGCTGCTGTTTGATTTTCATGGATGTTTTTGCCACGGATTTTCCCTCCTATCCTATTTTGTAAACGGCATGTTAAACAATCTCAACAGTTCACGGGCTTCTTCGTCGGTCTTGGCTGTCGTTACGAAAATAACGTCCATACCTCTTACCTTGTCAACCTTGTCATATTCAATTTCAGGGAAAATCAGCTGCTCCTTGATGCCCAGAGCATAGTTGCCTCTGCCGTCAAATGCATCGGGAGATACGCCTCTGAAGTCTCGTACACGGGGCAGTGCCAGGTTAATCAGGCGATCTGCAAACTCATACATTTTCTCACCCCGCAGGGTTACCTTACATCCGATGGCCATACCCTCACGAATCTTGAAGTTTGCCACGGAATTCTTTGCTCTGGTGAGCACTGCCTTCTGGCCAGTAATAATCTCCAGATCCTTCACTGCGGAGTCCAGCACCTTTGCATTTTCCTTTGCCTCGCCAACGCCCATGTTTACGACGATTTTGTCCAGCTTCGGCACTTCCATAATATTTTTGTATCCAAACTTCTTCATCATCGCATCGACGATTTCCGTTGTATATAATTCTTTCAATCTACTCAACGTCTGTGACCTCCTTCCTTGCTTTAGTCAATTACTTCGCCGGTTGCCTTTGCAACGCGAACCTTTTTGTCACCATCCATCTTGTAGCCAATTCGGCTTACCTTGCCCTTTACGCTGTACATAACGTTGGAGATGGCAATGGGTGCTTCCTGATGAACGATTCCGCCATTTGCATTGGCAGCGGAAGGCTTGGTATGCTTGGTAATCATGTTCACGCCTTCTACGATCACAGTGTTGTTCTTATGATTGATGGCAATTACTTTGCCTTCTTTGTCTTTATCTTTTCCAGCGATTACCTTTACGGTATCGCCTTTTTTGATTCTAATTGCTGACATCTGGCATCCTCCTATAATACTTCCGGAGCTAAGGAGACAATTTTCATAAACTGCTTGTCACGAAGCTCTCTTGCTACCGGCCCAAAAATACGGGTTCCTCTGGGATTCTTGTCATCTTTAATGATAACCGCAGCATTCTCGTCGAATCTGATATAAGAACCGTCCTTACGGCGGGCACCCTTTACTGTACGAACCACAACGGCCTTCACCACATCACCCTTTTTAACAACTCCGCCAGGTGTTGCATCTTTGACAGTAGCTACGATGATGTCACCGATGTTCGCATATCTTCTCGTAGAACCGCCCATAACACGGATACAGAGCAACTCCTTCGCACCAGTGTTATCAGCGACTTTCAGTCTGGTTTCCTGTTGTACCATGCTGGTAACCTCCTTTTATCATCCACAGGCAAGGTTTATTTTGCCTTTTCAATAATGCTGACCAGTCTCCATCTCTTGTCTTTGGACAGCGGTCTTGTCTCCATAACCTCCACGGTATCGCCGATATTGCACTCGTTATTCTCGTCATGCGCTTTCAGCTTGTAGGTATCTTTTACAATCTTACCGTAAAGGGGGTGCTTCACGTGATCTTCCACCGCAACAACAATCGTCTTGTTCATCTTGTTGCTGACTACCTTGCCTCTACGTGTTTTTCTCAAATTTCTTTCCACGACTATTCTCCTTCCGCAATGTTATGCATTCGCTTTCTCAGCGATAACAGTCTGAATCCTGGCGATGTTTTTGCGAACCTCTTTGATTCTGCTTGTGTTATCCAGCTGATTGGTTGCGTTCTGGAATCTCAGGTTGAAAAGTTCCTTCTTAGCAGCTACTAATTCTTCATTTAACTCCGCAGCAGATTTTGCCTTTAATTCTTCTACATACTTATTAATTTTCACTGTTATCACCGCCTTCTAAGTCTGCTTTAG
>JAAWAC010000040.1 GCA_022791975.1 Lachnospiraceae bacterium | reverse complement strand
GAAGTGCTTCCAGAACCATGGGGTCTATTGGGACTGTAGCGGAACTTAAAAAACAGCGGAAGTCGCAAAAGGCCCCGGAAGGAATTATGGGAGCGGAGCGACCAGAAGTGCTTCCAGAACCATGGGGTCTATTGGGACTGAAGCGGAACTCATAATAGGAGAATATAGATGAAGATTGGATGTTGTCTTAACATGGTGGCCACTGGCGCGGATGGCACCGGAATCGAGCGTCTGGAAACCATTGCCAAGTTGGGATATGACTATGTGGAGCTGCCTTTGGCGGAAATGGCGGCTTTGTCAGAGGAGCAGTTTGAAGAGATTAAAAAGCAGGTGGCCCAGTCTGGTCTTTCCTGTGAAACCTGCAACAATTTCTTTCCGGGAACCATCCGGCTTACCGGACCAGATGTGAATATGGACCAGGTGCTGGCCTATGTGGAGAAGGCCCTTGGACGTGCGGAGGAGCTGGGGGTCCAGTATGTGGTATTTGGAAGCGGCAAGGCCAAGGGAGTGCCAGAGGGCTTTTCCATGGAGGAAGGCTATCAGCAGGTGGTGGAGCTTCTTAGGCAGGTGTCTCCTGTGGCGGGAAAGCATGGCATTACCATTGTGATTGAGCCTTTGCGGAAGCCGGAGTGCAACCTGATTAACACCTTTGCGGAGGGATGTAAGCTTAAGAAAGACGCTGGGGTTCCCCATGTGGAGGTGTTGGTGGACTTTTATCACATGGCTGTGGAGCAGGAGCCTGTGTCCCATCTATTGGAGCAGGGAAAAGAAAATCTTCGGCATGTACACTTTGCAAATCCTACAGGCCGGGTGTATCCCAAGGATGAGGGAGAGGCAGACTATAAGCCTTTCTTTGATGCACTGAAGGCTATTGGATATGAGGAGCGCATTAGCTGCGAGGCCTATGCAAAGGATTTTGAGGCAGAAGCCCGGGAGGCACTGGCATTCTTTCGGCGGAATTGTGCGAAATAACTAAAATATAAGAAGAAATATCACAATAGAAAAGGGAAGGCTGTGCAAAATGCACAGCCTTCTTTTGAAATTAGGGTGCATTTTGGGGAGAACATGGAAAGTTTCCAACAAAAAACTTGACAATATTTCTAAATCTATATATAATATTAATATCGAAAACTAGGTTGTATTACCTTATTACATTTATGCAATAATCATAAAAGATTTGGAGGGATGACGAATGGCAGCTTCCGGAACTCCGATTTTGAAGGTGACAGATGTATCCAAATCCTTTGGTGCGGTTCAGGCTCTGCATAAGGTGGGCTTTGAGCTTATACCGGGGGAGGTGCATGCACTGATGGGAGAAAATGGCGCCGGAAAATCTACCGTAGGAAAGATCATTGCGGGGATCTATTCCGCAGATGAGGGGAGTATCCAGTTTGAGGGAAAAGAGGTAAAGATCGACAGTCCAGCGGCAGCCATAACCATGGGGATTGCCATTGTGATGCAGGAGTTTAACTCCATGCCCCATCTTCCCGTCTATGAGAATGTATTTCTGGGACATAAGGAGATTTTCAAGCACGGTTTTGTCTTGGATAAGGCGGAGGCCATCCGCAGGACTACGGAGCTTTTGGCCATGTTTGGGATGGAACAGCAGATACACCCCCTCTCCCGGCTCAGCGACCTAACGGTGGCGGAGCAACAAATCGTGGAGATTATCAAGGCTGTTTCCTATGAATCCAAGGTCATTATCCTAGACGAGCCTACAGCCTCTCTCACACAGAAGGAGGCGGATCGTCTTTTTGAGGTGGTAAAGCGGTTAAAGGAAAAGGGCGTGGCCTTTATCATTGTCTCCCACCGATTCAACGAGATATTTGAAATTTCTGATAAGATCACGGTCTTTCGGGATGGGGAATGCGTCCTGCAAAATGTGAATATGAAGGAGATGGATGAGCAGAAGCTGGTGCGGGCCATGGTGGGACGGGAGATCAAGGACTTCTTTGGCAGCAAGGTAGACCTGGCGGCGGATTTCGAAAAACGCCCAGTCTTGACGGTGGAACATCTCCATGATACTTGGGATTTTATTCAGGATCTGTCCTTTGAGGCCAGAAGCGGCGAGATCTTGGGGATTGCCGGGCTGGTGGGAGCCGGCCGAACCACTCTGGTGCGCAGTATTTTTGGCGCAGAGGGGAGAAAGGGAGGCATGGTTCGGGTAGACGGCGCGGAGATAAAGCAGGGAGACCCGGGGGATGCCATCAAAAAAGGACTGGCTCTGGTAACGGAGAATCGGAAGGAGGAGGGATTATTCCTGGATTTCTCCATCTGTCAGAATATGGCCTTTGCCAAGACAGCCAACGGGAAGCAATATGTACTTCCCCACAAGCGGGAGGAGGACGATTGCCTGAGCATGATAGAGAAGCTTCGGGTAAAGCTGGGACATTTCCGCGATCCGGCGAAAAGCCTTTCCGGTGGAAACCAGCAGAAAGTGGTACTGGCCAAATGGCTTTTGACCAATCCCAAGGTGTTGATTTTGGATGAGCCTACAAGGGGAATTGATATTTCGGCTAAGGCGGAGATTTATACTATTTTACATCAGCTGGTGGCCCAGGGCGTGTGCGTGGTGGTGGTCTCTTCGGAGCTGCCAGAGGTGCTGGGTATCTGCGACCGGGTGCTGGTTATGCGGGATGGTGCCATCACCGGAGAGCTGAATGCCCAGGAGGCCAGTGAGGAAATCATTATGAGCTATGCGTCCTTTGGCACGGCGTAAAAGAACCCAGGATTTCTGAGGGAATAAGGAGGATAACATGAGCGGAAAGAAAAATGAGGCTGCACCGTCAAAACTTCAGGTATTTGCAGCAGGACATCGGTCAGAGATTACCATGGGAGGAGCGCTGGTCATTCTGTTTTTGATTCTGTGCGTCATATCACCGGTTTTCCTGACTTCAAGAAATATGACAAACATCTTATCCCAGGTAAGCTTTACGGCTGTTCTGGCGCTGGGCCAGACCTTTGTCATGCTCACCGGCGGAATTGACCTGTCCGTGGGAAGCGTACTAGGCATTACCTCCATGGTGGGAGCCATGCTGATGCGGTCCACGGAAAGTGTATTTTTAGCTATCACGGTAACCCTGCTTTTGGGGGCCATAATAGGATGCGTCAATGGTTTATTAGTCTCCCGGTTTGATATTCCCGCCTTTGTGGTTACCCTGGGTATGATGCAGGTGTGTAGAAGTGCAGATTACCTGTTAAGTGGCGGCCATGCAGTAAACAAGTTGCCGGATTCCTTCCGGGCCATAGCGGGTGCGGAGATTGCCGCAGGCTTTCGAGTTTACTATCTGGTGATTATTCTGTTGTTTTTTGTGGTTCACTGGGTATTGTCCAATACCAAGCTGGGCCGGTATACATATGCCATCGGCAGCAATGTGGAGGCCACTCGTCTGGCTGGTGTGAATACCAAACTGTATACGCTGTTGCCCTATATTATTTCCGGATTAATGGCAGCTATCGGCGGTGTGCTCATGGGTTCCCGTTTTGGAGCTGTGGACCCCAACTATGGAAACAGCTATGAGATGAATACTCTGGCGGCCGTAGTTATTGGTGGATGCGCCATGACAGGTGGAAAGGGAACGATCCTGGGAACTGCCATCGGTGTGTTGTTTATGGGTGTTCTTACCAATGGATTGGATATCACTGGGGTCTCCCCCTACTGGCAGGGCGTTGCCACGGGCAGTGTATTGATTCTGGCACTGTTGTTTGAGCGCCTTACCAACCGGAAAAAGGCCTGACAAAAGGAAATGCAGGTCATGTGAAGAACGGTTTGAATCCGAACAGATGTTTGGTGTTATGCCAGACGCTTTGCGGGTCCAAATAGATCAAAAAGATCAAAAACAAAAAGGAGGATTTACCATGAAAAAGAAACTTTTAAGTCTGCTGCTCTGCACTGTAATGGTGGGAACCATGATGGCCGGATGCGGAAGCAAGGAGGAGACTCCGGCTGCAAGCAATCAGGAGACAGAAACTCCCGCTGAGACGGAAACGGAGGAGCCAGCGGAAAATGCCGACGAGGAGGCAGAGGCTCCGGCTGCTGGTGAGGCAAAGACGGTTGCCTATATTACACCTTCCACCACCACTCCCTTCTGGAACTGGGTAGAGGCTGGTATTCAGAGTGCGGCAGCGGAGGCTGGCTACAAGGTAGAGGTTTATGACTCTGCCAATGATTCTGCCACACAGCTGAAAAATGCCCAGAATGCCATAACCGCTCAGGTTGATGCTATTATCATCTCCCCCACGGACAGCGCTTCCTGCCCGGCCGTACTGGAAGAGGCAGAGACAGCTGGTATCCCGGTTATTATCTGTGATATCGGAACAGACGAAGGAAACTACCTGGCAATGGTGTCCACGCCCAACTATGAGGGAGCCTACGAGGTAGGAAAGTACCTGGGCCAGTACATGAAGGATAACAACTTAAGCGGAAGCGTTGGAGAGATTACCATTCCTCTTTCCCGTATCAACGGACAGAACCGGACCAAGGGCTTTGAGGACGCTTTGAAGGAGTTTGGCTTTGAGGTAAACACTGTTCTTGAGACCAGCGATTTCACCGTGGACGAGGCTGATACCCAGACCCGTAATATTGTAACAGCTAACAGCGATCTGATCGCCGTATTTGCAAACCATGACCAGGCAACCTTAGGCGCCGTAACCGCTGTATCAGATCTGGATCTGAAGGATAAGGTGCTGGTAGCTTCCTTTGACGGAAATCCGGACATTGTGGAATATTTGAAGAACGGACAGGTGCTTGTCTGTGGCGCTCAGCAGGCCAAGAAGATGGGCAAAGAGTCCCTGAACGCACTGGTTTCCCATTTTGCAGGGGAAGAGGTTCCCGAGGAGATTCAGGTTCCTGTACTGCTGCTGACAGCAGATAATGTAGAAGAGTATTTGACAGAGATCGATGAGGATGTTTGCGGTTTGAATTAAAGGAGCGGATAGCATGATTCCAAAGGTTAAGAAAATGCTGGATTTATCCCAGCCGGTTTATCACGCCTGCCCGGGTTGGCCTACCTATGATCCCACTATAGTGGGATATGAGGCCCGCCATGCCACCCATGATTTTGAGGCGGAGCGCATAGATCTCAATGCCCACACAGGCACCCATATGGATGCGCCCTATCACTTTATTGAGACGGGCACACCGGTGGATCAGATGGATCTTCGTCTGTTTCAGGGACGGGGAATTCCCTTTGATTTGCGAAACATTGGGCAGATGGGCATAGAGGCCAAGCATCTGGAGGCCTGCGGGACGGATATCGGAGAGGGTGACATCGCCCTTTTGTATACAGGCTGGGCACAGAAGCGTGGCATGAACAAGGAATACCTGTATGCATGGCCCTACGTTACCGGAGAAGCTGCCCAGTGGTTGGTAGATAAGGGCGTGAAGGGCGTCTGCATTGACGGACTGAGTGTGGGTGGATGGCCGGAGGGGACTGGACGTCCTCCCCATGAGATACTTCTGGGCCATGAGGTGATGATCACCGAGGAGCTGTATATGGATGAGGAGCTTCTGGCTGAGAAGGAGTGGTATGTGATAGCCCTGCCCATAAAGCTACAGGGCGGTAGCGGAGCACCCACCCGGGTGGTTGCCATGACTTTTGCATAGGAGGCGCTTTCATGGAGAGAAAAATCAGCTGTCCGGACTTTGCCTTTCCCCTGATGGAGCACGATAAAGTTTTGGATCTTATTGGGGCTCTGGGAATCCCAGGGGTGGACATCGGACTTTTAGAGAATCGTTCTCATTTGCGCCCTGCAGATCAGTTTCCGGAGCTTGCCCGTCACGCCAAGGAGCTAAAGGGCAAGGTGGAGGAACGGGGGCTTAAGGTCAGCGACGTATTTATCCAGGCAGAGCTTGCCTTTGATGTCTATGCCCCCAACCACTATGAGGCAGCCAGGCGGCAGCACGCCCGGGACTTGTTTGAGAAAACCGTGGAGTATGCTTCTATTCTGGGAGCCGATCATATTACCGGGCTTCCGGGGGCAGCATTTCCGCAGGTGGAAAGCTGGGAAGCTTCTTATGACCGCTGTGTTATAGAGCAACAGTGGCGGGCCGAGCTTTCAAAAAAGGCCGGCATTCCCTATGGAATCGAGGCTCATATTGGCTCTGTGGTGGAGCAGCCCCTTCAGGCCAAGCAGCTCTGTGAGGATGCCCCTGGCATGGGACTGACCTTGGATTATTCTCACTTTGTGCGTCTGGGTATGGAGGATACAGAAGGGGATATTCTCATTCCCTATGCCAACCATATGCATACCCGGGCTGCGGCGAAGGGCGTATTGCAGACCTGTATGACGGACAACTGTATTGATTTTGTCCGTGTGGTGCAGAAACTTGAGGAGCAAGGTTACCAGGGCTGGTACTGCATGGAATATTGCTGGACGCCCTACTGGGAAAATTGCAGCCGCAATGACAATGTATCCGAGATTCTTTTAATGAAAGAACATATAGAAAATATCTAGTAAACCAGGCCCCTGCCCGACGAAAAACGGCAAGGGCCTGACTTTTTTAAATTTGTCAGAAAGACAGCAGGAATGGGGATATATCTTCCCTTTTTCACCAAAGGCACCTTCCCATAAAAGTTGTTGACGAATATTTTAAAATTTGCTACCATCATAAGGTAAGAGGGTATTACCTTACTACATACATGTCACCAGACTGTACCTGATGACATAAGAAGGCAGGGGGACATCAGGATGATTAAGAAGGTTGAGAGGAAAAGTGTCAGTGATGCAGTTCTGGAGGAGGTAAAACGGCTGATTATCAATGGGGAATGGAAGGAAGGAACGAAAATTCCCTCGGAGAATGAGCTTGCCAATATGATGGGGGTTTCCCGGGTGTCCGTGCGCAGTGCTCTGCAAAAGCTGTCCAGCCTGGGGCTGGTGGAGAGCCGGCAGGGAGGAGGAACCTTTGTGTGCCAGCTGGACGGCACACAGAATCTCCACACGCTGGTGCCTCTTGCGGTTCTGAGCAATGACAACCAGAAATATATGGTGGAATTTCGGAGAATTCTGGAAAGTGAAGCAGCCTATTTGGCGGCAGAACGGGCCACGGAGGAAGAGATTACCAAGATGCGGGACAATCTCCGGAAATACCAGGAGAGTGAGCAAAAAAATCCCATGTCAGAGGAAGGGCTTACGCTGGATGTGGAGTTTCACATGATGGTTTCAGAGGCCACCCACAATCCCATGCTGATCCAGGTTATCAGTATCTTGCGGGATACGATTACAGAAAACATTCGCTATGCCTGGAAAAATGCCCAAAAGAGTGAAGCCCTTGTCAGTCATGGGCGCATTATTCGGGCCATTGAGGAGAGAAATCCTGTAGAAGCCAGGAAGGGGATGTGGGAGCATATGAATGTGGTGTGGGATTTGATTAAAAATAAGTAGAGAAGATTGAGCCAGGTCTGACTAAGGCCAGGCTCTAGTTTTGTCAAGAACTTCCTCCATACCTCCTAGAAAATCTCCCTTCTATAGCAGAAAACCGTTTTCGCAGAGAATTTCGCCATCTGTGAAATCAATCCCTACTTTCAGCATACTTCCGCCTTTAGTGTCAAAATCATGAAAGGCCTGGGCTGCGTCGTCCAACCGGTATACATGGGTAATGATCTTTTCCAGATCAACTTTTCCAGATTTTACCAGATTGATGAGAGCCAGAAAATCCTCTTTTCTTGCATTCCTGCTTCCAAAGACTTGCAGTTCTTTTTTCTGAATCCAGGTAAAATTGAAATCCAGGTTTTGCTTGCCCACCCCGATGAGGACCACCTTTCCCCCATAAGCAGCGCAGTCAATACAAGCCTGAAATGTGGAGGGAAGCCCCACGGCTTCAATACAGACGTCAAATCCATTTCCAACCTGCGTGTCGCCAATTTTTATGCTTCCGGTGAGCTCCTTTACCGCCCTCTCCAGGCTCTCAGGGCCTTCATTGAGAATCCTTCCGTCAAATCCGAAGATCTCTTGGCTGTGTTCCAGCTTTTTTTCTGCCTGGGGAATATCACAGAGATATACCTGGCCACCCAGAGCTTTGGCCGCATTGGCCGCCAAAACGCCGATAGTTCCCCCACCTATGACGAGGACCTTGTCTCCCGGCTTTATGCCTGCCCGCTGTACTCCGTGGTAGCTGATACAAAAGGGTTCAATGGCGGCCAGTACCTTGGGGGAAAGTCCCTTTCCGTCGTAAATCCTTTCCACGGGCATGGTGATATACTCACAGAAGGCTCCGTCTCTCTGACATCCCATGGTTTGATTGTCCATACATGCATTGACAATTCCCCTCTGGCAGCTGTAGCAATGGTTGCAGTGGAAATAGGGATTGCAGGTAACCACCATTCCCGGCTTTAAATTTTGTCTATTCTCATCAATCTCCAAAATCTCTGCTGCGAATTCGTGCCCCGGAATCCGGGGATAGTCAAAATAGGCAAAGGTCCCCCGATAAGAGCCCAGATCGCTTCCACAGATCCCTCCATAGAGAACCTTTAAAAGCGCCTGACCTTTTTGACGCTGGGGCATGGGAAGCTGGCGAATACCCACCTTTCCCGGTGCTTCTATGTAAATCGCTTTCATCTGTGATACTCCCTTCTACAAAAAATATTGCATCCTACGTTGTATACATCATAGAAATATAGTAGTGAAAAAGGAGCTTTTTGTCAATTATTTTTCTGAAATTTGTATCTTTAATGGCAGAAGACTCAATAGCCTTTTGCCCTGGACCTTGGTCGTGCTGGAGCACCTGGAAAAGGCACGGATAACTATTTTTCAATGGTTGTGGAGGATGAAAATTATTGTTAGAAAAAAGAGTTGGGTTTTTATGAGTGATTTGCACAAAAATGACGGATTGTTTTTGTGCAAATCACTCATTTTTTGTCTAAAGAGAACAAAAAGCATTGACAAAATAAGGGAGTTTTGTTAGTATCTACTTATAAAATTGTATTACCTTATTACCGTGTTATGATAACTCATATTTAACTATAAGGAAACGGGGGCATTGGATATGGCACTTACGGGAAAGACTGCAATCGTTACAGGCTCCGCCCAGGGCATAGGATTTGCCATTGCGCAGACCATGGCAGAACAGGGAGCAGCAGTGGGAATTTTTGACATCAATGAAGCGAAGGCCGAGGAGGCAGCCAGGAGTCTGGGGGAAAAGGGCTTTCGGGCTATCAGCGGTTTTGTGGATGTCTCCAAGGTGGATAGCCTGCGAAATATGGTGGAGAAAACGGTTCAGGAGCTGGGATGGCTGGATATTCTGGTAAACAACGCAGGGATCCTTCACTCCACGCCCATTTTGGAAGTGACGGAGGAGGAATGGGATAAGGTTATGGCCATTAACCTGAAGAGCGTATTCTTTGCCTCCCAGCAAGCGCTACCTTATTTAAAAGAGCGGAAAAATCCCCGGATTATCAATATTTCTTCTCTGGCTGGACGCATGGGGGGCTTTGAGACTGGCATGGGCTATACGGCTTCCAAGGGTGGCGTGATTTCTCTTACCTACGGCCTGGCTCGCCAGCTGGCGCCCTACGGCATCACCGTCAACGCAGTCTGCCCGGGCACCACGAGAACCCCTATTATCGATCAGTGGAGTCCCGAACAGATCGCAGGCCTGACCGCAAGGATTCCCCTGGGCAAGCTGGGAGAACCTCGAAATGTAGGCAGCGCCGTGGCCTACCTGGCCAGCGATGAAGCCGAGTTTATCACCGGACTTCTCATGGACGTAAACGGCGGCATGTACTTCGGATAAAAAAGCACAGAAGCGGAACTCAAAAAAACAGCATCAGTAGGGACAGGACCCGGAAGGGATTGACAGACGCAAAGCGGAAGGAAAAACCTTCCAGAGCTAGGGTCCTGGTAGTACAGATGCGGAACTAAAAAAACAGCATCTGTAGGGACAGGACCCGGAAGGGATTGACAGACGCAAAGCGGAAGGAAAAACCTTCCAGAGCTGGGGTCCTGGTAGTACAGATGCGGAACTAAAATAGGAGGTTATAT
>JAAWAC010000039.1 GCA_022791975.1 Lachnospiraceae bacterium | reverse complement strand
GATAATGTTCTGGATTCAATGTTACATCGTAATGGCGATTATCTACCGAGTCAACGGTATATGTTTCGTCAATATTGATTTCAATGTGACATATTTCATTTTGTAAAATCATGGCCACACCTCCCCAAAACCTGATTTAATATTTGAATATAAAATATTTGCCTGCCACCCGTAATGTATATTTATAGGCTCATATTATCTGGGTACACAATTCCGAAAAGGGAGTTTTCTATCTATACATGAAAAATAATTTCTCCTTGGAGCCAGATAATTCCCTTGAATCTGCGTCCCACCTTGGGCTCGCCTAGCAAATCCTCCTTGTTAATACACACCTCAAACACCAAATCATGGCTTTCTATGGTCATCACATAGATTTCCTCCTTGGTAAATGTGTTCTGTACCAGCTCAACCTCCTGAATTTCACCCATTACATTGTAATGGTCGCATTCCACTCCATAAGGCATGAAATACGTGGATACAATAGAAAATACATCCTCCTTTGCAATCCGCTGGGAAATCATGGAATACATATCCATATCCTCCAGAGTCAGATTTTCAATAGCGTCCTCGTCTCCCTCCCGGGCCGCCTGTATCAGCTTCGTCCGTTGGTAAACAGCCTCCGTATTTTCCTCCTCAGTTAGATTGCCCTTTAAAACCGGGAGAAGGATTTTCCCCTCAATGGACAATCCGGAAAGCCGTAAGGTCACAGTGCATTTGGAAAGCTGGTTTAAGCGCTTCTCATGTAAAAAATCTGCCACATTCTGCACATAAAATATCAGAGAAACTCCCAGACTTAAATCGTCACACACACCTGCATAGGATTCCTTTTCTGCATGGCGCTCTACCATCACGTCCTCATAGTACTTTTCCTGAGTGCCCTCAAAATAGGGGTAGTAATACTCCCGCTGAAATTGTTCCTTATCGTCGTATTCTCCCCGCAACATAATACCCATCCGGGGTGCAAAAGCCTTCTTTCTCTCAGAAAAATCCACTCCATCCTTGTTTCCCGCAGTCCGCTCACTTTGATAGCAATCCTGCACAAAATCCAGCAGCCGATTTAGCTCTTCTTTTTCCTTAATTCCGCCAAACCCCACTGCACGCAAATACTCATGCACTGCCTCACCCCCTTTCCTTAAAATTTGCCTGCCTTTTGGCATACTGGTACACCCTTGGGTGTTTCCTCAATTTTGCCTGCCTTTTGGCATACTGGTACACCCTTGGGTGTTTCCTTAAAATTTGCCTGCCTTTTATTTTTTCCGAAGCTCCTTCTGGCCTCCCATATAAGGCTGCAATACTTCCGGGATCGTCACGCTGCCGTCTGCCTGGAGATGATTCTCCAAAAAGGCGATGAGCATCCGGGGTGGTGCGACCACCGTATTATTTAATGTATGCGCAAAATACTTGCCCTTTTCCCCATTTACACGGATTTTTAATCTCCGGGCCTGGGCATCTCCCAGATTGGAGCAGCTTCCCACCTCAAAGTATTTCTTCTGCCTGGGAGACCATGCCTCCACATCCACAGACTTCACCTTCAGATCTGCCAGATCTCCGGAACAGCACTCCAGGGTACGCACGGGAATGTCCATACTGCGGAATAAATCCACTGTATTTTGCCACAGCTTTTCAAACCACATGGGGCTTTCCTCCGGCTTACATACCACAATCATTTCCTGCTTCTCAAACTGATGAATTCGGTAAACTCCCCGTTCCTCCAGGCCATGGGCTCCCTTCTCCTTCCGGAAGCAGGGAGAATAGCTGGTCAGCGTATAGGGAAGCTCGTCCTCCTGCAAAATTGTATCAATAAACTTGCCGATCATGGAATGCTCACTGGTGCCAATGAGATATAAATCTTCCCCTTCGATCTTGTACATCATCGCATCCATTTCTGCAAAGCTCATCACTCCTGTGACCACATTGCTGCGGATCATAAAGGGCGGCACACAGTAGGTAAATCCTCGGTTGATCATAAAGTCACGGGCATAGGAAATCACAGCCGAATGCAGCCGGGCAATATCTCCCATCAGATAGTAAAAGCCATTTCCAGCTACCTTTCTGGCTCCGTCCAGATCAATGCCATGAAATTTTTCCATGATTTCCGTGTGATAGGGAATCTCAAAATCTGGCACCACCGGTTCTCCGTAACGCTGCACCTCCACATTTTCACTGTCATCCTTTCCAATGGGTACGCTGGGATCAATGATATTGGGAATGGTCATCATTATCTTTAAAATCTTCTCATCCAGTTCCTTTTCCTTCTCGGAAATCTCCCCAAGGCGCTCCGCCTGTGCTGCGACCTGGCGTTTTACCTCCTCGGCCTCCTCCTTCTTTCCCTGTCCCATCAAAGCACCAATCTGCTTAGACAATTTATTGCGGGCAGCCCGAAGTCCATCTGCCTCCTGCTGTGCATTTCTTTTTTCCACATCTAGGCTGATAACTTCATCCACCAATCCCAGCTTCTGATCCTGAAATTTATTCTTTATATTCTGCTTTACAATCTCCGGATTTTCCCGGACAAACTTTATATCCAACATAATTTTTTCCTCCTCAAGCTTCTTGTCTAATTTCCATCATATAACAGTCTCCATATTTTTTCAAGCCTTGTTTTTCGCCTGTTCCAAAGCCTGTTCCTCTTCCCGGGAAAGCTCAATCTCCGAAATTCCTCCCCGAATCTCCTTCACATAAGCGTAGCTGGCATCCCGGGAATATACGGTATTTAAGATAAACCCATCTTCCATCTGATCCAAAACAGCGATGGCACAGCTGAGCTGTCCGCTTAAATCAAACAGCGCATCATATTTTACAATCCCTAGCTTTTGAAAGCACATTTTCTGATTCTTCCGTAAGTTCACAATATCATCCCGGGCCATGGTCAAAAGCTTATCAAATTCATCCATTTTATCCAGGTACAGCATAATAGTATCCTCCAGGGATTCCGCATCTTTTCCCCGGGTGAACAGCTCATATTTCTTTCGCACCTTTTTTAGTTTACATAATGCTGTTATAGTTAAAATCATACATAGAATTGTTAATACGCCAAGTCCTCCAATAATATAGATCAAATCAATTCCGGTACTTTTATAAATCATTTCAGATATTGGACTTCCCACTGTCTTTTCCTCCTGCTGTTATCATATCTATAATTCTTTCCAAATCTTCTCTGGAATAATATTCTATTTCAATTTTTCCTTTATTTTTTGCTTTTTGGCGAATAGAAACCTTGGTTCCAATGGCTCCCTTCATTTTTTCTTCCAGATCCGCGTATAGAAACTGGAGATCCTGTTTTTCTTCCCTCTTTTCCGGCTTTTCCTTTTGCATCTGCTTGACCAGCTTTTCCACTTCGCGGACGCTAAGCTTCTCATCAAAAACCTTTGCAGCTGTGGCAGCTTGCAGCTCTCCGTCTTCAATTCCCAACAAAGCCCGGGCATGTCCTGTGGACAGCATATCATCAATCACCATCTGCTGTACCCGCTGATCCAATTTTAATAGACGCATGGAATTGGTCACAGCTGTACGGCTTTTGGATACCCGCTCTGCCACCTCATCCTGCTTTAGCTGAAATTCGTTGATCAGCCGCTTATAGGCCAGAGCCTCTTCAATGGGATTTAAATCCTCCCTCTGAATATTTTCAATCAGGGCAATTTCTATAATTTCCAGATCTGTATACTCCTTCACAATCACAGGAATTTCCTTGATCCCTGCTATTTTGGCCGCACGCCACCGACGCTCCCCGGCAATAATCTCGTAAAAGCCATTCTTCTCCTGTACCAGTAAAGGCTGCAATACGCCAAACTGCTTAATGGAATCCGCCAGCTCCTGAAGCGCATCCTCATTAAACTGTTTACGGGGCTGATCCCTGTTTGGACCAACCTTGGAAATTTTCACACATAATTCTGATTTTTCCACAACCTTCTCTACAATTTTCTCCACGACCTTTGTATTCTCTTTTAAAGGTGTGGGATTAGTATCTGGTATAAGACTGTCAAGCCCCTTTCCCAATCCCCCTCTTCTTGCTGCCATAATAAACTCCCCTCTCCAATCCTATTTCATTCCCTACAATCTTCGCAACTACCAACTTTTCCCAATTTTCTGTGTCCATCTATTCCATTTTAACCAGGCCTTAGAACTATTTTTGTAATGTAACCTTTCTATTCCTCCTGCCGATTCATAACTTCCTCAGCCAAAAGACGATAGCTCTCTGCACCAGCGGATTTGGTATCATACACAGTTATAGGAAGCCCATGACTGGGAGCCTCGGCCAGACGTACATTTCTGGGAATAATCGTTTTATAGATCTTCTGGTGGAGATTATTTTTGACATTCTCCACCACCTGCAAAGAAAGATTTGTCCTGGCATCATACATGGTAAATACCACGCCCTCCATGTCCAAATCTGGATTTAACCGCTCCTTCACCAGATTGATAGTATGAATTAATTGACTAAGACCTTCCAAAGCATAATACTCACACTGAATAGGTACCAGTATGGTATCTGCTGTAGTCATAGCATTGATAGTCAGCATATTCAAAGATGGTGGACAATCAATAATAATAAAATCATAATCATCCCGAATCTGATTCACTGCCTTTTGTACAATAAATTCCTTATTCTGTACCCCAATCAATTCAATTTCCGCCCCAGCCAGATCCACATTGGATGGAATCAAATACAGATTATCAAAATCTGTGACAATCACACTCTCCTCAATGGAACATTCCCCAAGAATCAAATCGTAAATTGTGCAATCCAAATGATGTTTGTCCACACCCAACCCACTGGTAGTATTTCCCTGAGGATCAATATCAATGGTCAAAGTTTGTTTTCCTGCTTCCGCCAGAGCCGCCGACAAATTAATAGCCGTAGTAGTTTTTCCTACACCGCCCTTTTGATTTGCTACCGCAATAATTCTTCCCATATGTAATTTTATCCTTTCGGCTTCTCCCTCTTTGGGGACATTATAGCATAAAAAAGTTTCACGTGAAACATAAATTAGAAATCTTCTCTAATTTTTAAGAAAATCATCCTTTCGGGGAAGCAAAAACCGAACGCTCCTCTAAAACAAGACAAATTATTCAGCATAACAACTGAGAATGCAAACTACCGAAAAAATATTTTTCAGAACATTTGCCGGTGTCTCTGGAATTTTTCCTGACAAAAACTTTTTTACCATCCTATGTATAGTTATTATTTTCACAGTGTTAAACTTAAAAATTCCAAAGTAAAATGCCATTTTAAGCACAAATTCTTACTTTGATTTCTGTTATTACAATTATATTCTGTATTATTTTGATTCTCATTAAACAGGATAAAGGACACGCTTCGCTTTATCCACTAAAGGTATCATCTTCTTATGTCTATCGTTTTACCTCTCCAGTTTTAATAAACTCTATTAGCGCTTCCAAATTATCAAAATCATCATAATCACCTATCAACCCCTTACGATGATAAATGATTCCTTTTTCTTCATTTCTCTCCAGGCAATCTAAAAGATAATCTTCCCCATACCTTCTGACAAACTCTGTAAACGCGTGCGGCTTGATTTTACTTAATAATCCTTTGCTGCATATTTCCTTACAGTCATAACAGTGTCCCAACTTCCTTAAAATGGAACATTTCCTATTTTCACACCAATCTTTATCCGGGCATTCAACTGAATTACATCCCTGACATGTTATATTTTCAGAACATAAACAGCAAGCAAGGCCACATCTTGCAATTCCCAATTCTCGTTTCATATGTAATATTCCTATCCTATTCCCTAATTTTCTAACACTCTTTACGAAAAACTGTTCCCAATGTATAAATTCTAAAACATAGCATATTTTCTGCAAAAACACATATTCAATAGTAACTTAACAACCCTATAAATTTTAATTTATTTTTTGCAGACTATCTTATACATACCTAAAGCAACTGAAAAACAACCTAGTAAACCAATTATAATTCTCCACATTTCGCTATGGACTTCCGCTATTATTGATGGACAATATACGGCAAACAAAATAATAATCAATCCTACCACTAACAATGCAGTATGAACTTTATTCATTAAAACACCTCACGTAAGCTTTGATTCATATATATGATTATAAATTCTTTATCTACCATTTACAACGTATATTTCAAGTTATTTCCCGATGAGTACGTAAATTCGAAACAGGAGATTTCTCAAAGTTATCATTTTTGCTTTCATTACTTAATAACTTTCTCAGTTCCGGTAACCACAAAGAACTTATAACGGCGATTCCATTTTTATCCTTATAAATACGATACAAAGGAGCATTTTCATTGTATATTTTTGAGAAATAATAGTCCACCTTCTAAATAAAATGTTTCACGTGAAACAAAACCTATTTATACAAAAGTCTAACATTTTTATAGCCAAACCCTATATTCCTATGCCAATCTCCCTACACCCAGATGACAATCCTCAAATTTTTACCCTGATCTTGCCACCGACTCCCAACTATGCTATGATTATCTCAAGGCTTTCCAATAAATTCAAGAAAGGAACTCCATCCCTTATGAATCAAAAAACAATTCGAAAAATGATCCTTCTATCCGGCTGCACAGCGCTTAGCATACATCTGGCCAATAAACTGACTTTTTATACCGCAACTCTAAAAAATCTTCTGGATGACAGCAAAGGAGAAATTTATAATTGGAGATTTGGCAAAATATTTTATAATCGTTATGGCTCCGGTTCCCCCTTGCTTCTGCTTCACGATCTGCACCCAGCCAGCTCTGGCTCTGAGTGGAGGAAGCTCATCGGTCAGCTCTCCAAATCCCATACGATCTATGTATTGGATCTCTTTGGTTGCGGCCGCTCAGAAAAGACGAATATTACATACACAAACTTTTTATATGTTCAGTTGATCTCCGATTTTGTCAAAGATGTGATTAAGCACAAAACGAATGTGATTGCCACAGGTATGTCCTGTTCCTTCACACTTATGGCTTGTTTTCACAATCCCATATATTTTAACAAGCTTATTATTTTAAATCCTCTGGCCCTGCGACAGCTCAATAAAGCTCCCTCCAAGAGAACAAAGACCCTAAAGCTAATGATTAACTCCCCTGTTATAGGAACCCTAATCTATAATATTTTAGCTGCCAAACATATGATTAAACAATGTTTCCAGGAACAGTATTACTATGATCCGGATAAACTGGAACAACAGGATTTAGATATTTACTATGAAGCCGCTCATCAAAAAGGTGCTGTATCCAAATTTTTGTTTTCCAGCCTGAAAAGTAATTATCTGAATTTAAATATTATCCATGCACTAAAAGAAATCAACCACAGTATTTATTTTATTGGGGGTAGTGATTATTCGGATATCTACAATACAGCGGAAGAATATTGCAGCTACAATCCCGCCATTGAGACAGAGTTTATCAAGGAATGTAAATATCTCCCCCAGTTGGAAAAACCGGAGGAATTGCTAGAGCTGCTCTCCATCTATTTGGAAAAAGAAGAACAGTCCAGCAAACCATAATAAAACATATCATGTTTCATGAAAGAATCGGTTCTTTCCCAGGAAGCCCTGCCTTCCTGGGATATTTTTTGTCTGTGGCCCGCCTCTTTTCTATCATCACAAAGGAGCGGGAAATATCCGAGTCCGGAAGAAAGAATTCCTTAACCTCCCTCAAATGACCACCTAAAACTTGAATAGCCTTTCCAGCCTGAGAAATTTCTTCCTCACTATTCCCCGACTTGTAAGAGATAAACAAGCCTCCCATCCTAACAAAGGGAATACAATACTCTGACAGGGAAGCTAAATTAGCCACAGCCCGGGACACACAAAGATCAAACTGCTCCCGGAATTCCTTTTTCTTTGCAAAATCCTCCGCCCGTCCATGAAAAGCCCAAATCTCAGATAAACCAAGAGTTTCTATGACCTGATTCAAAAACTTTACCCGTTTATTCAAAGAATCCAACAAAGTGACTCGAAGCTCTGGAAAAGCAATCTTTAATGGAATTCCCGGGAATCCAGCTCCAGTACCCACATCCAGCAGTGCGCCAGATGCAGATACTCCACAGACAGGAATCAAAGCCAAGCTATCTACAAAATGTTTTTGCACCACATCCTTATATTCCGTGATGGCCGTGAGATTCATCACCTGATTCCATTCTGTCAAAAGCTCGTAGTAGCGATAAAACTGATGCAGCTGATCCTCCGTCAAAATCACTCCTATATTTTCACAAGCTCTCTTTAAATACGTAATCTGACTCTCCAGATCCGCTTTTCTATAACTTCCATTTTTTTCCATATCTCTTCACCTACAGAATCTGACTTAAAATAGAGGGATCTTTTATCTTCTTATCCTCAGCCAGCAATACAATTTTTGACATAATCTCTGCGGTCTTTGGATCTTCATCCACAAAGGGAAGAAACAACCGCCCTCTCTTCTGACTGTGTACAGGAAGAATATGAAGCATAGCGCCGCCCTCCTGATGAACTACACCGCTGCCCAAATGTACATTGTAGACAGCCCGCACTCCCTGAATCATGGCATGACTGTCCGTTAACGTCACATTCTTTAAACCAAACAAAGGCAGATTTAATTCCACAATGGCTCGACGCATTTCAATAGTAGAATGGCTGGTCTCCGGGTCCACCCCTCCTGCATGGGCCACACTTACAGCCAAGTCCACATCCCGCATAACCTCACTATAAATCAAATCCGGCACCTGTGCAATGGTCAAAGCCTGAAAGGTCTTTCTGTCAGAAAACTCCACCCACTCCAGAGTAGGTGCCTCCACATCGCTGGGAGAAAACCAGTCCGCCATAGCATAAATCCGCGCCACAATGTTTTCCTTATAGTAGATCTTCTGCAAACCCTCTTCATAATCAGCTACCCAACGCCGATTCCGAAGACATCCCACAGTTTTCTGGGGCTGAATTTGATTTCCTGCAAACATGCGAGAAGCCTTAAGCCCCAGCTCCTCGGGCAGCTTCACATACAATTCTCTAAATACCTGCTTAAAGGGCTGGCGTATTGCATGGGCAAACAAATACTTTTGATACTCTGCCCATTGCTTTGCCTGATACAAATCCAGAGCATGGGCAATGCGAAGCTCTTCCTCTGGCTTCAGAAGAATTTCCTCCCCTTCCCAGGACTTCAAATATAGATCTGTGGATCCACCAATCCACCGAGAGTCCTGTTTTTCAGAAACTTTTCCACCGGGGGACAGAAAGCCAAGGGAATCCTTGTGCATAAACACCAGAGGCTCCAAAATAGCCCGCACCACTGGATTTTCTAACAATCCCCGAAGCTCCATGGCCCGGAAGCTGGTTCCGCTCTCCATGGCTTCCTCCATCATCTTCTTAGTCCGGCTGTACTGATCTTTAAGCTTCTTATGAGCCTCCTTTAGCTGCAACACATAAGGATTCTTTCCCAGCCGGGAAGGAATGGATTTCAGCGGCTTTTCATTTTTCCGACACAAAATCTCACTCTTACCATCCTCCCCCACATGAAGACAAACTTCTATATCCTCCACCTGGTTCCAACACATCAAAGACTCAAAAGCCTCCACCAAGCGGGTTTCCATATTTAATGTTAAACGTGTCACATCCCCATAGCCGGCTCGAACGCTTAAATTTACCAGTGCAATCTCTGCGGCCTTTCCCTCACTGGCCCGTCGCTGGGCACCAAATTGACGGCTCTCCTTTAAAAATTGCTGAATAAACTGATACCGATCCAGCATATCCTTCTCCCGATCCTTCTGGAAGGGAACCAGGCTGTAGCTCATAAGCAAATCCTTATTTCTCTTGGCAGAGATCTCCCTTTTCAAATCCTCCAGAGTTACCTTTCCAGTAGCCGCATCCGCATACTTTCTGGCCCGGGAGTGTTTCTGACCGTCGGAAATATATTTTGCTGCCTGATACAAAAGGCCGAAATTCTTTTCTCCCAGTTGCTCATAGGCCTCCTCAAACCAATCCACATCAAAGGCGCCATTTTGGAGCTCCTCCGGAGACAGAGGCGTATACTTTGCAATCATAGCCTGCTTCTGATCATCAAAACGCTCGTTCATATGGGCCATAAAATAATAGCAGCCGCTCTTTAATCCCTTCCAGTCCAGATGTTCCTGTATAATATCAATCCACTGTGGCGCATACATAGCCACCTCTACCAGACGCGTTTCCTTGATTTTGGTTTTCTTGAGCGCCTCCGTCAAATCCTTCCCTGTCTCTCCAACTGCCGGATAGCAGACCTTTAGAAGACGGCTCAGCACCTCCTTCTTAGACTGACTCCGTCCACCGTAATACCAGAAATAATAGGAATCCCGGCTTAAGGTATCCTTACCCAGAGCCATAAGAATACGGATAAGAACATCCATTCCCCGGATATAGTCAATTCCCTGTACCATCCAGGTAACCTCTGTCTCTGCCTCTCCCCGGCGCAGCTCCATATCCACAATCACCGGCACAATTCCCTCATAGAATTCCCGGATAAGCTTTCCAATCCAGGTATCCTCCCCAAAATAGCTCTCCCCTATTTCATAAATCTCATTGGTATGTAAGCTGCCAAAAAAGTAGTTGAGAGCACCACGGCTCATGGGACGGACACATTCTCCCTTAACCACCCGGCTTAGCACCTGAAGACAGTTTTGACAATGGAAATATTCCAAAATTGCCCTGTACACCAGATCTTTTGTAATAATTCCCAGGTGATAGGCCTTAAAAAACCAGTAGGGACAAATAGGTGTAAATCCCATATTCGGATAAGAATAAGAATTTCCTCCGTAATAATTCGTAGGTCTGGCAAAGGTATTATATTTTCTATTTTCCCGAATCTTTATCTCAAACTGCAAGGCTACAGAAAAAGCTCGGATAAATTCCTCATCCGTCTCCCAATACTGCAATCCCTCAAAATACCGGATAAAAAGCGGCATCTGACTGAGAGAAATATTCATCTGGCTCTCTCTTCCGTTCCAGGCCTTATACATATAGGGGATCATCTTGTTTTTTCCATCTGTCAATGGAAGAAGGGCAGAAACCATCTGGATTCCCCTGTCCAGCAGCTCCTTTTTCTCCAAATACTCATACCGGTATACTAGTTTTAAATCCAATATTTGCTTTTCATACTCCAAAGTAAAGGGAATTCCCTGGAAAGGCAATTTTCCAAAAACCTTCTTATAAAATTTTTCCCCATTGCTATAGACACTCTTTTCTTTTTTAGAGAGGACTGCCTCCAGCTCCACCAGGCTTGCGTAGCTTCCAAGCTCCTCCTCATAAAACTGGCGAAATACAGCTTCCAGTGGGAAATTTTTTAACTGAAACCGCTGGAAAAGATCCTGGGGATAGCCGGATTCCTTGAGACAGGTATATTTATTTCCCAAGATCTCCTTCTCACCCATCCAATTCACATACTCATAATTTCTATTCTCCTGGAAAATCCTGTCAAGCTTCACAAGCTTCTCTATGATCTCCTTTTCTGTAAAAGGCAGACATTTAGAAGCCATGATTTCCGGCGAAGCCTCCTCTATTTGTACTGGACTAAGAAGCTCCTCGGAAGCTTCCGGATTATAGATTTTGTAATATCCCTCCTGCTCTTCTGTATTCTCACCCTTAAGCTCCTCTATAAGAATTTTTTCCTTATCTGTGGGACTGGCCACCAAAGCGATCAGGGGACGAACTTTCTCATAAACCTTCTCCTGTTTCTTATCCTTTGATAAGCGCATAAGAATATCCAGACCTCCGCTGCGCTTCTCCTCTCTTTTATCCTTCAAAAGACGTGTAAGGGAATCCTTCAAATGCTCTTCTTTTTGCTTCATCAAAAGCTCTATGAGAACTGCCCGCAGCTCATTTCGTTTAAACCGCAACATGTCCTCACAGATCTCATATTCCTTGCCGGACAGCTGCATCCCCTTAACAATTTTAATAGCCGCATGGGAAGCCTGTGTCTTAGAGCTTCCCATATAACTAATTACCAGATTTCGCTGCATCTGATTCTTAGGCGAATACAACAAAAGGTGTATCAAAAACTTCCGGTCATCTCCATCCGCCTCATCCAACAATCCCGCAGCAAAGGTTATCTTTTCCTCATCCTGAAGCACATAGGCTGTAAAAGCCAGCTGAGCAACCACGCTGGACACAGAAAGCTCCACCCGATACCAGGGAAAAATACAGGGATCAAAGACCAAAGCCTTTTTAGGAAGGCAGTGATATATTTTCAGAAAGCATTCATACAGCTGCTCGGCTTCCTTCTTATTCTCGAAATATTTTTTCAGATTGGGAGCCCGAGGAGGAACCAATTCAAAGGTGTAATAGCCACTCTTTTTTTCAAAAATCAATTCCCGGACATAGTTATTTAAAGGCTCCGTATAAGCAGGCAAAAAGGCTGCCGCCAGCTCCAAATCCTCCCCCTTCTCTAGAATCACCTTTTTGGCCACCTGCACCCGAAGCTTTTCATCATAAAGGCTTCGGTTATAATAGGAAGCCGTAAGCTTTTGATTTTTAGTTCCATAATCTATCAGCCATTTCATGGCATCCACCGCGTCCTGGGCCTCCCGAAAGCCCAAGGCCCACAGAGCTACACTGATGGAAATGGAGTCATTGGTTTTCAGAAGGCTCTGGCAAAGCTGGGGATCACGCAGACACTCCCCCATCTGCTGTAAAAGCTTTTTGTTAATTCGATCTGCGCTGGACTCACTAAAAATTCCAATCCAGGTAGATATGGATCGAAGCACAGAGGAATAGCGAATGAGATCATGATCCTCAATCACCTGCAAAAGCTTTAGAAATGCCTCAGGGGTTCCTTCATCCATACTTTCACAGATGGCTTGACGCAATCCTTCCTGGAGACGGGCTGCCAACAAAAGCTTACATAAAAGCTCCTGCAATTCTTGATGATCGGATTGGATAATTCCCAGAATCATCTCTCTGTCCAGATATGCCGTATTATTCTCACTTAAAATCAAAGATTTCAAGCCCTCAATCACGACTTGGTTTCCCCTGTCGATCTCTGCCGCATAAAGATAATGAAAGCCGTCGGTAAAATTCCACTCCCTGCGAATATATTCCAGCTTCTCTGCGCTTAAGCGTCCCAGCATCACATCCTCCAGCCGCTCTTCACAGTAAAAAAGCTTTTCATAGGCAGTTAATATCTGAAACATCTGCTGTATCTGAGGCCAATAGCTTTTTGTCCGCACGCTCCTACGAGCCCAACCTCTGGTAAAAGGAAATTGATGAAGCTTATCAATGATATAGAGATAGGATTTGTCATAAGCCTTGGGAACAAAGGCTCTCAACAATCCCTTGTGATCCCTTATCCACTGAGACGGGGTAAGCTCAGGACATGTATAAAATTTGTCTCGAACCTTGGAAACCAATTCTTTCTCATAACAATTTGTATGTATGGCTTCTGCAAGCCCTCTGTCCTCCCCCGTAAGGCTCTGCTTCCGTTTTTGAAAAGCTGCCTCCCTTTCCCTGGTAATTTCCTGTCTTACCCGATAATCCATCTCTGCCATTTTACCACATCCTCCCTGTGAGCATTGCCAATCGCACAAAAGTAAATACTTGTTCCTCTGTCACCTGTACAGTCTCCTCTAACTCCTCCCAAGGCTCTCCATCCACAAAAATCCGATAAATGCCATCCACAAAGGACTGAATAGCATTTTTCTGAGCCTCCTGCAAATTTGCCTTTTTCTCTCCATAGCTAAATCCAAAGCTTACTTTTCCGGATTCTGCCTTGTCTGCAATCTCCTCCCTAGTCAGATAAGGAAGAAGCTTTGGCAGCTCTCCTTCCTCTGCATACAGGCAAGCCTCCAACCGCTGGTTATATTCCTCCACCTGGGAAGCCACAACCGCAAGGATTAGCTCCCGAACCGTAGTTGGATTTCCCTGGATCTCACAGATGATCTCCCCCACAGAATTTTTTCGCTTTCCCAACTGCTTTACCTGCACCCGCAATTTCATATGTCTGTTCCCCCAATACAAATAAATAAAAAATACGAAAAAGCAACACAATATTATATTCTGTTATCTTCTATAGCTTTCCAGATACACCAAAAGTACCGAGACATCCGCAGGTGACACTCCAGAAATCCGGGAGGCCTGGCCAATGGAAGCAGGTCGAAATTCCTTAAGCTTCTGCCGGGCCTCAATACGCAGACTCTCTACCTTGTCATAATCCAGTCCTTCCGGTATCCGTTTTTCCTCCAGCTTACGAAACTGCTCCGCCTGTTTTTTCTGCCTTTTAATATACCCCTCATATTTCAGATGGATATTCACCTGTTCCCGAACCTCCTGGGAAAGGAAAGGCCTCTCCTCATCGATCTCCTCCAACAAATCATAGGTAAGCTCCGGCCGTCGGATAAGTTCTCCCAAATTCGTCCCGGATTTTAACAGGGTACTCTCATGGGCTTCCAAAAATGCCTGTACCTTGGAGGAGGTCCCCACATAAACCTTTTCCACCCGCTTTATCTCCGCTGCAATCAATCGTTCCTTTTCCAGCACATGCTCAAAGCGCTCTCTGGAAATCAGGCCCATCTCATACCCAATCTCTGTCAAACGCAAATCCGCATTATCCTGTCGTAGCAAAAGCCGGTATTCGGCCCGGGAGGTCATCATTCGATAGGGTTCCCGGTTTTCCTTGGTAACCAAATCATCAATAAGCACCCCAATATAGGCCTGGGATCGATCCAGAAGAAGCTGAGACTTTCCCAACACATACCGGGCACCGTTAATGCCTGCCACCAGCCCCTGCGCTGCTGCCTCCTCATAGCCGGAGCTTCCATTAAACTGCCCCCCGCTAAACAGACCTTCTATCTCCTTAAATTCCAGGGTAGCCTTTAGCTGCCTGGGATCAATACAGTCATACTCGATAGCATAGGCATTGCGCACGATTTTTACATGCTCCAGCCCAGCTACGGAGGAATACATAGCGTGCTGCACATCCTCTGGCAGAGAGCTGGACATGCCTCCCACATACATTTCATTGGTGGAAAGCCCCTCCGGCTCAATAAAAACCTGATGGCGACTTTTGTCCGCGAATTTCACCACTTTGTCCTCGATAGACGGACAGTACCGGGGACCTGTTCCCTCAATCACACCAGAATACAGAGGAGACCGATCCAGATTTTTCCGGATAATCTCATGGGTCTTCTCATTGGTATAGGTGAGCCAGCAGGAAGCCTGTTTTATCTGCACGCTCTTTGGATCTGTGGAAAAGGAAAAGGGAATCACCCGTTCATCTCCCAGCTGTTCCTCCATTTTGCTAAAATCAATGGACCGCTTATCAATCCTGGCTGGCGTACCAGTTTTAAAGCGCAGCATCTCAATTCCCAGACTTTTCAGAGAATCTGTGAGATGATTGGCCGCCTGCAATCCGTTGGGTCCCGTATGATTGCTCACATCCCCATAAATACACCGTGCCCGCAGATAGGTTCCCGTGCACAAAATCACAGCCTTTGCATAATAGCAGGCGCCAGAATACGTTTTTATCCCTGTAGCCCGCCTTCCTTTTTCCCCATCCTCTGTGAGAATCTCCGTCACCTCACCCTGAACAATGGAGAGACCATCTGTATTTTCCAGCACCCGGCGCATACTTTTGCTGTACTCCGCCTTATCCGCCTGCGCCCGCAGAGAATGCACAGCCGGACCCTTGGACAAATTCAGCATCTTTGACTGAATAAAGGTTTTATCAATGTTCTTTCCCATCTCGCCCCCAAGGGCGTCAATTTCCCGAACCAAATGTCCCTTTGATGTGCCTCCGATATTGGGATTGCAGGGCATTAGCGCAATGCTGTCCACGCTCACCGTAAACAAAACTGTTTTCAAGCCCAGACGAGCGCAGGCCAGGGCCGCCTCACAGCCTGCATGTCCTGCCCCGACTACTACTACATCACAAGCTTCTTCATATCCTGTACGCATATGTTATCCTCATAAAAACAATCAAACAAATTACTATTTTCCTATACAAAATCTTCCAAAAATTTCCTCGACCAGATCCTCCTCCACCTCTTCCCCCAGAATCTTTCCCAGAAAAGAATAGGCATTCATCAGATCAATAGAGTAAAAATCTTCCGGCATCCCATGGGAAATGCTTTCCAAAACCAGACAGAGACTCTCCTTCGCATCCTCCAATAGCCTTTTCTGACGCAGATTGGTAATTAGAATCTCATTGTGAAAGGAAATCTCCCCCTGAAAAAACAGATCTCTAATCAGCATTTCCAGATCCTCCATTCCCTGCTCCTCCCTGGCAGAAATCGACAAAACCGGTTGCTGAAGACGATCTTCCATCTCTTTCTTTGTGACGACATTGGTCAAATCGGACTTATTTAATAGCACCACCGCCTTTTTTCCCTCCAGGAGATTCATAATCATCTCATCCTCTTTGGTCAACGGCACGGAGGAATCTATCACATAGAGAACCAAATCCGCATCTCTCATATGTTCCACAGCCCGGGACACACCAATTTTTTCTACCTGATCCTCTGTAGAACGGATTCCCGCAGTATCCAGAATATTGAGATGGATATCTCCCAACTGCATATGCTCCTCCAACACATCTCGGGTGGTACCGGCAACTTCGGTCACAATGGCCCGCTCCTCCCCCAAAAGCACATTTAAAAGAGAAGACTTTCCTGCGTTGGGTTTTCCCACAATTACTGTCTTGATTCCCTCTTTCAGCATACGTCCATTCTCATGGGAGAGCAACATCTTTTTGATTTCTTTTAACCAATCCTGTATCATTCCTTCCAGACTCTGGGGATATCCCTCCAGACTCATATGTTCCGGATCATCCAGGGCCGCCTCAATAAAAGCAATCTCATGAAGCACAGCCTTTCTAAGCTCCCTGATTTTTTTCTGTAGGGATCCTTGCAGCTGAGAAAGAGCGCTTCTCTGTGCCATCTCATTTTCTGCCTCAATCAAATCCATCACAGCCTCCGCCTGAGACAGATCGATTCTCCCATGCAAAAAGGCCCTCTTTGTAAATTCTCCCGGTTCTGCCAGGCGCGCTCCCTTTTTTAACACTGCCTCCAGAATCCGTCTCATAATCAGAATGCCTCCATGGCAGCTGATCTCCACCGTATCCTCCGCCGTGTAGCTGTGAGGCCCCCGCATCAACAGAACCAATACTTCATCCAGCATCCTCTCCTCGTCCCAGAGGGTTCCATAGTGCATGGTATAACCAGCTTCCCGAGACAAACGCTTTTCCTTATTTTGGGGACGAAATACCTTTTCCGCTATGGAAAAAGCTTCTTTTCCACTGATTCGAACAATTCCTATTCCTGCGCTGCTCATGGCTGTGGCTATGGCAGCTATAGTATCCTGTGACATATAAAAACCTCCGGATGGAAAAAAGGAGCGCTGCTTAGCGCTCCCTTCTCCTGTGATTATTTCTGTTTCGGTTATAATTATTTCTTCTCTTATTGTTGTAGTTGTCTATTTTTACGCCTTCCTTTAAGGTGACAACCACATGGCGATAGGGCTCCTCTCCCTCACTGTGGGTAGAAACGAATTTATCATTCTGAAGGGCGGAATGAATCACTCTTCTCTCATAGGGATTCATGGGCTCCAGGGTTACTGGCTTTCTGGTTCTTTTTACTTTAAAAGAAATATTTTTAGCCAGATTTTCCAGGGTTTCTTTTCTTCTCTCTCTATAGTTCTCCGTGTCTACCTTAACCCGAATATACTCGTTGGTCTCCTTATTGGCCACCAGGCTGGTAAGATATTGAAGGGAATCCAGGGTCTGTCCACGCTTTCCAATCAAAACGCCCATGTCCTGACCATTGAGCTCTACGTTGATTTCCCTTTCCTCCTTATTGGCTAAAACACGAAGCTCCACTTCCAGCTCCATAGCAGCAAATACTTTTTTCAAAAACTCCTCTACATTGATTGAGACCTGATCATCCAAGGGAGTTTTTGGCTTCGCTGGTTCTTTCTCCACCGGTTTCTCCGGCTTTTCTTCCTCTTTTGGAAGGACCGCAACAGGCTTTTCCTCAAAAGCAGGCTTTTTCTGTTCTGTCTTCTCCTGTTTCTTTTCCGGCTTTCTCTCTGGCTTCTTTTCGGGTTTTCGTTCTGGTTTCTTCTCCAAAGGCTTTTCAAGCTTAAGATCCTGCTTGATTTCCTCCAGGATATCCTCTTCCTCCACCTTTAAACGGGCATTGATAACAGCATCCTTGCTACCAATTCCCAGAAATCCGGAGCTTCCATGGAAAACAACTTCATATTCTATATTATCTCTGGTTGTTCCAAGCTTAATTGCTGCTTCCAGTACAGCATCGTCCACTGTCTTTGCGGAAAATTTTTCCCATTCCATTTGAAAACCCCCTTATTTTTTATTTTTCTCATTGTACTGCTCTACCATTCTGGCTTTGGCTGCAAGACTTCCCGGCTTTGCAGCTCCCTTGTTGTAATACTCTGTAGATTTTTTAATTCTTTCCTGCCTATCCTCTTCAGAGATTTCATCCTTCTGTACACTTTTCGTATTCATTCTCGCCACATTGGAAAGCTTCTGGGGAGGAAGTCCCTTCTTTTCCCGTTTCCGGTTATAATTCTCTATATTCTTTTTGATTTCTTCTTCAATGTCCACATTGCTAAGCTTCTTGTTAATTACCAGCTGCTGAGCAGTACGGACAACAGCGCTGATGACCCAGTAGATGCCCATACCTGCGGGAAGAATAAAGCAGAAGTAAATGGACATAAGAGGCATCATGGTATTCATCATTTTCATGGAGCTGGCCATACTGTTTGCCATATCATTGTCACTAGTATTGGCTGTCAGCTCCGGCTGAGACATAAGTTTTACACTGATCCACTGGCTTACACCCGACAAAATAGGAATAATCAAGGCTCCGATAATAATCAACACAGCGCCTGCCTGGATTCCGCTCATAAGCATATGCCAAGGAGTTTCCGCAATATTTAGTCCAAGAAAATTATTGAAATGATTCAGGGTATTCTGGGTAGACTCGATGGCGCCTCCTAAATCCGGAAACTTGTCCGCCAAATCGCTCCACTCAGCTACAGAAAACTTATTCAGCACATCAATTACCGTGTTTTCCAGAGCAAAATCCTGCTTGGCAAACTGTTTGGCGCTATCTGTGCCCTGAATAAACTCCACTGCGGCTTTGTTGCTCATAATGTTGGTAACCAGGGGATAAAAAGCCGCTTTTACCTTGTCAATATAAGCGGGAATGGCATAAATTACCCGATAAAGAGCAAACAAAATGGGCAGCTGAATCAACATGGGAAGACAGGTTCCCGTAGGAGAGGTGCCATACTTGGCATAAATAGCGTCAGTCTCCTCCTTCATTTTCATCATGGAAACCTGATCCTGTTTTCCCTTATATTTCTTCTGAACAGCCTGAATCTCAGGATTCATCTTGGCTGACATCTTGGAAAACTTCTGTTGCTTTATGGTTAAAGGCAACATCAGCATGTAGATGACAATGGTAAACAAAATAATGGAAAGGCCAATACTAGGCATTCCCAAATAATTTAAAAAATCAAAAATTATGTTCATCAGCAGGCCTAATAATTGAGAGATAGGTCCGATAATAAACGTTCCATTCTGTGTTAAAAACATCACTGGCAATGAAATGTCCTCCTTATTTCACTATGGACTTTTTTACGTTTTTCTACGGTACAGGGTCATACCCACCCTTTGAAAATGGATTGCACCTTAAAATCCTCCAACAGGCCAGCAGGCTACCCCTGATGGCTCCATATTTCTGTATTGCCTCCAGTCCATACTGGGAGCAGCTGGGAATATAAGGACATTTCGTACTTTTCATAGGGGACACATATTTTTGATAAAATTGAATCAATTTGATCAATATGACTTTCATATCCTTTTTAAAACCCCGTGAAGCTTGCCGAGATGCATAAGCGCACTGCTTATCTCCTGATAGCCTTTTCCTTTTGCGCTGGCTCTGGCAATGACTACCATGTCTAAACCACTATTAAACATGTCCTCTTGTAGCCGATAGCTCTCTCGAATCAATCTGGTTAGTCGGTGCCTGACTATGCTGTTCCCCACCTTTTTACTGACAGAAATTCCTAATCGATTTTTTTGTAAGCTATTTTCCCTTACATATAAAACCAGGTACCGGTTGGCCAAAGATTTCCCTTCCTTATATATAATCTGGAAATCCCTGTTCTTTTTCAATGACTCTGAATACTTCATGTTCTTTTCCTCTATTAAGGAAAAAGGCCACATATATGCGGCCTAGGCTGACAATCTCTTTCTTCCTTTTAATCTTCTGGCTGCCAGTACCTTTCTTCCGCCAGCAGTGCTCATTCTTGCTCTGAATCCATGAACCTTTGCTCTGGAACGCTTTTTAGGCTGGAATGTCATTTTCATTGCGTTTCCACCTCCTTTTTCGCAAATATCATTCCAATTATATGCGGAAAACCTTGTTAAGTCAAGCAATTTTCCATAATAACTTGCATATCCTGGATATCTTTTGCAAATTTAATTTCCCTATTGCCTGAATTTTCAATTTGTTATAATATAAGGTATAAGGGAAATTGTGCGGTTTTGCATAAAATATTATTTTATTTAAGAAATTGGAGACAAAGTATGGAAATGATTTTAGAAAAATGGGACGAAATCCTTGAACATGTACGAAAAGAACATGAGCTTACCAATGTTTCCTTTAAGACATGGCTTCAGCCTTTGGTAATCCATGAAATTCAGGACCATGTAGTAAAAATCATTGTGCCCATTGACAAGGCTATTGACTATATTACCTCTAAGTTCCAGATGCCCATTTTTGTAGCCATTGCAGAATTTACAGGAGAAGAATACGAGGTTGTATTTATCACAAAGGAGCAGGCCAGCCGCCTTAGTAAGGAAAATAAACCCATTTCCCAAAAAGTCTCCCCACAGGAGGTTTCCAGTCTTCTGTTGGAAAAGAGCAATATCAATCCCAAGTACACCTTTGACTCCTTTGTGGTAGGCAACAACAATAAATTTGCCCATGCAGCCGCCCTGGCTGTGGCGGAAACCCCGGGAAAGGTATACAATCCCCTTTTTCTCCACGGAGGTGTGGGACTTGGAAAAACCCATCTCATGCATTCCATTGCCAACTATATATTGAGAGAAGATTCCGGTATGAAGGTGCTCTATGTGACTTCCGAATACTTTACCAACGAGCTTATTGAAACTCTCCGGGCCGGCGATCGCTATGGCATGGCTCAGTTTCGGGAAAAATACCGGAATATTGATGTGCTTCTCATCGACGACGTACAATTCCTAATTGGAAAGGAGAGTACCCAGGAGGAATTTTTCCATACTTTTAACACCCTTCACAATGCGGACAAGCAAATTATTATCTCCAGTGACCGTCCTCCCAAGGACATTGAAACTCTGGAAGAACGTCTTCGCACCCGTTTTGAATGTGGCCTGATCGCGGATATTTCCTCCCCGGATTTTGAAACCCGTATGGCTATTCTGCGAAAAAAGGAAGAGCTGGAAGGGCATCACATTGACGATGCCATCATCACCTATATTGCCACCAACATCAAATCCAATATCCGAGAGCTGGAGGGAGCCTATAATCGGCTTATTGCCCTCTCCACCCTGGAAAAGCGCAGCATTGATATGAGCCTGGCAGAGGAAGCCATCAAAGACATTATCTCTCCCAATCAGGTTCGAGAAATCACACCAGAACTGATTCTGGATATTGTATCCGAACACTTTCATATTTCTTCCGGGGATATTAAAAGCTCTAAGCGCAGCTCAGATATTGTATATCCCAGACAGATCTATATGTATCTGTGTCGGGACATTTTAGGAATTTCTTTGAAGCAAATCGGTGAAATCCTGGGAGGACGGGATCATACTACCATTATGCACGGACAGGAAAAGATAGCCGGAGAAATCCAGAATAATGATTCTACAAGGCAGCTGATAGACACCATCAAAAAGAAAATTAACCCCAATTAAGAATTTTTCTGTGGACATTCATACACATTTGGAGGCTGATCCCTGTGGAACTGCTGTGGAAAGTATGTTGATAAGTTGAAAATCCTTTTCAGGCTAAAACAGCATGTGAATAACTTCAAAGCTTTTCTAAGCTTATCCTTCTGTTTTTCACATGCTTGTCCTTTCCGGAAATCCTTTATTTTCGGCCTTAAAAGCACTTATTCACAAATTCACAGCCCCTACGAAGAATACGACGGATATCTTTTATTTATATATCTATCACTTTTGCACCTTGCCCAGATATCCGTTCACTGTGCATAAAAAGAAAGGAGCTATACACATGAAGTTCATTTGTACAAAATCGGATTTATTAAAAGGTGTCAATACGGTTTCCAAGGCTGTGCCCTCTAAAACCACCATGTCCATTCTGGAATGCATTCTCATTGATACTACAGCTGGCAATATTAAGCTTACTGCCAATGACATGGAACTTGGTATAGAGACCACCATAGAGGGAACCATCCTGGAAAAGGGAATTATCGCTCTGGATGCCCGTATCTTTTCGGAGATTATCCGAAAGCTTCCGGATAATGATGTTACTATTATCACAGATGTTGACTACAAGACCACCATTACCTGTGAAAAGGCAAAATTTAATATATCCGGAAAATCCGGGGAAGATTTTTCAAACCTTCCCCAGATTGAGAGGGGAGATTACGTGGCGGTTTCCCAGTTTAGCTTAAAAGAGATGATTAAGCAAACCATCTTTTCCATTTCAGACAATGAAAATAACAAAATGATGACAGGAGAGCTGTTTGAAATCCAGGATGACGAGCTGAAGATCGTGTCCTTAGATGGCCATCGGGTTTCTATCCGCAAGCTGGCCCTTAAAGAAAGCTATGCCTATAAGAAAGTGATTGTTCCAGGCAAAACATTGATTGAAATAAGCAAAATATTGGCAGGGGAGATGGAATCTCTGGTCCATATCTATTTTACTAAAAATCATGTGGTGTTTGAGTTTGACGAAACAATCGTGGTGTCCCGGCTAATTGAGGGCGAATATTTCCGGGTGGAGCAGATGCTCTCCAGCGATTATGAGACTAAGGTGCGGATCAACAAGCGGGAATTTTTAAGCTGCATTGACAGAGCCACCCTTCTTGTCAAAGAGGGGGACAAAAAACCCATTATTATGCAGATCGAAGATGATATTATGAAGCTAAATATTATCTCCGGTGTGGGCTCCATGGATGAGGAGATTCCCATAGAAAAGGAGGGAAAGGATCTGCTTATTGGCTTTAATCCCAAGTTTTTGATGGATGCCCTTCGGGTTATTGATGATGATGAGGTGACTCTGTATATGGTAAATCCCAAGGCACCTTGCTTTATTAAGGATGAGGAGGAAAGCTATATTTATCTGATTTTGCCGGTGAATTTTAACAGTGCGGCCAGATAATATTGTAAAAATTTGTAAATATTTTTAGAGCTGGCAGCGTACCCAGAAAATGGGCAAAAAAGAGGAATGCTTATGGAAACGATTGCGATCAAAGATGATTTTATTAAACTTGGTCAGGCTATGAAGCTTGCCGGACTGGTGGATTCTGGGGTGGAAGCTAAGCTTCTGATACAGGAAGGCCAGGTAAAGGTGAATGGAGAGACGGAATACCAGAGAGGAAAGAAGCTTCATCCGGGAGATTGTTTTTCCTTTCAGGGCCGAGAGGTTCAAATAAAGTAGAGATGCTGGTGCTGATATGATTATTCAATCCGTAGAGCTGGAAAATTTCCGGAATTATCCGAAGCTTAAGCTGGAATTTGATGTGGGAACCAATATTTTCTATGGAGACAATGCCCAGGGAAAAACCAATATTCTGGAGGCTTTGTTTTTAAGCGGGACCACCAAATCTCACAAGGGCAGCAGGGACAGGGATATGATTCTTTTTGGAGAGGCAGAATCCCATCTTCGTGCTCTGGTGGACAAGAGGGGAATGCTCTATCAGATTGATATGCATTTGCGAAAAAACAAGACCAAGGGGATTGCCATCAATGGGTATCCCATTCAGAGAGCCAGTGAGCTTTTTGGTATTCTGAATTTTGTGTTTTTTTCTCCGGAGGACCTGGGAATTATCAAGCAGGGACCTTCGGAGCGCCGGCGTTTTTTGGATATGGAGCTTTGTCAGCTGGATAGAGTCTATCTCCATGATCTGTCAAAATATAATAAAATAGTAGGTCAGAGAAATCAGCTTTTAAAGGATTTATATTCTAAACCGGAACTTATGGATACTCTGGATGTGTGGGATATGCAACTGGGGGCTTATGGAAAAAAAATTATACAGTGCCGGGAGAATTTTGTAAAAAAGCTTAATGAGATTATCTATGAGATTCACGGATATTTGTCCGGCGGAAGGGAGAGGCTTCAGGTCATTTATGAGAGAGATACGTCAGCAGAGGAACTGGAAAAGAGGATTGTCCGAAATCGGGAAAGGGACAAAAAGCTTAAGACCACCACTACAGGACCTCACAGGGATGATCTTTTGTTTTTGGCAGACGGCATTGATATTCGTAAATTTGGCTCTCAGGGACAGCAGAGGACAGCAGCACTGTCCTTGAAGCTCTCAGAAATTGAGCTGGTAAAGCAGATTGCGGGAGACACGCCTGTTTTATTATTGGATGATGTATTGTCTGAACTGGACCATAATAGGCAAAACTATCTGTTAAACAAACTTCACGATATTCAGACCATGATTACCTGTACAGGGTTGGATGAATTTGTGTATCATCGTTTTTCTGTAAATAAGGTTTTTCATGTGTCCAAGGGAACTGTATTGTGTGAGAATTAGCAGAATATGGGAGGAATTGAAATGAGTGCGGAATATGGAGCAGACCAAATCCAGATTTTAGAGGGATTGGAAGCAGTGAGAAAAAGGCCGGGAATGTATATTGGAAGTACCTCTTCCAGGGGACTTCATCACCTGGTTTATGAGATTGTAGATAATTCGGTTGATGAAGCTCTGGCCGGCTTTTGCAAAAGTATTGATGTGACAGTACATGAGGATAATTCTGTTACTGTCATTGACGATGGTCGGGGAATTCCTGTGGGGATCAACCAAAAAGCCGGTATACCGGCTGTGGAGGTGGTGTTTACCATTCTCCATGCAGGCGGTAAATTTGGCGGCGGCGGATACAAGGTTTCCGGAGGACTTCACGGAGTGGGTGCTTCTGTAGTAAATGCCCTGTCTGAATGGCTGGAGGTTACCATTTATGTGGAGGGAAAGATTTACCGGCAGCGCTATGAGCGTGGTCATGTGACAAATAAGCTTAAGGTCATCGGGGAATGTGAGCCGGAAAAAACAGGAACCATGGTGGCATTTTTGCCAGACAAGGAAATATTTGAGGAGACCGTATTTGATTTTGATACCCTAAAAGTCCGCCTTCGGGAGATGGCATTTCTCACCAAGGGGCTTAAAATTGCCCTTCACGATGAGCGCAAAGATATGGAGCAGACCAAGGAATTCTGCTATGCGGGAGGGATCAAAGAGTTTGTCACCTATTTAAACAAGTCTAAAACCGAGCTGTATGAAAGTGTGCTCTATTGCGAGGGCGCTAACAACAACGTTTATGTTGAGGTTGCCATGCAGCACAATGATTCCTATACGGAAAATGTATACAGCTTTGTAAATAATATCAATACGCCGGAGGGCGGCACCCATCTGGCCGGGTTTAAGAATGCTCTGACCAAGACCTTCAACGACTATGCCAGGAAGAATAAGCTGCTCAAAGAGAGTGAACAGAACTTAAGCGGCGAGGATATCCGGGAGGGATTGACAGCCATTATCAGCGTAAAGCTTGAGGAGCCCCAGTTTGAGGGACAGACCAAGCAGAAGCTGGGAAACAGTGAGGCTCGTGGCGCGGTGGATAATATTGTGTCTGAGCAGCTGATGATTTTCCTGGAGCAGAATCCTTCCGTGGCTAAGATTATTCTGGAAAAATCTATCCTGGCTCAGCGGGCCCGGGATGCGGCCAGAAAGGCTCGGGATCTTACCAGGCGCAAGACAGCTCTGGATGGTATGGCTTTGCCCGGAAAGCTTGCGGACTGCTCTGATAAGAATCCGGAGAACTGTGAGATTTACATTGTGGAGGGAGATTCCGCCGGAGGATCGGCTAAATCCGCCCGTTCCCGGGCCACGCAGGCGATTCTTCCCCTGCGTGGAAAGATTCTCAATGTGGAGAAAGCCCGCCTGGATCGAATTTACGGAAATGCTGAGATTAAGGCTATGATTACGGCCTTTGGAACAGGCATTCATGAGGATTTTGATATTACCAAGCTGCGATATCACAAGATTATAATTATGACGGATGCGGATGTGGACGGTGCCCATATCAGTACCTTGCTTTTGACTTTTTTATATCGATTTATGCCAGATTTAATCAAGGAGGGCTACGTATACCTGGCACAGCCGCCTTTGTTTAAGCTGGAAAAAAATAAGAAGGTCTGGTATGCCTACAGTGATGAGGAGTTAAATCAGATTCTCCTGGAGGTAGGCAGGGATCAGAGTAATAAAATCCAGCGTTATAAGGGGCTGGGGGAGATGGATTCCGATCAGCTTTGGGAGACTACCATGGACCCGGAAAGACGGATTTTGAAGCGTGTTACCATGAATAATGAGGATTCGGCTGAGGTAGATCTAATATTTACCACATTGATGGGAGATAAGGTGGAGCCTCGTCGGGAATTTATCGAGCAGAACGCAAAGCATGTGAAAAATTTGGATATCTGATAACAGTGGAATTTTAATAGGAGATTTAAAACATGGATGATAAAATCTTTGATAAAATCCAGGAAGTGGATCTGAAAAAGACCATGGAGGATTCTTATATTGATTATGCCATGAGCGTAATCGCTGCCCGTGCTCTTCCCGATGTGCGAGATGGTTTAAAGCCTGTACAGCGCCGGGTACTGTATTCCATGATTGAGCTGAACAATGGCCCCGACAAGCCTCACCGAAAATGTGCCCGTATTGTCGGTGATACCATGGGTAAATATCACCCCCATGGAGACAGCTCTATCTATGGAGCCCTGGTGAATATGGCTCAGGAGTGGTCTACCCGGTATCCCTTAGTGGATGGACATGGAAATTTTGGCTCTGTGGATGGAGATGGAGCGGCGGCCATGCGTTATACGGAGGCACGTTTGAGCAAGATTTCCATGGAAATGCTGGCGGATATCAATAAGGACACGGTAGATTTTGAGCCCAACTTTGACGAGACGGAGAAGGAGCCTGTGGTGCTGCCTTCCCGCTATCCCAATTTGCTGGTAAATGGTACCACAGGAATCGCTGTGGGCATGGCTACCAACATTCCCCCCCATAATCTTAAGGAAACCATTCAGGCTGTGGTAAAGCTTATCGATAATCGGGTGGAGGAGGATCGGGAGACCCATATAGAAGAGATCCTGAAAATTATCAAGGGTCCGGATTTCCCCACAGGAGCTCAGATTTTGGGAACCCGGGGTATTGAGGAGGCTTATCGCACTGGCCGGGGTAAAATCCGTGTGCGGGCTGTGACCAATATTGAGACCATGGCCAATGGAAAAAGTCGGATTGTGGTGACTGAGCTTCCCTATATGGTAAATAAGGCCCGGTTAATCGAAAAGATTGCCGAGCTGGTAAAGGACAAAAAAATTGATGGTATCACCTATATTGGAGATGAATCCAGCCGAGAGGGCATGCGTATCAATATTGAACTGCGCAAGGATGTAAATGCCAATGTGATCTTAAATCAGCTGTTTAAGCACACCCAGCTTCAGGACACCTTTGGGGTGAATATGTTGGCTCTGGTAAACAAGCAGCCCAAGGTTTTGAATCTTCTGGATATGCTGCGGTATTACCTGAGGCATCAGGAGGATGTTGTCACCAGAAGAACCAAATATGATCTCAACAAAGCTAGAGAGCGGGCTCATATTTTAAAGGGCTTACTCATTGCTTTGGATAATATTGATCGGGTGATTCAGATTATTCGCGGTTCCCGGTCCACCCAGATTGCCAAAGAAGGACTTATGAGGGAATTTGCTCTGGATGATGTGCAGGCGCAGGCTATTGTGGATATGCGCTTGCGGGCTCTTACCGGCTTGGAGAGGGAGAAACTTGAGGCGGAGTATGCGGAGCTTATGAAACGCATCGAATATCTGGAGGGAATTTTGGCAGATGAGAAGAAACTTCTAGGTGTTATTCGAGAGGAAATTCTGCTGATTGCAGATAAGTATGGGGATGATAGAAGAACTTCCATTGGCTTTGATGAATTTGATATCTCCATGGAGGATTTGATTCCTCTGGAGGATACGGTGATTACCATGACTCATATGGGCTATATTAAACGAATGACCGTGGACAATTTCCGCAGCCAGAACCGGGGTGGAAAAGGGATTAAAGGTATGCAGACCATCCAGGAAGATTATATGGAAGAGCTGTTTATGACCACCACCCACCACTATATTATGTTCTTTACCAACGCGGGAAAGGTGTATCGTCTCAAAGCTTATGAGATACCCGAGGCCAGCAGGACTTCCCGGGGAACGGCTATTATTAACCTTTTGCAGTTGCAGCCGGGAGAAAAGATCACGGCCGTGATCCCTATTCGGGAATATGAGGACGGAAAATATCTGTTTATGGCTACCAAGAATGGAATTGTAAAGAAAACTTCTATTCTGGATTATGCCAATGTGCGGAAAACCGGTCTCCAGGCTATTCTTCTTCGGGAAGAGGATGAGCTGATTGAGGTGAAATTTACAGACAATGCCCAGGATATTTTTCTGGTTACAAAGTTTGGAATGTGTATCCGGTTCCATGAGACGGATGTGAGACCCACTGGCCGTACTTCTATGGGTGTTATTGGTATGAATCTCACCGATGGGGATGAGGTGGTTGCCATGCAGGTACATACCCAAGGGGAGTATCTGCTGATTGCTTCGGAAAATGGTCTGGGGAAATTGACTGGTCTTACCAAGTTTGGCAGCCAGAATCGTGGCGGTAAAGGTGTGAAGTGCTACAAGATTACGGAAAAGACCGGCAATGTGGTGGGAGCCAAGGCCGTGAATATGGACAATGAGGTGATGTTGATTACCACGGAAGGCATTATTATCCGCATTGCTTGCAGTGATATCTCTGTGCTGGAGCGAATCACCTCCGGCGTGAAGCTTATCAATGTGGATGCCCAGAGTGATATTACAGTGGCCAGCATTGCCAAGGTGCGGGAGCAGGTAAATAAAGAGGACGAGGATGAGGAAGCCGGAGAGGAACAGGATGGAGACAAAAAGGAAGAGGGACAGGATGAGACTCTTTAGGAGAGGATAATTTATATAAGAGAAAGAAAATAGCCGGAACAGAAGTATTAGGGGGCTGAACCGGAAGGGAAATAGAACATGGAAAAGGGGGAGTTTCTGTGTTCTATTTTCATCTTATGGTGAAGATAATAAAATTAAATTCGAGGGATAATCCATTTTTTAATTTTTATCATGTTGACAGGAGGTATTTTTTTGACTTCCTGTGGGGCAGCAGAAATTTATACTATAAAAAGGTAAAGGTGTTATGAAGAAACTAATAAATACTGTATGGCCAAGAAACAAAAAAATTGGTTTTTTGGCTATGATTTTTTCTGTTCTAAGTGTGGTTTGTACAGGAATTATTCGCATGTATTTTTTATATAAAAAGCTTCCGGAATATCCGGAGTTAGTTGCTGGGTATACTTCTTGGAATGCTTACTTTAAGAAAGGGGATATGACCCTTGCTTATCATGTAATTTTTGGAGGTCTGTTTTTTTTCTTTTTGTGGTCTTGGATTCTATGTTTTTTTTCCAAAATCATTCCATTTTTGCAGAGGGATTTTGCGGAAAAATTTGTAACAGAGCAAAACAGGACCCGTATAAGGGAAGGTAACTTATTATGTTGCTTTGCTATATTTACACAATTTACCTTTAGCATACTAGAAAGAGGATTGACTTGTCTGTTTCCTGCAACTTATGCTTTGCTTGATACTCTTTTTTATCCGCTCCATTTCATATGGCTGATCCTCTCTCTTTTTCTTTGGCTATTTTTGAAAAAAAGAGGGAATCAAAAGGGATTGGAAAATTGTCTGTATTTCAGTCAGCTTTTACTTCCTTTTGTTTTTCTGGAGATAACCAGATTTGAGTATGAATACAAAGGTCAGATATTTTTACAGTATTTTTCCTGGAAATTTTTGATATTTGAAGTTATCATAACCTTTCTTTTAATGGGATATCTCCTTTATAAGAGAAAGAAATCCAAAGAAGTCCAGCTATATGTGACCAGCTTTTTATCTTTGGCTGTGTTTGCTTCTTATGTATTACCCAGGGGAACTATTTCCGGAAGTCCCGTGGAATTTTATCACTATGGAGAATTATCAGTACCTCTACATCAATTTTTGCAGTTTGGTACGGTTCCCTATCTGGATACCATGCCCATTCACGGGATCTGTGATTATTTTCAGGCTGGAGTGTGGCATTTGTTTTTTGATGGGACCTATGCAAGCTTTGAAGCTGCTATGGTTATAGGCTGTGTGATAATTGCAGTGATTACTGGAGCTGTCTATTATTATTTTGTGGACAACAAAGCTTGGGGACTTCTCTGTATTTTGTTCTTTTCTTTATTTGGGGATCTATATTATTATGTGCGATGGGCCTTTGTGCTTCCTAGTATTTTTATCGTATTTTCCAGAAAATCAAAGGAAAAATTTGGGATTATGTTGTGGTCTTGGACTTTTTTGTCTGTTTTATCCATTGCATGGAATCCTTCTATAGGGGGAACCTGTGCTCTAGCTATGCTTCCCATGATTTTGCACGAGTTCTTTTTTGAAAAAGGATATTTAGAAATTGTGAAAATTTGGAAGAATAGAAAAGAACACACGTATCTGTTTATTGGTTATATCTGTTTACTTATCCTGGGGCTTTGCTTTATCCCTATGTTTTTTGAAATTGTCAGGTATATTACAGAAAATTCTGCTGCTATTTTAGAAACTACAGGAGATATTTTAAAAGAAGAATTGGCTGATCCCTATGTGTGGTATGCTACTTTTGGATTTTTGTTTCCCATTCTTATCAGTCTTTACTTTTGTATTGGAAAGAAGGGGGATGACAAAAAATGGGCACTTTTTGGAGCTTTGTTTTTATGGATTTTTAATGGAATTATAGTAAAATATACGTTTGTCCGCACACAATTTGGTGAGAGAGGAATTATAGCAACAACCATTAGCTGTTTATTTCTGCTTTTGATGATTCTTCTACCCTATGGAAAAAAATATTGGGATAAAGGTACCATTGCTTGGATGTTGCTTTTATTTTTTATGACAACAGCAACAAAAGGAGAAAATCTTTTTACTATGCCATATAAATTATTGGAAAGGGAGAGTATTTCGGAGAATTTCGAGTTTGTAAAGGGAGAGGAAATCGGAATTCCTGCTTTGGGACATATCTTTATGGACGAAAAGCTAAGAGAAGAATTGTGTGATTTTAATCATGTGGCAAATGAATTGTGTGGGGAAACTTATCAGTTTGTGGATATGACAAATCAGCTTTCCCACTATAATATTTTGAATAAAAAGGTTTTATTGCCTTTTAGTAGCACCTATAATACAAACAATGAGGTTATGCAAAAGAAAGCTATAGAGATACTTTGTGATCTTCAACCTGAAGTGGTAGTAGTTTCTCCTGCCTGGAATCATGATGCTGGCGCCTTAAGTATTCGAAATTATCATTTGTATCAATGGTTTATGCAGCATGGATATATACCTTGTAAATATAATTCTGTTTTGTTTTTGACAAATCAGCAAGAGATTGCACAAAGCTATGACATGGCCTATGAGGAATTTGGAAAATGCATGCATATTGAAGATTTAAAAAGACTTCCTGTTGTCTGGGCCAGTGAGAAAATAAAAGAACATAATATGAGAGATTTACCGGTGAATTTACAATTAATAGATACAAACAGCCAAATTCTGGAGGAACAGGTATATGATTTCCAGGGGGAAGATATTTATTTTTTCTATACTTTTGAAAATCCTGTTTCAGGAAAAGAGATAGATTTTCTAAGGATCCAAACAGATATCCTGGAGGGACCAGATAATCTTTCCTATCAGGGAGTGGTATATTTTATGGGGGAAGATGTGGAGATAAAAGAGGCAAGCAGATTTATCTATAATGGTGGCGCAAATGAAATCGTGATCCCTCTGTCAACCAGTCCATACTGGAGTTATACAGAAAATAATTACACGATTCTTGTAAATTTCCTTGGCTATGAGCTGGTGGGAACAAAGATGCATTTGGAATTAAGTTTAGAGGAGTATATAGGACCAGGCAGATATATGGAATAAGGAATATTGGAGATTCATCATGAAAGAAAAGCTTTTGGGATTTAATAAAGGAATTGTTATTTATATTTCACTGATAGTCTATACTTTTTTAGCGGTGGTTTCCTTTTTTTCCACTGCTTATTTTGATAAGACGTATCTGGAAACCACCTATTATAAATGGGATTCCATTTCTCTGCATCTTATAACCCTTGTCTTTGTACTTTTTCTTCTCTTTCAGGCAGAAAGAAAGGAAATTTTGGAGAGACTGCCCAGCAAAAAGCTTTGTGTGATTCTTCTCTGCTATGGAGCTGTGTTTGGCGGGATCTGGTCCATTGTTTCTCACACGGTGCCCACAGGAGATCAGTTTCAGGTAGCAGACTGTGCAGCGGACTTTATGCGGGGAGAGTATTATTATCTCAATCCAGGAAAATATCTGCAAATTTATCCCCAGCAGATAGGATATGTGGCATATTTGGAGATGTTGTTTCGTGTGTTTGGTCCCTTTTCATATTCAGTTGTGGAAGCTTTGAATGTGGTTTTTGCCTGTGTGGAATTTTATATGCTTTATAAGATAACAGAACTTATATTCGAAAATAAACGGATAACAAATCTTGTTCTTCTCCTTTTATTTGGCTGTCTTCCCTATCTTTTTTATGTGACACTGATTTATGGGGAGCTTCCGGCAGCGCCGTTGGCTTTGCTTGCTGTCTATGGGTGTATCCGTTTTACAAGGGAGGGTAAAATTTGGCAGGGCGCCTTAACGGTTGTTTCCCTGGGAGTTGCAGTGGTGCTAAAACAAAATAATTTGATTGTTGTCATTGCCATTACCCTGTATTTATTGCTTAAAGGACTGGAACTGAAAAAATATTCCTATATTTTGTTAATTGTTCTTTGCTTTTTGTCTGTGACTGTCCTTGATAAAGGAATTAAAAAGCAATATGAAATTCGCAGTGGTTATGAAATCGGAAACGGAGTTTCTCCTCTTATGCATATAGCCATGGGAATGCAAGAAGGGCAGATGGCAGAGGGGTGGTATAACGGTTATATTTTAGGTACTTTTTGGGACAATCAGGAGGATGTGGAATTATGTGCAGAAATCGCAGCACAAGATATAAGAGATTCCATCAATTCATTTCTAAAGAATCCGGCCTATGCTTTGAAATTTTATTACAAAAAGATTGTCTCACAGTGGAATAATCCTACCTATGAATGTCTGTGGATCAGTCATTTTGAAAATTCTCATGATGCTTCTCTCTCCTGGCCGGTACAAAGCCTGTATGAGGGACAGCTGCATCAGATCTTTTTGAACTTTGCAGATGAATATCAGTGGATTGTATTTGCAGGTGCAGGAATGGGAATCTATTTTTACAGAAAGAAATTTACACTGGAACAGCTGCTACTGGCTATTATCATACTGGGAGGATTTTTCTTTCACATTTTGTGGGAGGCTAAGGCCCGGTTTATCCTTCCCTATTTTATTCTTATGATCCCCTACGGAGCGGTGGGATATGAACAGGCGCTGGCGATTTACCATGAAAAACGGATGAAAGGAAGAAAATTACATGAAACGGATAATATTGATGGTACTCTATAACTTGCCTTTTGTACCCTACTGGTGGTGGCAGCTGTGTTATTATGCAAAGCATGCTGACAGCATAGAAGAAGAAAAGAGATATGCTCTGATTAAAAAAATTACCCTCCATGCAAATAAGGGGGGAAGGGTAAAAATAGCATCCTATGGACAGAAAAATATTCCTCGGGAGGGAGGATTTATTTTCTTTCCCAATCATCAGGGATTGTTTGATGTGCTGGCTATTATTGAGGCCAGTGACAGGATATTTTCTCCAGTGGCCAAAGTAGAGGTGGAAAATACCTTGTTTCTCAAACAGGTGTTTCAAATATTAAAAGCGAAATTTATGGATAGAAGTGATGTGAGACAGAATATGCGGATCATCAAAGAGGTTTCCGACCAAGTAAAAGAAGGCAAGGCCTATGTGATATTTCCGGAGGGAACCAGATCCAAACAGGGAAATCAGCTTTTGGATTTTAAGGGGGGAAGCTTTAAAAGTGCTATGTATGCCAGGTGCCCTATAGTGCCAGTTGCAATGGTGGATTCCTTTAAACCATTTGACACCAACTCCATTTCTCCTGTAACCGTACAGGTACACTTTCTTCCTCCCATTACCTATGAGATCTATGGAAAGATGAAGTCCACGGAGATCGCTCAGATGGTAAAGGAGCAGATTGAAGCAACCATCGCCAAAGTTTGTTAATAGTTAGAAATTGAAGATTTTTAGAAAGAATTAAGAAAAAATCCCTGTGGTATTTAGATTCCTTCGGTATACTCTAGTTTATAAAAATTCAGAAGAAATAATCTAACCGGATTTGAATATCAGAAAGGATTTGCTTAGCAATGAAGTATATCACATTTGTGGTTCCCTGCTATAATTCCCAGGAATATATGAGACGTTGTATTGATTCACTGCTTCCTGGAGGAGAGGATGTGGAGATTATTATAGTGGATGATGGCTCCACCGATGAAACAGGAAATATCGCCGATTACTATGAAGCCATCTATCATAATATTGTGAAAGTCGTGCATAAGGAAAATGGTGGTCATGGTTCTGGTGTAAATATGGGACTGCAGCTGGCAGCAGGAATGTATTTTAAGGTGGTGGACTCTGATGATTGGTTGGAACCAGAGGCCTATGAAAAATTTCTTCAGAAAATCAAAGAATTTTGTGATAAGGAAAAGGCAGATGATGAAAATATAGTAGAAAATTCTCATAATTTGCCAGATCTCTTAATAACTAATTATGTGTATAATCATCTGGACGAAGGTACCAGACATGTAATGCATTACCGCAATGTATTTCCTTCCTATCAGGTCAGCAGCTGGAATGAAATTGGCCGGTTTCGGCCTTCTCAGTATTTGATTATGCATGCATTGGTTTATCGAACAGCTGTACTGCAAAGATCAGGAGTTGTTTTGCCGGAACATACCTTTTATGTGGACAATATTTTCGCTTATCAGCCTCTTCCCTGGGTGGAAAGCATTTATTATATGGATGTGGATCTATATGAGTATTATCTAGGTCGTGGGGATCAGTCTGTCAATGAGCATGTACTTATGAGTCGCATAGACCAGCAGCTGAAAGTAACAAAAATTGTATTCGAATGTGTGGACTTAGAGGAGGTAAAGGAGAGATATCCTAGGCTTGCCCAGTATATGTGTCGAAATATATCTGTTATGATGGCAATTTCGTCTATTCATCTGCTTTTAATTAATACTAAGGAAGCCTATAGAAAACGGAAGAATATGTGGGAGACTGTGAGAAAACAGGATCGTATGATCTATTATAAGTTAAAATATACCACCTTAAGCGGGCTTACCTATTTGCCGGGAAAGCTGGGAAGTATCCTTACGATTCAGGGATACCGGGCAGCTAGAAGAATTTATCAGTTTCAATAGTGAATATAATTTATAAAAAACTACAGAGGAAAAAGCGATGGAACATATATATTTGGCATTTGTAGACACACCTGGTTTTTTTGCTTCCCTGATACGCTATTTTATTAAACAGCGGTATATCCACGTGGTACTTTCTATGGATGCCAGGCTGGAAGAGGCATACAGTGTGGGACGAAGGAATCCATTGATTCCCATATTTGCAGGATTTGAGCGGGAAAATAAAAGAGCTATTTACCGGGCTTTTCCTACGGCAAAGTATAAAATTTGTGAAATGACATGCAACAAAGAGCAGAAGGAGCAAATTTGCAAAACCTTGCGCAGAGACTTCAAAAGGAGATTTCATTACCATTATACGGTTTTAGGTCTTCCCTTTATTGTATTGGGTGTACCTTTTTATCAGAAAAACCATTATACCTGTTCTTCTTATATTGCCAGGCTGTTAAAAGAGAACGAAATTGTAATATCAGAAAAGCATTTTTCTCTGGTAACGCCCAGGGATATCTATGAGTATCCAAATAAACGGACAATATTTGAAGGACCATTGGCAGAATTTTTAGCTGGAGACATGCATTATGGAAGATACAGAATACGAACCGGGGGAGGCATATGATTAAAAAAGGCGGATTGGATAAACAGGTGAAAAAAAGAATCGGGGATATGGCTTTCTTTTTTTTGGTTATGGGGCTTTCCTTTTATATGGTTTTTCACGGGCAGGATTTAAAAAAAATATGGGCAGCTTTAAGCCAGTTACCCTTTATATATGTGGGAATTGCCATACTAAATGCCTTATTCTTTGTTAGTATTGAAGGCTGCATGATATATTATCTGCTTCGCTCTCTGGATGGAGGGGGAAGCTTTTGGCGCTGCATTTCCTATTCCTTTATTGGTTTCTTTTATTCTGGAATAACCCCTTCTGCTACAGGGGGTCAGCCTATGCAGCTGTATTATATGAAAAAGGATGGTCACAGTCTGTCAGATAGTTCTGTGATTTTAATGACTGTGGCGTTGATTTACAAGCTGGTATTAGTTATCATTGGAATAGCTGCTCTGATATTCTGGAATGAACCTCTTCAACTTTATTTGGAGGGATACTATCCTTTGTATTTGTTGGGACTAACTTTAAATACGCTTTTGGTAGCAGCTCTATTGGCTGTGATGTTTGCGCCGAATTGGATGAAGCACATTATTCGTGTAGTGGAAGGTCTTCTGATTTTGCTAAAAATTTTGAAGCCTTCCCAAAAACGAGAAGAAAAGATTGATGGATTTATTGATAATTATCAGAATGCAGTGGGATTTTTGTGGACACATAAGTTGAGAATGGGAGCCGTGCTTTTATTGACCTTTATACAGAGAGGCAGCGTGTTTTTTCTCACCTATATTATCTATCGGGGATTTGCCCTGGAGGGGGCAGACCTGCTGACAGTAGTGCTGTTGCAGGCCTCCGTGTATATTGCTGTAGACATGTTACCTGTACCCGGCGCCCAGGGCATAACAGAGTTAATGTACCGTAGTATTTTTCAGGGAATATTTACAGGAGCATTTTTAATGCCTTCCTTATATGTGACCAGAGGAATCAGCTTTTATTTTCTGATGATTGTCAGTCTGGCAGTAATATTCTGGAATCGAAAAAGATAAAAAATAAAAAAATCAGGCCAGACGATTCAGCATGTGTTCAGAGGTAAGCTGCGCAGGCTGTTTCTGGCCACCCTCCTCTTCCTTTTTCTCCTTCTTTTTCTTTTCTTTCTCTTTTAATTCCTGGATCTGCTGCTTTACACTTTGAATTTCCTTTTCCAAGGCTTTTGCCTTTTCTGTGTCCTGATTGGCCAAGGCCTCCTTCTTTTCCTTTGTCAGCTGTTGAAGCTTTTGTTCCAGAGAGCGAAGACGGGGATTCTCACCAGAACTTGCGGGACCACCACTTATATCTGGAGTGCCTGCTCCAGGATTCATTCCTGAAATATTCATACAAAATATTCCTCCTTTTTTATAGAATTGTCAAATTGGTTCTTTCAGTATAATATAGCGTGCAGATCCTTTTCAATGGATTTACCTCTAAATGTGTCAGAGCTGTCGTGAATTGCAGAAGAGGAAAGTGTTTCTGCTGTATTATGGTAAAATTTTACAATTACTTAGGAGAGCTCTGAAAAAGAACAAGCAGAATATCCAAATGGAAACAGCCTTCGATTATTTTTACATGAAGAGTACCTCCGTATTTTTCTGCTGTAGTTTGCATATTGGTCATGCCTGTTCCATAGGCTGGGAGTTTTTTTAGGCAGGTGTCGCAACGATTTTTTACGGACAATAAATAGAAATTTCCTTTTTTCTTTCCCAGTATTTGCAGGCTCCGTTCCTGCTCCGGAACCTGGCGGCAGGCGGCAATGGCATTGTCCAGGGCATTGGATAATAGAATACACCAATCAATATCCAAAATTTGTGCGTGGGAGGGAATTTGAAGCTCACATTGAACAGAGATTTTTTCCTGGGAGGCCATGGTAAGCTTGCTGCCAAGCAGTGCATCCACAGCTGGCAATCCAGTTTGAATAGGAAAAGATAGAGCTGCTGCTGTGGGTTCCAGAAGAGAAATATATTCTCTGGCCTGGTCTATTTGTCCATTCTTCAAAAGTTGGGTCAATACAAGCAGATGGTTTTGGATATCATGGCGAAACGCCCGTGTCTGTGTAAGGCGGGCCTGGGATTCTTTGAGATAAATTTCCTGGATATGAGTTTGTTGCTCCAGAAGTCGAAGTGATTCCTGGCTTTTGAGAGCCTTTTGAATTTTTTGACAGAGTAACAATACAATAAACAGACAGAGAAAGGCGCATAGCTGTAGAAAAAGCATTTCGCCGTGCTGGATATGAGGAAAGATGATGCCAAGCTGATAATCCCACTCAATGGTATTTCCATAAATCCGGTTTTCAATGGTCTGTTCTACCAGGGAGATAAAAAGGGTGGGAAACATAAAAAGGCAGAGAAGTAGCCGATGAAGCCTGTCCGTTTCCAAGAAAAAATATTTTTGCACTAATATTAGAAGAAAAATGGTCAAAACTATGGTAGTAAATAAGGAAATTCCATCCAGATAAAAAAATATATCCTGGATAGGTGAAAAAGGTCTGCTAAGCTTTTCCATAAACCAAAAGGAAAAGAGCTGCACAGCTCCATGACTGACACTGTATACAGTATGAATTAAAATCGAATGAAAAAGGGATACAGGAAGAGTGAGAGAAGTTTTTTTGCCAAGTGCTAAGTATCCCAAAAGAGCTAACAAAGAGATTTGTATCAACAATCCCAGAACACCTGGCAGGTGCATTTCTGTCTCCAGCCGGAGCAGAAAGGTTTGGGTTGTCACATAAAGGCAGGCCCAGTACAGGGAAAAACGGCTTTTGCCATAACGGCAATAAAAATAAAAGAGCATGCCTGGAAGAATTATATAAAATAAAAAATTAGAGATCCATAATTGCAAAATCAGTCCTCCTTTGTCAGATATTCCATCATTGTCTGGAGAAATTCCTGGTGTCGCAGCCGGGATAAGGGAATTTGACTGCCATTGGTCAAGGTAATCTGTCCGTTGGAATACTCCAATAAATAGTCTAAATTTACCAGATAACTGCGGTGACAGCGAAAAAAGCGTTGATCCAGCTGTTTACTCAGCTCTGTGATTTTCCCGTAATAATCTATAGTCCCCTCTGTGGTGTACAGATAAATTTTACGATTGATAATTTCGCAATAGTAAATAGAAGTAAGCCGCACAGAAAAACAATGATTTCCCGTTTGAACAAACAGAGCTTTTCTCAACTGGTTCTCCTGGCGGGCCAGGGCACGTTTCACAGAGCGCTCCAAGCGATTCATATCGACAGGCTTGCACAGATAATCGATGGGTTCCAGTTCAAATGCCTCCAGCATATAATCTTTTGATATGGTAACAAAAAACAAAGCACAGAAAGAATTTTGTTCCCGCAGCTTGTTTGCCAACTTGAGGCCATTTATTTTGGGCATTTGAATATCCAGAAAAATCATGGTAAAATGCAGGGGGGAATTCATAAGCTTTATGGGATCCGTAAAGCAAGTAATGGTAAAGGGAAGCTTCCACTGGGTAAAAAGAATGTTTAGCTTTTGTCTTAACTCTTCACACATAGCTAATTCATCATCACATATGGCAATTTTTTGCATAGGCTCCTCCCTGACTTTTTGTGCTGTCATTGTACATCAGCTGTTTTTTTATTTCAATAGAAAATGCTGTGAAATGCCAGGGGAGTGTTGTAAGATGCTAACAAAGTCTATAGAATGACCATTGTTTAAATCTGTAAAGAATTGGAAAAATAATTTAATAAATAATATGGAAAAATAGTTGACAAAAGAGTTAACATCTGGTAAAATTATTTCTGCGTCACAGGATTCCATATATTGGACTGTGATAAAATAAATATCGTTATGAAGGATATTCAGGAGAAATACTCAAGAGGCTGAAGAGGCGCCCCTGCTAAGGGTGTAGGTCGGGTGACCGGCGCGAGGGTTCAAATCCCTCTTTCTCCGCTTTCTTTCAGAAGATATTTTTTTATGCCCAAAAGGAAGAAGCTTAAAGGTCTTAAAGTGTTTGCTTTATGATTGAGATGGGGCAGAGGATACAGAAAAATAACAAGAATAATTTGGAAAATAATTCTTGACATTTGTTTTGAAAACTGCTATAATAAGCTTCACCGTCAACGAAGGGCGGACAGGATATTTCAAAAAAAGTCGAAAAATAATTAAAAAAGTTGTTGACAAATAGAAATGCCTGTGATAAGATATAGAAGTTGCGTGTGAGCGCAATAACAACGAACCTTGATAACTAAACAGTGAAAAACCTTGAAAATTCAAAAGAATTTTATTCAAGCGTAGCTTATGAGAATAAGCGACCTAAAAGCAGTAAAACGGGAAAGAAATTGCTAGTAGTGATTTTTGGACCGGATCG
>JAAWAC010000038.1 GCA_022791975.1 Lachnospiraceae bacterium | reverse complement strand
TATTTTCATTCGGCGAAACACTTATCCTCATGGGTCGGACTTACCCCGACCAACAATGAAAGTGCAGTGAAGAAAAAATCTGTCCGGGTCTCCAAAGCCGGATGCTATATCAAGCCACTGCTTGCACAGTATGCCAATGCTGTTGTTACCAGCAAAAAGCATCCTGAAATTCGCAACCGCTATCTCCGTCTCAAAAAGCGTCGCGGTCACAAGAAAGCAATCATTGCCATAGCAAAAAATCAAGGTTATAAGATTAAGTCAGCAACTGCATAACCCTACCATTCTCAATATTCAATTTTAAAGCAACCATAGAAAGATGGTTTGTTTGTGTTATGATCAAGGTAACGGATAACCTCTACTTCTCATTTTCAATCTTATGATCCTCCCAATAATATATTTTAATTATACATTATCCAAGTGTATATTTCAATGTGTGGAAAATAGCCAGAAAGCGTTTTTATGCATTAAAGATGCATATTTATAGACTGTTTTTCAATGGATACACAATTCCGAAAAGGGAGTTATATAAAAACACACTAAAAACACGATTAAATAATTCTTGATCGAACTTTTCAGGCATAGTAAGCCGCTTGACATTTAAATAGACACAAAATATTCCATTGGCCTTTCCGGTAAAACAGTTTTCATTGATTTCGTGACGGGCAAGAAGCATCAAATGCGTTTTTCCTGTGCCACGAAGGCCAGAAATAACACCACTTGATGAAGATGAATAGGATATTAAGTCTGATAATTGATTTTTTACATCTACATGCATAGCTTTTAATTCGGATACTTTTTCTTTATCAGCATCCATACTTAATTCATAATCAGCACGTAGATCAGAAAAGGCTCTATTCATTCTTTCTATAAAGGAGTCATCATAAACATAGTCTTTTAATGTATTTGCCATAAATAACCTCCACAAGATTTTTGTACAGCTATATTGTCAGTATAGCATAAAATGAGAAAATTTTGTAGATTCGTGGAGTAATATGCCAAATTGTAAATTTTCTGTAAATATGATTAAAAAGTCCTTTACAAAACGTCACTTAGGGAATAAAACTTTACTTTAGCTGGAATTTGCACTGCAAATGACGTTTGAGGAGGACAAGATGAAAATTGAATACATAAAAGTAAATGAAATGGATATTGCGGTTGTTTCCAGCGATGAGTTGATAATTACAGATGCCCAGGCAGCCTTGGATCTGGCGATGACCATAAAATACGAGACAGGTGCAGAAAAGATTGTACTAAATAAGCAAGCGGTTAAGGAGGATTTCTTTATCCTAAGCACCGGGTTGGCAGGAGAAATCCTCCAGAAATTTATCAATTACCATGTGAAGGTTGCCATTTACGGGGACTATTCACAGTATACCAGCAAGCCGCTGAAGGACTTTATCTATGAAGCAAACTGTGGTAAGGACTTCTTTTTTGTGGACACAAAGGAGGAAGCCATAGAAAAACTGGCAGGAACATTCTAACAGCCAGTGCGGATTCCAGTTTAAAAATACCTACCTTAAAATGGGCCCTTTTCTGTGGTCCCCGGAAAGTGCCGGATAGGCGGCTATAAATTCTCCCACTTTGACGTAGCCCAGATGGGCATGGAACAGGGCGCTGTTTTGGGTCAGATATGGATCCCCAGCCTCTGGAAAGCCGATGCAGGCATAGAGATTACAGACGCCCAGTTCTTTGAGGCCGACCAGTCATAGGCGGCCCGGCCGATAAAAGGACCTCCGTAAGCATACCCCAGAATTTGTCCATCCCGGGCAGCTACAAGATAGGGATATTTTTCCAAGGTGGAGGCAATTCTTTGCTGAAAGACGTTCACTGTGGGAACCGCATATGCAAAGGTGATGGCGGTATCTTCCACATAATACCCATAAATTTTCAAAAGTTCCTTTGCATCCCGGACATCAGCGGTCCGAATTTTCACAGGGTTCATGGGTTTGTCCTTTTTGATATCCGGCTGTCTGCTATGGCAGCCTTTGTAGTTTGAGCCTCACTATAGCAGAAAAATGAGTATTTCGCAGGAAGGGGGGAGGGAAGTGGAGACGATTTATAGAGGGGAGATTACAGAGAGACGGGGAATCATCCGCAAACGGAATTGGTAAAATTGTATAAAAAGAAGAAAAAACAAATATAATCAGAATATTTATGAAAATAGATGAAAAATATTCAAAAAATACAGTATATAAGGAGGAACATAGAAATAAAACACAAAAATATTTTAAATTTTTTAAAATAAGGGTTGACAAACAATAAAAGACAGATTATAATAAGACCATAAAAACAAACAACCTTTAAAAAAGGGAGCACAACACAATATAGAGTATATATTTTAAGATATATTTTATATAGATGGAGTGCAAATGGACAAAGGTAAAAAAGGAGGGGATTCCAATCAAGACTTAACGAAGTACCCCATAATATGAAAGAAAGGAAAGGTACGGACCACCGAAAACGTAAAAGAATTCTAAAATGTTCGGAAAGCTCATAAAGAAATAAAAAGAGTCGGTAAAAGAAGTATAGAAAACCGAAAAAGAAATCTTTATAAAAGAGAGAAGAGGATGAGCAAAAGCGGACAGAGATGTTAAAGAAGTTCCAAAATTTCATAGAGAATGACGAATTGGAAGATTTTTTAAGGAGTTTCATGAGGTACTAAACTCAGAAAGCACCACTTTATTTCTAAAAAGCAGAGGAATGACGAGAAAGTTCCCCAAGAGCACCTAAGTGCAGGAAAATTTAGAGAAAAGCAGGAGTGTAAAAGAGAAATAAAATCTCATAGAAACAGAGAAGCATTAAGAAATTAGAAAAGGAAGCAGGAAAAGAAAGGGAGGAATTTCAGAGACAAAAAAGAATTAAAAAGAGAAAAGAAAAGGAGATAGGTCCCATGGACAGTATAGTTTAGGGGCGGGTATCAAAAAAGCTTATGGAGAAGCTCTTTGGTACCCGCCTTTGTTGTGTGCTTCTTTCTTTTTTGGCGTCCGCTTACCAATGGGGGAAAAGTATTGTGGCCGCTTCCGTTCGTTTTGATTTTGTGGAAAGGGGGTTTACCTGGGTAGAACTTCTATGTTAAAATAAATACGGGAAAAGAATTGGGGGGCGCTTGGAAATTTCAAGTGCCTTTTAAAGCATCAGGAGGGATATTTTGAGCGGTTTTGTGGAGCTAAGACAGGTAAAAAAGCTATATCAGATGGGGGAGGTCACCATTCCGGCTGTGGATGGAGTGGACTTTGAGATTCAGAGGGGAGAATTTGTGGTGATTGTGGGGCCCAGCGGCGCCGGAAAAACCACGGTTTTAAATATTCTGGGGGGCATGGATACCTGTACGGAGGGCACGGTGTTGGTGGATGGAGAGGATATCAGCAGTTACAAAAACCGACGTCTAACGGCCTATCGCAGAGATGAGATTGGCTTTGTATTCCAATTTTATAATCTGGTGCAAAATCTCACAGCCCTGGAAAATGTGGAGCTGGCTTTACAGATCTCCAAGGACCCACTGGACGCGGCACAGGTGCTTGGGGAGGTGGGACTTTCTGAGAGAATGGACAACTTTCCGGCACAGCTTTCCGGAGGAGAACAGCAGCGGGTAGCCATTGCCCGGGCCCTGGCTAAGAATCCCAAGCTTCTTTTATGTGATGAGCCTACGGGGGCTTTGGACTACAATACGGGAAAGGCGATTCTTAAGCTTTTGCAGGATACCTGTCGGGAAAAGGGAATGACGGTGATTGTGATCACCCACAATTCCGCCATAGCGCCTATGGCCGATCGGGTCATCCGCATAAAAAATGGAAGAGTCAGTGAAATGCTTCTCAATGAGCATCCCATACCAGTGGAACAGATCGAGTGGTAAGAGCAGGAGGCGGGGGTCAGCTCACAGGATAATAAAATAGGACATGCATGGATTCGGTAGAAGCATGAATAGACGGCCAGTGGTGTGAAAAGATATCCCATATAGAAGCGGGAAAAATGAGACGGATGGACAGGTGAAAGGATGAAGAAAAGGGCGCTGCACAAGGATTTTTATAGGGAGGTAAAAAAGACCAGGAACCGCTTTTTGTCGATCCTGGTTATCGTGGCTCTGGGGGTGGCTTTTTTCTCCGGTGTGCGGGTCTCCAATCCGGATATGGTGCTGTCGGCAGATAAATTTTACGATGAGAACAGGCTCATGGACATCCGGGTATTGGGGACTCTGGGGGTGACCGACGAGGATGTACAGGTGATTTCTCAGGTGGAGGGCGTGGAAACGGTAGAGCCCGGATACTCGGTGGACATGCTGGGGGATGTGGGGGAGCACCAGCTGGCTTTGCAGGTGATGTCCATGCCCTGGGAGCTGAACCAGATTACCTTGAAGGAAGGGCGCTTTCCCCAGAAAGAGGGGGAATGTCTGGCGGATAGCAGGCTTTTGGAAATTGGCCTTTTGCAGGTGGGAGATACCATTACCCTGAAGTCCGATTCGGAGGAGGAGACGAAGGATCTTATCCGTGAGACGGAATATGTGGTGGTGGGAGCGGGAGTTTCGCCGCTGTATCTGTCTTTAGACAGAGGAACTACAAAGGTGGGAAGCGGAAGCCTGGACGGCTTTTTGCTGTTGCCGGCAAAATCTTTTGCTATGGATTGCTATACCCAGATTTGCGTGGCGGCCCAGGGAGCCAGAGAGCTTGAAAGCTATACAGAGGCCTACGACAATCTTGTGGATGAGCTGGTGGAGCGAATAGAGGCTCTGGAGGAGGAGCAATGTCAGCTGCGCTATGCCCAGATTCAGCAGGAGGGTGCAGAAAAGATCGCGGAGGGCGAGGAGGAAATCGCGGAGGGTGAAGAGAAGCTTGCGGATGCAAGAAAGGAGCTTGCAGACGGAGAAAAAAAACTTGCGGATGCAGAGGAAGAGCTTGCGGATGCAAGAAAGGAGCTTGCAGATGGAGAAGCTACCCTGACGGAAAAGGAGAAGGAGCTTTCCGATGCCCGGGCAGAGCTGGACGATGGCTGGAGGCAGCTGACGGAGGCCAAGGAAAAGCTGGTGGAAGGAACCCGTAAGATTGAGGGTGCTTATAAGGACTATGAGGCAGGGGCGGCCAGACTTAGAGAGGGACGAACCCAGTGGGAGGCTGGCCAGGCGGAGTATGAGAAAAATGAGACCCAGCTTTCAAAGCTAAAGCAGCAAAAGGAGCAGTTGGAAGGAATTTTGCAGGCACAGCAACTCTCCGACGAGGAGCTGGCGGCCTTAGGACTTCCCCGCCTGACGCAGGAGGAGCAGGCGGCCTATGAGGAGCAGCTTATTTCCCTTATTGCCGGGATCACCCAGTTGGAGGCGGCGCTTCCCGAGGCAAAAAAGCAGTTGGAGGCGGCAAAGGCAGAGCTCCTTGCGGGAGAGCAGCAGCTTGCGGAGGGAAAGGCTCTTCTGGATCAGTATAATGCCCAGATCGAGCAGGGAGGCAGCGAGGCCATCTATGCGGAGCGGGATCTGGAAGAGGCAGAGAAGGAATGGGCAGAGGGAAACGAGAAGATTCTGGATGCCCGGGAGGAGCTTGCCGATGGCAAACGTCGTCTTGCGGAGGCAGAGGAGGAGCTTTTAAGGGCCCGGGAGGAGCTTTCAGAAGGGCAACAGGAATACCAGGAGGCGGCGGACGAAAATGAGCCTAAGATAGCCGATGCCAAGGAGAAGATAGCTGATGCCAAAAAGGAGCTTTCAGAGCTGGAGCAGCCGGAGTGGTATGTGTTGGACAGGCAGTATCTGCAAACCTATGTGGAATATGGACAGGATGCAGAGCGTATTGGTGCAATCGGGGAGTGGTTTCCGGCTATTTTCTTTCTGGTGGCAGCTCTGGTATGTCTGACTACCATGACCCGCATGGTGGAGGAGGAGAGGACCCAGATAGGGACGCTAAAGGCCCTGGGCTACAGCAACCACTCCATAGCAGCCAAATACATTTTATATGCCCTGCTTTCCAGTGTGGTGGGCAGTGTGGTGGGCGTGCTGGTGGGAGAACGGATTTTGCCCCTGGTGATTATCAATGCCTATCGGATTCTCTACACAAATTTGCCCCAGGTGTTGACACCTTTGGATGTAAATTATTCCATGACATCCTCGTTGCTGGCTATTTTGTGCACCACCGTGGCGGCTTTGGCGGCTTGTTATAAGGAGCTTTTCTCTGTTCCGGCTGCACTGATGCGTCCGGTAGCTCCCAAAGCCGGAAAACGGGTATTTTTGGAGCGTCTGCCTTTTTTGTGGAGAAGGTTGAATTTCAGCTATAAGGCTACTGTGCGGAATCTAATGCGCTATAAAAAGCGGTTTTTTATGACGATTTTTGGCATAGGAGGCTGTATGGCGCTTCTTCTGGTGGGATTTGGCATAAAGGATTCCATTTTATATATTGGGACAGTACAGTTTGGAGAGATCTGCACCTATGATATTTCCTTTGGTGTGGAGGAGGATGCGAAGAGAGAGGAGCAGGAGGGGCTATTTGCCAGGATTTCCGGGGATGGTAGGATGTTGTCGGCAATGTGGGTCCGGGAGGCATCCTTAGATGTGGAGGCAGGTGGCGTGATTAAAAGCGGTTATCTGGTGGTGCCAGAGCAGCCAGGGGAGCTTAAGGATTATATTCATCTGCGCAACCGAAGCAGGCAGGAGGCGTTTCCTCTGACTGACAAGGGCGTGATTATCACGGAGAAGCTTGCAAAGCTTTTGGATGTGAAGTCGGGAGATCGGATTTGGCTCAAAGAGGACGAGACCCGTCAGGTGGAGGTGGAGGTCTCTGGCATTGCAGAAAATTATTTTCTCCACTATGTGTATATGAGTCCAAGGGTCTATGAGGAGCTCTATGGGGAGGCGCCGGTGTACAACGCCATCTATGGAAACACGGTTTCCCAGGATGAGAAATTGGAGGAGGAGCTGCGGAGGGATTACACCAAACGGGAGGCGATTTCCAATGTGACCTTTGTAAGCACCATGGCTCAGCGTGTGACAGATATGTTGAAAAGTATGGACACCATTATCTATGTGCTGGTGATTGCGGCCGGACTTTTGGCCTTTGTGGTGCTCTACAATCTGAATAATATCAATGTGAGCGAGCGAAAGCGGGAGCTGGCCACCTTAAAGGTGTTGGGCTTTTTCGACGGGGAAGTGTCCGCCTATGTGAACCGGGAAAATGTATTGCTGACCCTATTCGGTGCTGCTGCCGGCGTGATTCTGGGAAGATTTTTACACCGCTTTATAATTGTGACCGCAGAGATTGACATGCTGATGTTTGGACGGGAAATTGCAGGAATGAGCTATGTGTACAGTGTGCTTTTAACCTTTCTTTTCTCTTTCATCGTAAACGCTGTCATGCATTTTAAGCTGAAAAAAATTGACATGGTAGAGTCCATGAAGAGTGTGGAGTAGCAAACTTGGCTGGGAGGAGAGAAGATGGCCCTGCAGTTTATTCTGGGAGGCTCCGGTTCGGGAAAATCCCACTGTCTGTATCAAAAGATGATCGAGGAGGCCCTTGCCCATCCGGAGCTTCGATATTTGGTGCTGGTACCGGAGCAGTTTACCTTACAAACCCAGCGGGATCTGGTGGCTATGCACCCCAGACACGGGATTTTGAACATCGATGTATTAAGCTTTCAGCGGCTGGCTTACCGGGTTTTTGAGGAAACCGGGCGGGAAATCGGCACCATACTGGAAGAAACGGGAAAAAATCTTATGCTGCGGCGGGTGGCTCAGGAGGAGCAGGAAAATCTCACGTTGCTGGGCAGCAATCTGAGACGTATGGGGACTATCAGCCAGATGAAGTCCATGATTTCTGAGCTGACCCAGTATGGCATTACTCTGGAGCAGCTGGATGTGGCCATATTGCAGAGCAAGGGGAGTCCCCAGCTGTACTATAAGCTTCAGGATATGCGCCTTTTGTATCAGAAATTTCAGGATAGCCTTCAGGGGCGCTATATTACGGCGGAGCAGATTTTGGATGCCTTAAGTCAGGTGATTGACAAATCGGAGCAGATGAAGAGAAGTGTGGTGGCGCTGGATGGCTTTACAGGCTTTACGCCGGTGCAGAATCGGCTTCTGCAAAAAATGCTGATCCTGGCCCAGGATGTGCTGGTGACTGTAACCCTGGACGACCGGGAGAATCCGGATGGGCCTATACAGGATCATGAGCTGTTTGCGCTGAGTAAAAAGACCATACAGGGATTAAAGAGACTGGCCCGGGAGGCCGGGGCTGGAGTGAAGGAATCTCTGGTGGTACAGCAGGGTCATAAATCCCGCTTTCAGGGAAAAGGGCCCCTGTTTTGGTTGGAGCAGCAGATCTTCCGCTACAGCAGCTATCCCTACCAGGAGGCGCAGAGGGCAGTGCGTCTGGTGGAGGCCAAAGATCCCCGGATGGAGGTGCGCTGGGTTGCGGAGGAAATCTGTCGGCTGGTGAGAAAAGGCTTTCATTACCGACAGATTGGGGTGGTGGCTGGAGATTTGAAAGCTTACAGCCATTATATTGAGAAGATTTTTTTGGATTATGGGATTCCTGTGTTTCTGGATTATAAAAGGAGCGTGCTGCAAAATCCTATGGTGGAATTTTTGCGCTCATTTTTGGAGATGGCAGAGCAGGATTTTACTTACGACACTGTATTCCGGTATCTCAGGTGTGGTCTGGCGGGCTTGGAACCGGAGGACGTGGATCTCTTGGATAATTATGTGCTGGCGTTGGGCATCCGGGGACGAAAAAAATGGGAGAGCCGGTGGATGCGGCTCTATGGGGACCTGGGGGAGGAGGAGCTGGAGCGGATCAATGAGCTGCGCAGCCAATTCTGGGAGAGCAGCGGACAAATAGCTGCTCTCCTTGGAAAAAAGTCCACAGTGCTGGAAAAGACAAAAAGGCTCTATGAGGTTATCACAGGGCTCAAATTGCAGGAGCAGATGAAGAGCCGGGAGCTCTATCTGGAAAACCAGGGAGAAGCAAGCCTTTTGCGGGAATACCGGCAGATTTACGGGATTATCATAGATCTTCTGGATAAGCTGGCGGAGCTTTTGGGGGAGGAGGAGATTTCCCTCACCGAGTATCGGGAGATTTTGGATGCAGGCTTTGGGGAGGCCAAGGTGGGAATCGTGCCGCCAAGCCTGGACCAGGTTATGGCCGGGGATGTGGAGCGTACCAGATTGAAGGACATCCGGGCATTGTTTTTCCTGGGAGTGAACGAGGGAAATGTGCCCAAAACGGCCCATACCCCGGGGGTTCTCTCGGATCTGGATCGGGAGCGCCTGGCAGGAATTGGCATTGAGCTGGCCCCTACTCCCCGACAGCAGGCCTACACCCAGAGGCTGTACTTGTATATGAATATGACAAAGCCTTCCCATTGCCTCTATGTGTCCTGGAGCCAGGTGGGAGCCGATGGCAAAGGGTTACAACCGTCATATCTCATTGGAACTATCAGGAAAATTTTTCCAGATTTACAGCCGGAAGCGGGAGCGTTGGTGACCTGGACGCAGGCAGAACAGCAGGGAAAGGAGACGGAGGAAGGCCAGGGGGATGAGGGGAAGGTCCTGGCAAAGATTCACACCCAGCGTCAAGCATTGGAATGCCTGAAAAGGGGATTGACAGAGTATCGCCAGGGGGAGCACAGCCCGGAGTTTCTCACCCTGTACCGGTGGTTTTCCGGACAAAAAGAGTGGGAGAAGAAGCTTAGGCAGCTATTGTCCGGCGCTTTTCCAAAGCGCAGGGACAGTATGCTTTCCAGGGCTGTGGCCCGGGCCCTGTACGGAACAGTGCTGGAAAACAGTGTGACACGTCTGGAGCAGTTTGCCTCCTGTGCCTATGCCCATTTTCTTCGCTATGGGTTGGAGCTGCGGGAGAGAGAGCTCTATGAGTTTGAGCCGGTGGATATGGGAAATGTTTTTCACCGGGTGATGGAGCTTTTCTTTCAAAGAATGGAGGGAAGCGCCTATACCTGGGCAGCTTTGCCTGGGGAAGTGCGGGATGCCTGGGCGGATGCCTGCCTGGAGCAGGTGATCACAGATTACGGAAATACGGTGTTGCAAAGTACGGCCCGCAATGCCTATACCATAGAGCGGATGAGACGGATTATTAGGCGCAGTGTCTGGGCTTTGCAGGAGCAGTTGAAGCTGGGAAGCTTTACACCGGGCAATGTTGAGCTGTCCTTTTCCCAGGTATCGGAGCTGGAGGCGGTGAATATTCGTCTGTCTGAGGAGGAAAAGATCAGTCTCCAGGGAAGAGTGGACCGGGTAGACCGCTGCCAGGAGGAAAAGCGGGTCCTGGTAAAGATTATTGACTATAAGTCAGGAAATACGACCTTTCAGCTGCTCTCCTTGTACCATGGTCTGCAGCTACAGCTGGTGGTTTATCTGGGGGCGGTGATGGAGCTGGAGCAGAGACAGAATCCGGAGAAGGAGGTAGTTCCAGCGGGAATCTTCTATTATCAGCTTCAGGACCCGATTCTGGAGCTGGAGGAAGGGGAGAGCGAGGAGAGTCGGGAGCGGCGGATTCTGGAAAGTTTAAGGTTGAGTGGTCTGGTTAACCGGGAGGACGCAGTGATCCGCCAGCTGGATGGAACCATGCCAGGACGCTCCAGCATTTTGCCTCTGTCCTATCGGAAGGACGGCAGCCTGGGGGCAGGCTCCAGTGTTGCCAGCCAGGAACAGTTTCAACAGGCGATAAATTATGTTAATCAAAAAATTCGGGAGCTGGGCAGTCGCATGCTGGAGGGGGAGATTTCTGTAAATCCCTATGAGCTGGGGGGACGGACAGCCTGTGATTTTTGTACCTACCGGGGGATCTGTCAGATGGATGCCCGGACAGACAATGGCAGTCTGCGCCGGCTGGAGCAGCTGTCCGGGGAGGAAATCTGGGCAAGAATAGGCCAGGAGAAAGAGGAGTAGGGGATGAGCAGTATGAAGTGGACGGAGGATCAGAAAAAGGTAATCACCCTGCGGGACAGAAATATTCTGGTGGCTGCTGCTGCTGGTGCAGGCAAAACAGCCACCCTGGTGGAGCGGATACTTACCTGGATCTGTCAAGAGGAACACCCGGGGGAGATTGACAGGCTTTTGGTGCTGACCTTTACCAAGGCGGCGGCAGGGGAGATGCGGGAGCGAATCGGCCGGGCCATTGAGGATCGGCTTAAGGAGGAGCCGGAAAACATGCATTTGCAGCGGCAGAGCACCCTGGTGCACAATGCCCAGATTACCACCATTCACAGCTTCTGCCTCTATGTGGTGCGGAATTACTTTCACCTCCTCTCCATCGATCCAGGATTTCGCATGGGGGATGAGGGGGAACTTAAGCTTCTGAAAAAGGATGTTCTGGCGGGTGTTCTGGAGGAATATTTTCAGGAGGGAAGACCTGAATTTCACACCTTTGTGGAGGCCTATGCCACGGGAAAGCGGGATGAGGTGCTGGAGAAACTTATCCTGGATCTGGCAGAATTTTCCCTGGGCTATCCCTATCCCATTCGGTGGCTGCGGGAGTGTCGCATGGCCTGTCAGGTACAGGATGAGGAGGAGATGGAGAAGAGCCGGTGGATGGGATTGCTGGAGCTGATCACCCGACAGACGCTGTTAAGTGTGAGAGAACAGCTGCAAGGGGGGATCTCCATTTGCCTAAGCGCCCAGGGACCTTACCTCTATGAGGAGACCCTGCAAAGGGATGTGCTGCTTTTGGAGGAGCTTTTGGCCTGTGACACTTATGAGACCCGGCGGCAGGCGTTGGAAAAACCCACGTATGCCCGTCTCACCACCAAGCGCATGGAGGATGTAAGCCAGGAGAAAAAGAATCAGATCAAGGCTCTTCGGGAGAGCATGAAAAAATGTCTCAAGGGTCTGAGAGAAAAATTTTATATGCAGTCCCTGGCTCAGACGGGGGAATATCTCTCTGGGTCTGCGCCGGCCACCTGCATGCTGCTGGAGCTGACGGAGCGGTATTTGGAGGAGTTTGAGAAGAAAAAGAGGAGCCGAAACCTGGTGGATTATTCGGATCTGGAGCATCTGGCTCTGAAGATACTGGTGCAGGATATCCAACCAGATGACAGAGGAGGACTCCAGGTCATTCCCACGGAGGCGGCAGAGGAGCTGGCGGATTATTTTGAGGAGATCATGATTGATGAGTACCAGGACAGCAATTTGCTCCAGGAGGTGCTCCTTGGCAGTGTCAGCCGGGTACGCCGGGGAAGGCCGAATATTTTTATGGTGGGGGATGTAAAGCAGAGCATTTACAGCTTCCGTCTGGCTCGGCCGGAGCTGTTTCTGGAGAAATATCACACCTATACCCTGGAGGACAGCCTTTATCAGCGCATAGATCTGAAACAGAATTTTCGCAGCAGACAGGAGGTGTTGGAGAGCGCCAACCGTATCTTTGCAAAGCTAATGACGCCGGCTGTAGGGGGGATTTCCTACGATCAGGCGGCGGCTCTGTATCCGGGAGCGGATTATCCGGCTAATAGCCCGGGACAGAATCAGACGGAAGTGTGGATTCTGGAGACGGATATGCTGGAGGAGGGAGACAGGGAGAGGACTGAAAAAGAAGAGGACAGACCCAGGGAAACGGGAAAGATAGGAGAAGATGAGGGTGGAGACCCGAAGGGGGACCAGGAACGGGAGGATCAGAAGCGGACAGCCCGGGAGCTGGAGGCTGCCATGATTGGAAACAGAATCCATTCTCTGTTGCAGGAATTTCAGGTCTGGGATGGGAAGACGGGCGCTTATCGGCCGTTGGTCTATGGGGACATTGTGATTTTACTGCGCTCCTTAAATGGTTGGGGGGATGTGTTTGCCCGGGTGCTGACAGAGCAGGGGATTCCGGCCTATACAGAGTCCCGCACCGGGTATTTTGATACGGTGGAGGTGCAAACCCTGCTGAATTTGTTGCGGATAGTGGACAATCCTCGACAGGACATTCCTCTGGCTGCTGTAATGAGATCTATGATGGGTGGCTTTACAAACCAGGAGATGGCAAAGATCCGGAGTGAATATGGAGAACTGCGGTTTTTTCAGGCTTGCAGAGCCTACGCGGGGAGAGAGTCAGAAAAGGCGGGAAAAGAAGGAAAAGGCCCAGGGGAGGATAAGGAGCTGTCCCAAAAGCTTCAGGCTTTTTATGCCATGCTGGACGGGTACCGCCAGAAGGCACAATATCAGTCTGTCCATGAGTTTATCACCTATGTGCTGGAGGATACCGGCTACGGGGATTACCTGGCGGTGCTTCCAGGCGGAGAGCAGAGGAGCGCCAACATGGCCATGCTGGTGGAGCGGGCTATCGCCTTTGAAAATACCAGCTATCGGGGGCTGTTTCATTTTGTCCGGTATATGGAGCAGCTCCAGAGCTATCAGGAGGATTTGGGGGAAGCCAGCGTGTCCGGGGAAGGAGAACACGCAGTGCGTATTATGAGTATTCATAAGAGCAAGGGGCTGGAATTTCCGGTGGTTTTTGTGGCAGGCATGGGAAAGGGATTTAATTATCAGGATAGCCGCAGCCGGGTGGTACTGCATCCGGATTTGGGCATAGGGGTGGACTATGTGGACAGCTCTATGCGGGTAAAGACGCCCACCCTGCCTAAGCGGGTCATACAAAAGCAGCGGGAATTGGAAATGCTGGGAGAAGAGCTGCGCGTTCTCTATGTGGCTCTCACCCGGGCCAGGGAGAAGCTCATTTTAACTGGAAGTCTTTCCAATCTGGAGAAAAAGCTGGGGAATTATCAGTTGCTTGAGGGGAGGGGGACCCTGAACTATCTGGAACTTACCGGTGTGCGCACCTACTGGGATTGGATATTGCCGGCTGTCTGGCAGGAAAAGCCATTTTTAATTCGCCAGATGGGACCGGAGGAGCTGGTATTCTCTGGACTTCAGACACAGATTTTGGAGGCGGGACGGCAGGAGGAGCTGGAGCGCCTTACCAGCGGAGATCCCATTTTGCCTCAGGAGGAGGAAAGGCTTAAGGAACAGCTGGAATTTGTCTATCCCTTTGAGACAGAGGTGGGGCTGCAGTTAAAGGTCAGTGTGTCAGAACTGAAACGGGAGGGCCAGGTGGAAGAGGAGGAGCAGGCGCTTTTACTCTATCCAGAGCCGGAGGTGGTGCCCTATGTGCCTCGGTTTATGAAGGAAGGCCAGGTGCTCACCGGGGCGGCCAGGGGTACGGCCTATCACCGGGCGCTCCAGGAGCTTCATCTTGAAAAAATGACCCATACGGAGCGGGTCAAGGAGGCTCTGGAGACTTTGGTGGAGCAGGGGAAGCTGAGCCGGGAAATGGCCGACAGCATTCGGCCCTGGGATATCTATGCCTTTGCCAGGACGGACTTGGCTCGGCGGATGACCAAGGCTCGGGCAGAGGGGCGGCTCTATATGGAACAACCCTTTGTCATCAGTATGCCGGCTGTGGAGATCCGACCGGAGTGGGAGTCCCGGGAACCCGTGCTGATCCAGGGAATTATGGATGCCTGGTTTTATGAGAAAGCTTCCCATGGAAGTGACTCGGACAAAACCGAGGAAGAACTGGTGATTTTGGATTACAAGACAGACTGGGTGCGGGAAGGAGGAGAGCTTCTGGAGCGCTACGGGAGGCAACTGGATTATTATGAGAGGGCGCTGGTGCAAATTACGGGAAAACGGGTCAAGGAGAAGCTTATCTATTCCTTCTGCCTGGGGGAGGTGGTGGTCTGCCCTTAGCCCTGGGGCCAGGCTTGCCTGTCAGATATTTTTTCGGTATTCCCGGGCTGTCATCTGATAATGGCGCTTAAAGGCAGCGGAAAAATGCTCTCCGGAGGAATAGCCCAACTCCTCGGCAATAGAGGAGATGGTACGACTGCTGTCAGAGAGGAGAATGGCAGCCGCAGCCATCTTGGCCTCCGTCTTTTTTTGCTGGAAGGTTTTTCCGTAGTGATCCTTTAAAAGCCGCTCTGTTTGGCGGCGGCTCAGTCCCAGTCGCTGGGCCAGCATGTCCAGGGAGAGATTTTGATATTCGTATAGAAAATATTCCTCCAGAATAATGAATTTGCTGTCCTCCAGATTAGAGGGAGCAAAATGCTGCTTGGCCTTGGATTTCATCTCATAGTTGCGAACCATAAGAATGATAAGTTGGGTCAACAGGGTTTCCACCTGGATCATATAACCGGTATACCGGTTTTCTAGCTCATAGAAGAGCTGCTTCATAAGACCATGGATATTCTGGCTGTCCTGGCCAAACCAGAAGGGGGTGCCGGTGAACAGTTCCAGAACAGAAGGAGTCTGGGGATTTTTTTTCTTTCCCTTTCCCACCTTTACATATACACAGTATTCACACATGGGGTCCTCCCGGGAGGGGACCTGGGCGTGCTCCACATGGGGTCCTGTGATATATAGGGTACCTGGCACAATGTCATAGAGGACCTGATTGATCTTTACATGTCCATAGCCAGAAGGAATATAGTGGATTTCGTAGCTGTTGTTGCCATGACTGTGGCTGGGAATGGTCCGCAAAAAGCGCTCAAAGACCAGGTTTAAGGCATAGAAATCTGTCTGCTCCACAGTAAAGCGGATGTTTAAATCGGTGTACAGCTCCCGCATAGGCGGCCTCCTTACGACGCATAAGAGATGTGAAGAGTATTTGACAAGCTGTTTTTACTGTAGCACGATTTCGCAGGAAAGGCAAGGGAGAGGCAGAGGAGGGAAATGGCATCTCCAAAAGGCAGGCTTTGAAAGAATTATCTGGGAGATTTTGGAAAATATAAGGTGATAAGCAGCCGTCCATCCTGATAATCTGCCTGAATATGGCCTCCCATGCGTTCACACAGCTGCTTAGAGATGGCCAGCCCCAGCCCTGTGGACTGGCATCCTGTCTCTACCGTATAGAACCGGTCAAAAAGCCTTCCCACCAGAACAGGTGTGAGAGCCTTGGCCTCATTTGCAAAGAGAATGGTTCCATCCGCCTTCATCACAACGGACAGATCGCCATCGCTGTATTTGAGACTATTGCTGATAATGTTGCCAAAGATCCGCATAAGGGCAGAGCGGCTGAGAAACCGTTCTGCCTTTTCCTCCGGGATGGAGATCTTTGGGGTGATATTGCGCTGTAAGAAGGCGGCATAGTAGGATGCCAGGCTTTCCTCTAAAACGCTGTTTAAGGTCAGCCATTCCCTCTGCCTATCCTCCGTGGAGGTTATCATGGAATAGCGAAACAGCTCCTCCGTTAGTTCCGTCAGCATCTGTATCCGGTTGCGAATCATGGAAAGATATCGGCTGGCATCCCTTCCAGACACCTCGGACTCCAGCAAATCCAGATATCCGGAAATCGCAGTGAGAGGCGTGCGCAGATCGTGGGAAATGTTGGTGACAGCTTCCTTAAGCTCCCGATCTCCCTGCTGAAACCGCCGCCGTTCTTGATTCAGAACCCTAAGCTGCCGGTTGATTTCCCCAGCCAGACGCCTCATGGAGGAATCTCTGCTGGAAATTCCCATAAGGGTATTGGTGTCATCCGAGAGTTTGTTTTCAAGTTCCCATGAAATCTCCCTGGCAGCCCTGCGCATAAGACAGATTTTTAGCAAAAGCAACACACAGAGCGTAAACAGCGCCACACATAACACCCCAAGATAACGCATCATTTCACATAGTATCCTTTCTTTCAAAACACGATTGGTATTTCCTTTATTGGATATTTTTCCTCTGGAATGCATAGAGCCCTAAAATCGTAGTTGCCATGGTGATTCCCACATTGCACCATGCCATCCGTCCCCATCGGAAGAGAATCTGGATACACATCTGGAGCCCCTGACCTGAGGGCAGAAAATCATTGAGAAATTCATAAACAGCCCGTGAGGTTTCCTGCAGGTAGAGAGGGTTGGGTGTGGGGTCGCCAGCAACGATAGTTCCCAGATTGTCCATATACATATAATTTTCTATGAATTCCGGTTCACTTAGCCTGGACATAATATAAACAGCTGCCAACAGAAGAGAAAGGGCCAGAAGGATATTGATTACAGCGGATATGGCCTTATTTTGGATCAGCATACTAAACAGGGTAAAAATAGAGGAAAAGGCCACAATCATAAGTCCGCTTGTAAAAAAACGGACAAGCAGCTCATTCCCATCCATCTGAACCCTTCCCAACAGAGGAATGCCCACAAGGCTCTCAGCCAGTATATAAATCACGGTAACTAGAAGGGAGGCAAAGGTACAGACAAGCAGGTTTGCCAGATAAATATTTTTTCTGGTATGGCCGGCTATTAGTTTATTGCGTATGGTTCCATCGCTATATTCCGTGCCAAGATACAGGCTGCAACAGACAGAGGAAAAGATTCCGATAAGTAGATTAAAGCCAAAAAAATAGTTATTGGGATTGGCCTGGCTTCCCTGCTCCATGTAAGAGTGTAAGGGAAAAAATACACTTAAACCAAGCATACACGCACATTCTATGATATATGCCTTATCCCCAAGCAACCGACGAAAATTGGACCAAATCAGATTATTCATGTTCCCCACCTCCTATGAGACTCATAAAATAGCTCTCCAGGCTTTCATTGTGTTCCTGTATCCCAAGAACCTGGCAGCCCTGGGAAGAGAGCTCTATAATCAGCTGGGACAGGTTCACCTCTCCATAGATGTCTGCCTCTGCCTTGTCACGAATTGCATATTCCAGCCCCATATTGTCCAGGACCTGTACCAAAGCGTTGACATCGGAGATTTTAAGCCGTATGCATTTTTTGCAGATGGCCTCCAGCTCCCCAGCGCTCAATTCCCTGACCATGCGGCCATGATCCAGGAAACCATAGTGGGTTGCCAGCCTGGACAGCTCATCCAGAATATGGCTGGATATAAGAACCGTAATCTGTCTTTCCCGGTTAAGGCGCAGGATAAGCTCTCTCATTTCCACGATTCCTGTTGGGTCCAGGCCATTGGCCGGCTCATCCAGTACCAGAAAATCCGGATCGCCTGCCAGGGCTACGGCAATCCCCAGCCGCTGGCGCATGCCAAGGGAAAAGTGGCGCGCCTTCTTTTTTCCTGCATCTTCAAGTCCCACCAGCTGGAGAAGTTCCGGGATTCCGTCATAGGAGGGAAGCCCCAGGATCAAATATTGTTGCCTTATATTTTCCTCTGCAGTCATATCCGAGTAGATGGATGGCGCCTCCACCACCGCGCCCATTCGCCGCCGGACCTGGGAGATTTCCTTTTCTGTGTTTCGCTTTCCATACAGCGTGTATTCGCCACAGGTAGGGTTTTGCAGACCACAGATGAGACGAATCAGAGTGGTCTTTCCAGCGCCGTTTCTTCCAACCAGGCCATAGATGGAGCCTTTGGGCACATGGATGGAAAGTCCGTCCAGAGCCTTAAAATGCCGATAATGCTTACTTAATCCTTCCGCTGTTAAACAAAAATCCAATTTTTTTGCCTCCATTTTAAGTTCCGCAACTTCATGCTCTGGGCACCTGCCACAGATCCATTTCCAGCCACAAAAGGACGTGTCAGGAAATGGATCTGTGCCCATAGCAAGAAGTTGCTGATTTAAGTTCCGCCCCTTCGTGCGCTGGGCAAGAAGGGGCTGTTTGTAGTGTCCTGGCACTGTGCCTTATGTTTGTAGTTTAGCAGGAAGGTGTTTCGAAAGCGGTAAAGAAAAAGGTTCAGAAATGGTTAAGCTTTCATTTTGTATCCAATGCCCCAGACGGATTCTATATAATCCCGTCCCCCTGTTTCCCGGAGCTTTTTTCGCAGATTGCTAATATGAATTTTCAGGGAGTTCTCCGTGCAGTCCGGGGTGTCTGTGCCTATCCGGTCCAGGAGAAGGGATTTTGTCAGAACCTGCCCGGGATTTTGCATGAGCAGCTTTAGGATGGCATACTCGGTTCTGGTCAGCTTGATGGGCTGTTCCCCAAGCTCTAAGGTGTGGGCAATGGTATCAAGCTTTAAATCCGAAAAGGTGAGGGAACCGGAAGCTTGGCAGGTGGCTGCCATGCGAAGCTGCACGGCAATGCGGGCCAGCAGCTCTCGGGTGTCAAAGGGCTTAGTAATATAATCTGCTGCGCCATCCCGGAGTAGCTTTACCTTGTCCTCCACATCCACCTTTGCGCTGACCACAATCACCGGAAGTCCCTGCACCAGAGGGAGGACCTGCTCGCCGGTCAGCCCGGGGAGCATCAAATCCAGAAGAATCAAATCTGGTCTGTGCTCCTTTAAAAGATAGACGGCCTCTGTGCCTGAATAGCCCCGGAGAACCCTGTAGCCCTCTCTTTTTAGAAGCTCTTCCAACATATTTCCAATATAAATATCATCATCTATCACTGCAATGGTTCTACTCATGGATGGATACCTCCGATTAGGTAAAAGGCTTTATGGATTGAGGATAGTATAGCATAGTTTCTTTTATTATCAAAGATGGAGGTGATGGAACCTAAAGATAAATGGCAAAAGAATAAAACTACAGCCAATTTATACGATTTTCAAAAACTATTTTTTTAATCCCTTTTTGCATTTGTCCAATTTCATAACAGTCATAGAATTGACGTACATGTTCCATAATCATATTCTTATCTTTCCCAGATCCTACGATAATGTAACCCACTCCACAATTAAATGTCCGTAACATTTCTTCGTCATTGATATTGCCATTCCTACGAATATATTTAAAGATATTTAATGCTTTTATTTTAGATAAATCGATTTTGGCGCTTAGGCCGTCAGGAATCACCCTGCACAGATTGCCTTCTATGCCTCCCCCTGTAATATGCGCCATTCCATGTAGGACATTCCTGCCAAGCAATCCCTTGATTGCTCTATAATATGGAGTATGTGGCTTCATGATCTGCTCCATAAAGGTTATGCCGTCTATTTTATCTAATTTTATTTGAGGCATGGTATCCATTAGCAAACGGACCAGAGAATATCCATTTGTGTGCAAACCATTGGAAGTGACAGCTAAAATGGCATCCCCTTCTTCTATTGCAGAACCATCCAGTATCTCTGACTTTTCCACAACCCCTGCAATGCTGGAAGTGAGCACATAAATGCCCGGTTCCACCACCAAGGGCTGAATAGATGTTTCCCCTCCTACAAGAGAGCATTCATTTTCCTTGCAGGCCTCTGAAATACCTTTTACCAATGTTTTTATGGTGTCCTTCTCTGCGTTTCCGCAAACAATGGTATCTAACACAGCCAAAGGTTTTGCTCCCATAGTCACAATATCATTGACCAGGTGATTGATCATATCATGACAGATGGACTCTGTATAGCCATATTCTATTGCAAGCTTTTGCTTGGAACCAGGTTCCTCCGCTTTTAATGCTAAGACAGGATGCTTCATCTGGGGAAAATGGAAATCATATAAAGAGGCAAATGGACCTAGACCGTTTAAAACACGCTTGTCATTGTTTTGCAGGTGTTTTGCCATTTCCTTTTTTATGGTATCTGTATAAGCAATATCAATACCCGCTTTGCTATAGGATAATCCAGGAGTCTCTTTTTCGCTGCCATCTAAAATTTCATCTACTGTCACATCCAATACAGTGGCCAGGTTCTTTAATATCTCAACATTTGGATAAGTTGTTCCATTCTCCCATTTAGATACTGCCTGAAAAGAAACATTTAATTTATCACCAAGCTGCTGTTGTGTTAATCCCAGGGACCGTCGCTTTTCCATGATAAAAGAACCAATTTTCATACTGTTAAGCATGTAGAATTCCTCCGTTTTTATTTTATAATAGCTTAGATCCTGACCTTTCGCCAATAACCAGCTGAACGAATCGAGTATGGTTTTTCAATGATGGGTAGAATGTAAAAGGTGGCAAGGCACGGGAAACATTTGGCACAGTTGGGATTTCCGTGGACTTTGCACGGAGGACATGATATAATTTTTACAGGGAGAAGGGGATGCGGCATGACAGACAGGAAAAGCGCAATCTTATCTTGTGAGAGGTGTGGGGGCCGGCAGGTCGTGGAGGAGTTGAAACGTAAGATTGCATGACATAGGGTTAAAAAGCATAGGATATTTGCAGCTGGAGAGAGGGAAGCTGCTGCAAAGCGGATGGACACTATCTGCGGAGCGGCAGCTTTTTCTTTGGATAGGGGAGTGTTTGGGCATCCTTGTAAGGATGTGTAGGGGCGGTTCTGGATTTTCCATGAGGAAATCAGTACAAATAAAAGGAGGACAATGAAAATGAGCCAGGTATTGGAAAAAATGAAATCGAGAAGGAGCATTCGCAAGTATAAGCCGGACAAGGTGCCCCAGGAGCTTTTAGATCAGATTATAGAGGCAGGAGTCTATGCGGCCAGCGGAAGGAATCAGCAGGATACCATCATTATCCAGGTTACTGATAAGAAGCTTCGGGATGAAATTATGAGAATGAATTGCAAAATAGGCGGCTGGAAGGAGGGGTTTGATCCTTTCTACGGAGCACCGGCCATGTTGATTGTGCTAGCCAGAAGGGACGAGCCCAATGGGGTGTACAATGGAAGCCTTGTGATGGGAAATCTCATGCTGGCTGCCCATGAATTAGGGCTGGGAAGCTGTTGGATTCACCGGGCCAGGGAAGAGTTTGAGACTGCATGGGGCAAGGAACTGTTGAAATCTCTGGGAATCCAGGAGGAATATGAGGGAATCGGACATTGTGCTCTGGGCTTTATAGAGGGAGCGTATCCGGAGGCGCCTGCAAGAAGAGAGCATCGTGTGTTTTACGTAAAATAGGAGATTCCCCACAGACTGGTTGAGGAGGCTATATGATGATTGATTTACAGAAGCGGGATATCTGTCCCACCCTGGAGGAGCTGGGAGAATACGTGGGAAATCCCCTGTTTCAGAAATTTTGCTCCCAAGTACGGGAGCAATATGGTGGAAAGGAGAACATGGAGTTTAGCTCCTGTAGCTGGGAGAGAGGATGGAATGTAAAGTTTAAGAAGTCAGGAAAAACTCTGTGCACCATCTATCCCCGGGAGGGGTATTTTACCGTAATGATTGTAGTGGGAAGAAAGGAGAAGGAGGCAGTGGAAGCCATTCTTTTGGATTGTACTGCCCGGCTTGGGGAGATTTATCAGCAGACCAAAGAGGGAAACGGACAGAGGTGGCTGATGCTTGATTTGGAGGATGCCGACGATCTCTTCAGAGATGCGCTTCGGCTTGTGAAAATTCGGAGGGAATCATCTTAAATGGAAAATAAGAAAGTATTTGCAATGAAATTTTCAAAAATTTACCCCTTACTTGTCCAGAAGGCGGAGCGGAAAAATCGATCCAGGGAGGAAGTGGATGCGGTTATCTGCTGGCTTACGGGATACGACCCAGAAGGATTGGCCAGGCAGCTTACAAGGGATGTGGATTATGAGACCTTTTTTCAGGAGGCACCACAAATGAATCCCAGATGTGTTTTGATCAAAGGAAAGGTCTGTGGCATAGCTGTGGAGGACATAGAGGATCCCCTGATGCAGAAAATCCGTTATCTGGACAAGCTGGTGGATGAGCTTGCCAGGGGGAAAGCCATGGAAAAGATTTTGCGAGGGTAGAAGATAGACAGGTTCCATAAAACCATGGGGAAAATGTCTTGGACTTGCTTGTGTTCACGCCAGGCGGGAGGATGGAAAATCATGATAAGGGCATTTCAGAATGCAGATTTGGAGGAAGTTATGGAGCTGTGGCTACACGGAAACCTCCAGGCCCATAACTTTATACCTGAGAAATATTGGAGAGAGCATGTTTCCCAGGTAAAGGAAATGCTTCCAAAGGCAGAGCTTTATATATATGAAAACCAAAGCACTGGGAAGGTGGAGGGCTTTGTGGGAATGATGGAGGAGTACCTTGCAGGAATCTTTGTGAGAGAGGATGCACGCTCCCAGGGGGTGGGAGCGCAGCTGCTAAGGCATGTAAAGGAGAGAAAGCCCCGCCTTGCCCTGCGGGTCTATGAAAGAAATTCCCGGGCAGTGAGGTTTTATCTGCGGGAAGGATTTCAGGTTCAGGCTCAGGAGAAAGAGGAGAGCACAGGAGAACGGGAATATGTGATGGCCTGGGAGCCCTAAGAGGTAATTTTTTTACGGACAAAAGAAACCAAAAAATGTCGGGACCAGAGAGACTTCCCATGCTATACTGGAACAGAGTTCTCGAGAGCTTTTTCTATTACCGATTGACAGGAGGTGACCAGACATGGAATGGACCAGGGTCATGGAGGATGCGCTTGCTTATGTGGAGTCCCATATCACGGAGGATATTACGGTACATGATGTGGCGGAGCATGTGAGTATCTCTCCCTTCTATTTTCACAAGGGATTTACCATGCTGTGTGGATATTCCTTCATGGAATACGTGCGAAATCGCAGGCTGTCCCTTGCAGGTTGGGAGCTGGTTTTTGGCTGCGCTACAGTGCTGGAGCTTGCTATGAAATATGGCTATGACTCTCCCGACAGCTTTTCCAGAGCCTTCCTCCGTTTTCATGGTTGCTCTCCTTCCATGGTACGAAGGGAAGGAGCTATGGTCAAGGCTTTTGAACCTCTGAAGCTTACGATTTCTTTGAAAGGTGGTTTTCTAATGGAGTACAGGATTACGAAAAAGGAGAGCTTTACAGTCCTTGCGTCTCAAAGGGAGTTTGACTATGAACATGCAAAAGAGAACATTTCCCGGTTCTGGCAGGAGCATTATCAGACAGGGAAGGGAGAACATGTCTGCGGAATGTTTGGCATTAACGTGGATCTGGAGATGAAAGAGGAAAAGTTCCAGTATCTGATTGCGGATCTCTACAATCCGACCAGGGATATTCCAGAGGGATTTGTGACAAGGATCATCCCAGCCTTTACCTGGGCAGTATTTCCCTGCAGGGGGCCTCTTCCTCTCTCCTTGCAGGACGTAAATGTCAAGATATTTTCGGAGTGGCTTCCGGCTCTGAAGGAATTTGAATTTGCCGCAGGGTACTGTGTGGAGATGTATGATGCCCCGGACAAATATCCAAAGGGTGTGGAGGATGAAAAGTATTATACAGAAATCTGGATTCCGGTAAAAAAGAAGGCGGGTGCCGAAAGCGTATAGAAATTCAGGAGTGATTACCAGTCCCGTTCTCTAATGGCCTCCTCCACATCAAGGGGAATGCAGGTCAATGACCTTTTGCTGTTGCCAGATAAGGATGTTTTTATGTAGGGTACGGTGTACCTTTGTAAAAGGAGTTACACCGTATCATTTTATTACGCTACAAATTTAATTGCTTTTTAAATTTTTGTTCTTGGCTTCGTTCATAACATCAGTCCTTTCTTGATTTTTTAAGGGGATTGGGGCATTCCCCATATTGCATTCAGCCGGTTATTCAGTTGTAACCGGCTTTGAAATTCCAAGTCGAAACTGTCTTTTTCACTTTCTGATTGCCGACAATCCATAACAATTCGGAAGCGGCGGTATTTCCTTTTTGCATACCGCAGACGTGTACGGCACAAAGTCGTTCTCCAGAATACCGTGAAGATATGTAATTGGTTGTGCTTCTCCTGAGAGAGTATCTTATGATACTGGAGAAAACAAATGTTTGCCAATACATTTTTGAAGAAATTCTGTCTGCCTGCGTATATGTTTTCGCCTGGTGGGAATACTATTTATTTTTTAACAAACTCAGAGAATAAATTGATATGCTATATACGATTAACACGCATATTTAGAATAGTGTCCGCGCTTAGTTGTTGTGATTCTACTAATTGTATGTTATAATAAAAACATACATTATTTGCTTTGTGTATTTGGAAGGTTGGTGTTTTCTTGAATAAGAAACAAATCATACAAAATGTAATTGAAAATAACGGCGGTATTGCAAAAACTTCAGACTTTGCTGATAAGGGGATAAATAAATACGAGGTAGCAGCTTTTTGTAAAGAAGGAGTTATTGAAAGGATTCGAAGGGGCTTTTATCAGCTTCCCCAGGGCAATGGCGTGACGGAGGAGCAGTTAATACATGAACTTCTTCCGCAGGGAATTATTTGCGTGGAATCTGCATTATTCCATTTTGGATATAATGATTTTTCTCCCCGTGAATGGTCGATTGCCGTACCGAGAACAGCATCCCGTGTCGTAAAGAATATTCAAGAATTTCCGATGAAAGCTTACTATATTCAAAAAGACTTTCTGACAATCGGAAAATCTACAGATAATTTCAATGGTGTAACATTGCCCGTGTATGACCGGGAAAGAACAATATGCGATTGCTTTAAGTACCGCACAAAACTTGATAACGAAATTTTCAATAAAGCTGTCAATGCTTACGCTGCTGATGAAAAAAAGAACCTTGCAAACCTGTCTAAAGCTGAAAGGCGGATTGTTCATTTATTCCGTTACCGATTTTGACAGTCGTGTGACGGTAGATGTAGATTTTCTTCTTCGGAAACTTCCCAACACTCCTGAACAGCTACAGACTGTAATAGAGACAATCATCTCCACGCCAACAGGCAATGAAAGACATATTTGACAAAGAATCAATGAGTAAAGATATAGCAGAAATAGAAAATATTATTTGTAATTATCAAAGATATGGTTTGCTGGATAGAGAAAATGCAATGAAAAAAATTAAAGAATTAAGAATAAGCGATGAAGATATAGCGGCAGCTACTTCTATTAATCTTTCCGTATCTTCTATACCGTTTAGTCAATCAACAAACGATCAAATCGTTGGAGAGTTAGCTATGCAGAGGGATATTTTGCAGGCAAAACTGATTAAGAAACAGGTGGAGGAGCAGAAATGAGTACAAATTTATCAAAGCAAAAGCGTGAAGATTTACTTGCTAAAATCAAAGAGATTCGTAACTTTATCGCTGCTGCACCGCAGGACGAGAACACAGGCAATCTGCTTTCTTACCTTGCGGAGCTAGAAAAAGATGTGAATGGCAAGAAGTACGGGGTTGTGTTGCTTGAATCGGTTGCTCAAATGCATCTTACTTTTTGGGCAAATAAAAAATAAAGGTTAGCGGCGGGAAGAAATGATTCTCCCTGCCGCTGTTGTCAATTAGTTATAAATCAAATCAGTATTGGATTAAACGGATATTCGCAATGCCCAAAGAAGCAGGGCAGGTTCTCCGCTTATTTGCCTGTTCATGAATGCTGTCCGCTGCATGATGAAAGCGTTCAAAAAAGGATTAGCCCTCTCGTTATATGGTACAATCATTCGCTCATACATTGAGAATAAGGGGGTGTTGCCTGTTGAAGCATAGAGAATTTAGGTATGTTGGCGAGCCTGTTCCAGAATTGAATGAGCGGGAACACGCAGCATTTCTTATGAATTTTCAAAGGTCTATCCTTTTATCATTAGAAAAACGAAATCTGTTGACCGCATCACAGCGGGAACGCTGTTTGCTTGAGCTTGAAAAACAATATCATTTAAATTAGAAAAAAGCAACGTCAGGCATAACTGCTTGACGTTTTTACATAATCAGGCTTGTCGGGAAACGCCCCAAGGATATACCTTTATGCCCTGTAAAAATGGGCGAAATCAAAGAGAGGAGATATTCTTATGTCAATAGATAGATACGAAACCCTAAATCAAGAAAGGAAGATACAGCACAAAAAGAGAAAGGTTGCCGCATACTGCCGTGTATCTACGGACAATGAAGACCAGGCAAATTCATTTGAAAGCCAGCAGCGTTATTTCAGACAGTATATAGAGCGT